>CAJUDO010000016.1 GCA_910585405.1 uncultured Peptococcaceae bacterium | reverse complement strand
CGGAAAAACTGAACAGCTTACAGAGCAAGACCGTCAAATCCGTAGAACGAATCGATACCACGGTGATTGGCAACTAAGTATATTTTGTCTGTCTTGCCCCTTCCTCCGCTTACCCGACGCCTTTCTGGTCGGGTAAACGGAGGAACAGGCAAAGGTAGGTATAAAATCTGCAAAGGCAGACAAAAACCTGATACATAATTTTTACTGAAATTTTTATTGAAAAATTGAGAAACGAGGGATTTTTATGACAACCGCAACATTGGAACGCAGTTTTGTATTTTACCAGTCCTTTCACGATATGATTACATTGATTCCTGACATGGAAACCCAGCTGGCGGCTTATGGCATGATCTGTGCCTATGCCTTCAGCGAAATCGAACCGCAGACAGACAACTGGGTACTGAAGATGGTATTTTCTGCGGCAAAACCACTGATAGACAGCAACCGCAAGCGGCGGGAAAACGGCAAAAAAGGCGGCAGAAAACCAGCGGCAACAGAAATGCAGACAGAAACAGTGACAGAGGTACAGGCAGACACAACGACAACAGAACAGGTAACAGAAGAACAAAAAATAGATTTACCAAGTTTCTTGGTATACGAAACAGATAAGCAGGAAAAAACGGTATGTAAAGAAGATGCACCAAAAATATTGGTACAGGAAGAGCACTGTCAGAAGGAAACGGCAACAGAATCACCGGTAATCGCACCGCAGACAGCACAGCCGACAGTTGTAAAACAGGAGCCAGAGCAAACGCCGCATATCGCCCAGGATGACATCCTGCTATACGGGGAAAACAAATATCCTGTGACGCAAATGGAGTTAAAAAAGATTCAGAACTTTGCGCGGAAATTATTCAAAAAACACAATTTTGGGCGTATTCTCAATGAATTTGATATTGACAAAATCATGAAGTATACCGTGGCCCGCAGGGAAATCAACGGCGTAGCCGTCGGTGTGCTGGACAGGGACAGGGCCGATCTTTTAGAATATGCCGTGGAGCAGGCCGAAGCCGCAGAAAAGCTCAATTGGCGCTATATTGAGGGGATATATCGCAATTTTCTTTTGCGGGATATCAAAACCAGTGCCGAAGCGTATCAATATGACTTGAGCAGGGACATTCCTGTACTGTAGCTGTGAGGGGAAGAAGCAAAGGAGGAATTGCCATGTCGAAAATTATGAAAAACATATGGAGCTTGCCGCGCTATAAAAGGGAATGGCGCGATATTTGCGCCCTGCTCCCCGCCTATCTGCCCGATGGTGCCAATGGCAGCTATATCCTTTATGAGGATGGCAGTGTGGAGCAGGTGAATTTTAGTTTTTCATGGGTATTGGATGATTTGTTTGCTTATCTGCACAGCAATAAGCAGCTCTTACAGCGGCAGAGCCGCCGCATAACTGCGCAGATGGGCAACCAACGGGGGCGAAGATTGCCGTTGATACTGAGTAAGGATTTTTGTCTGGTGCCAATCCGAGTGCGTTTGACCTCTAGCCCTTATCACGAGGCCAATGGGTATGTGCGGTTGAATAAGGTGGAAGATTTCTCAGAACAAAAAGGAAAAAGCGGCTGCAAAATCTGGTTTACCAATCAATTAGAACTTGAAGTGTTGGATAATTTGTATACCCTGCGGGGAAATATGGCGCTGGCTGCGAAAATGCAGGAGTATTTGCGAGAAGAGGAAGGGTTGGCATAGAGGCAATCGGAAGCCAAAGGTATTTTGGAGTAATAAAACTTGACAATCTATGGGGCTATGTGCTATCGTATAAAAATAGTCTGATATCTGAATCATCAGGGATGAGGAGGAGTACAGTGTGATGTTGCGCACAGAGAGGAAAATCACGGCTGGGAGTTTTCCCGCAGCAGCATTGGAAGGTAGCCTCGGAGATACGATGTCGAACTGCCGGATAGGCGCAGTAGACATGGTCGGGTAGCCCGTTACAGCGGAGAGTGCTTTTCTGTCTCTGGACAGAAAGGAACAAAGGTGGTACCACGGAAGCTGCGCTTTCGTCCTTTTGGGGGGCGAAGGCGTTTTTTATTTTATTGCAGAAGCGAAAGCAGGACTGGAAAGGAGCAGAAACTATGGATGAAAGCAAGAATCTATCTAAGGTGTATGACCCGAAGCAGGTAGAGGAGCATTGGTATTCTGTGTGGGAGCAGAATAAATATTTTGCGGGAAAAATGGAGGAAGGAAAACAGAGTTTTTCTATCGTGATGCCGCCTCCAAATGTAACCGGTAAGCTGCACATGGGGCATGCCATGGACAACACCATGCAGGATATTCTGGTGCGGTATAAACGGCTGTGCGGGTTTAACACGTTGTGGGTTCCGGGCACGGATCATGCCGGGATTGCAACCCAGGCAAAGGTGGAGGCGCAGTTGAAGGAGGAAGGCACCAACCGCTATGAAGTAGGGCGCGAGGAGTTTTTGCGCCGCACCTGGGCCTGGAAAGAGGAATATGGCAACACGATTACTACGCAGCTGCGCAAGCTGGGCAGCTCCTGTGACTGGGACAGAGAACGGTTTACCATGGATGAGGGCTGTTCTCAGGCTGTGAGAGAAGCCTTTGTGCGTTTGTATGAGAAGGGCTTGATCTATCAGGGCAACTATATTGTAAACTGGTGCCCCCATTGTCAGACGACCATTTCTGATATTGAAGTGGAACATGTGGACCAGGAGGGCAAAATTTATTATTTCCGGTATCCTACGGAGGATGGTACGGACAGTATTGAGATTGCCACCACCCGTCCGGAAACGATGCTGGGCGATACGGCAGTGGCTGTGCATCCTGATGATGCGCGCTACAGCCATCTGGTGGGCAAAAATCTGGTATTGCCTATCGTGAACCGCATTATTCCGGTGATTGCTGATGAGTATGTGGAAAAGGAATTTGGTACCGGCGCTGTAAAAATTACGCCGGCCCATGATCCCAATGATTTTGAGGTGGGCAATCGCCATAATCTGCCCCAGGTGGTAGTCATTGACAAGCAGGGGAAAATGAATGAGCTGGCCGGAAAATATGCCGGTATGGACCGCTATGAATGCCGCAAGCAGCTGGTGGCCGATTTGACGGAGAGCGGCGTACTCACAAAGATTGAGGACCATAACAACTCGGTGGGACATTGCTACCGCTGTCATACGGTAATCGAGCCGCTGGTGAGCAAGCAGTGGTTCGTCAAGATGGAGCCGTTGGCCAAGCCGGCCATCGAAGCAGCCCACACTGGTGCAGTGAATTTTGTGCCGGAAAGGTTCACCAAGATTTATCTGGGCTGGCTGGAGAATATCCGCGACTGGTGTATTTCCCGTCAGCTGTGGTGGGGACACCGCATTCCGGTGTGGTATTGCAGGGACTGCGGCGAGGTGATGTGCAGCACCACGGATATTGATACCTGTACCAAATGCGGCTCTAAAAATGTGGAGCAGGATCCCGATGTGCTGGATACTTGGTTCAGCTCCGGCTTATGGCCCTTCTCGACCATGGGATGGCCGGAGAAAACGAAGGAGTTGGAGATGTTTTATCCTACCAGTCTGTTGGTGACAGGACGGGATATCATTTTCTTCTGGGTAGCACGGATGCTCTTTGACGCCTTGGAGTTCACAGGGCAATCGCCGTTCCATGATGTTTTGATTCATGGTCTGGTATTGGACAGCCAGGGACGCAAGATGAGCAAATCTCTGGGCAACGGCATCGACCCGCTGCAGGTGATTGAGCAGTATGGCGCTGATACGCTGCGGTTTATGCTGATTACAGGCAATACGCCGGGCAATGATCTGCGTTTCCAGACGGAGCGTTTGGAGGCGGCGCGGAATTTCTGCAATAAGATCTGGAATGCGACACGGTTTGTCCTCATGAATCTGGAGGATTATCAGCCGATGGCGGAGGAAACGCTGCAGTATACCACGGCGGATCAGTGGATTATCAGCCGTTTCCATTCTGTCGCTAAGGATGTGACCAACCGTCTGGAGAGTTATGATTTGGGCGGCGCAGCCAATACGCTGTATGATTTTATCTGGAATGAATTCTGCGACTGGTATATTGAGATTGTGAAGCCCCGTTTGTATGGGAAGGAGACAGAGGTCAGCCGCCGCACTGCGCAGCAGGTGATTGCTGCGGTACTGCGCGACACCATGATTTTACTCCATCCCTTTATGCCCTTTATCACGGAAGAAATCTGGCAGCATCTGCCCCATGAAGGGGAAACCATTATGCTGACCCAGTGGCCGCAGGTGGATGATGCGAAAATCTCTGGGGACATTGAAGGGCAGATGAATGTGGTCATGGATATCATTCGCGCTATCCGCAACATGCGCAGTGAAATGAATGTACCGCCAGGAAAGAAAGCGGATTGCGTGATTGCGGCCAACAAGGAGGAATTTTTGACGATGCTGCAAGGTACAGCGCCGTATATCAAAAATCTGGCCAATCTGGAGCAGTTGGATTTGGTATTGAGTCTGGCTGAGAAACCGGAGCAGGCTGTGACGGCGGTGGTGCAGGGCATTGAGCTGTTCCTGCCACTAAAAGGCTTGATTGATATGGACAAGGAGATTGCCCGTCTGGAAAAAGAAGTAGAAAAGATGAATAAGGAAATTGAGCGTTTGGAAAAGAAACTGAACAATGCTGGATTTGTGGCCAAAGCGCCGGCGGAGGTCATTGCCGGTGAAAAAGAAAAGCTGGCCAAATATGAGGATACCAAGGCAGCTTTGGTCAGCCGTCTGGACAGTTATCGGAAATAGGTCGGGCGTACTTTTTCCAAACGGAATGGCTTAGCATGTGCAGAGCGGCGTTCATTTGCGGATGGGTGCTGCTCTGTGATTTTGTATACATGCGTCAAAAGAATCATATTTTTGCGAAAAATACTTTACAAGTTCTGTAAGATGTACTATGTTTATAGCATAAACATAGTCTTCGGGGCAGGGTGAGATTCCCTACCGGCGGTAAAAGTCCGCGAGCCTTTAGAAAAGGGTTGAGCTGGTGTGATTCCAGCACCGACAGTATAGTCTGGATGGTAGAAGATGCATAGATATGCGGGATATTTGATATTCTGGCAATACGGTGCAGTTTCAAGCCTCTGAAGATTTTCAGAGGTTTTTCTTATGCGCACAGAGTTTATGTGTGAGAAAAACTTCAGCAAAATCTAAACACGGGAGGGATCTGACATGGAACAGATCGAAAGAAAAGCAGGAATGATGCAGCAGAAAAGTACTGGAAAGAAAATGGCGTTGAGTACGCTCACCAAAATTGCGTTGCTGGCGGCGGTGGCCGGCGTGCTGATGTTGTTTGAAGCGCCGCTGTGGTTTGCGCCAAGCTTTTATAAGCTGGATTTGAGCGAACTGGCTGTGATGGTAGGCGCGTTGTCCATGGGACCTGCGGCGGGCGCAATGATTGAGCTCATTAAAATTTTATTAAACTTTGTGTTAAACGGCACGATTACCGGCGGCGTAGGGGAATTTGCCAATTTTCTCATTGGTTGCTCCTTTGTAGTGCCGGCAGCGTGGATTTACCGCAGACAACGCAATATAAAGGGTATGCTGCTGGGCATGGCTGCAGGTATTGTGTGTATGGTGCTGTTGGGCTCGGTAATCAATTATTTCATTTTACTGCCGGTATATGCTACAGTGTTCGGTCAGCCGTTGGAATTTTTTATTCAGATGGGCAATGCACTGAATCCTGCCATTGTGGATTTAAAAACATTTATCTTATTTGCAGTAGCGCCGTTCAATTTGCTGAAGGGCATTATCATCAGTGCTCTGACCTTTTTGCTCTATCGCAAACTGGGTCGGCAGTTAGAACAGTAATCCCATAAGAAAATGCTATCCCATCTTTGTTGTTTACGGAGATGGGATTTTTTATGGGCAAATTTACAAAAAGTGACGGCCTGTAGATTGTTTGTATGCTATGTAGTGATTCATGATAAAAAATCATTTTTTTTAGAGAATGCTACTTTTTTCACGAAATTTGTGATATACTGATTACAAAAGTGAATCAATATAAAAGGTTGGGCGCGGCACATGTTTTTTGCAAAGTGTGTGCTGAGCAGATCACTACAGGGAGACAAAGATAAACTGACTGCGGTATCTTGAGCAGATGAAATATAAGTATGGATGAAACAAGAGCGTATGATAGAAAAGATAAAAAATTGTCAAAGTGGTTGGGGTGGAGAAGATGAATTTAGAGCAGTTTCGTTATATTAAGGCAGTGGCGCAGTGCCGTTCCATTTCAAAAGCGGCAAAGCAGCTGTTTTTGACACAGCCTACGATTAGCAATGCCATTCATAATTTTGAGGAGGAAGTAGGATATAAGGTGTTTCGTCGTTCTAATCAGGGCGTGGAATTGACGGAGGACGGCGAAAAATTGATGGGCTCGGTGGATGTGATTTTAAATGAGGTGGAGCATATCCGCAATTCCAATGAGAGTCCTGATTATATTAACGGTGATGTCTATGTGGACGCTTCGTCCACCATTTGCAGTACCATTATGCCTCGGGTGATTATTGCCTGTAAGCAGGCTTATCCTGGAATCACGGTGCATGTAAAGGAAACTTTGCCGGATAAAAGCATGACGTCCTTATTGGCGGGGATTTCCACCATCAGCGTGACTTCTTTTGTGGGTGTGGATAAGCTGAAAACGCTGCAGTCCAGTTTGGGTATGCGCAATTTTGATGCAGAACAGCTATTGGTAGAAGATTTCATGTTATATACGGGTTCTGAGAGTCCGTTGGCTTTGGAAAAGGAAGTGGAAGTAGAGGAAGCCTATGCATATCCGTGGATTATTCAGCAGGAGCACAATTATGAGGAAAATTGCATGATCCTGGGAGAGGATGAGATCTGTCCCAACAGTATTATCTCCTTTCAGGACAAGGACAGCGTAAAGCAGGCGATTGCTGCAAATTTGGGTGTGGCGGTAATGGCCAGTTCCTTTGCCGGCAGGGAGGATCCTTATGTGACGTCGGGTTTGATTCACAGAGTGGGGTTGGTGGATGTACAGGTCCGCACCATGCATGTGTTGATTACCCAAAAAAAACGGAAGTTCAGTACAGTGGAAACCTGCTTTTTGGAAGTATTAAAGAAGTTTTATGCGGAAATGCAAAAAAAGGACCAAAGCAGATAAAGCGGAATTAAAATAGGATACAGTGGGAAAACTATCTTTTAGAGAGGCAGAGAGATGCCTCTCTAATTTTTATACAACGGATATTTTGTTGCAACTGTTTTTTCTGGTGGTATAATATAACAAACTGCATTTGATTGCAGGAAAAAGAGTCAGGAGTTGAGAAGGATGCGGGCAGTGATTATAGGAGCCGGAAAAATCGGTTATAACATAGCGGAAACATTGTCACAGGAAGGGCATGATGTGTTTGTCATCGAAAAGGATGAGGAACGGCAGCAGGTGGTAGAAGAAAATTTGGATGTGCAGGCGCTGTTGGGCAATGGGGCGGATTCCCGTTTATTAGAAAGCATCGAGATAGAGAAGGCGGACTTGCTGATTGCAGTGACTGAGAACGATGAGCTGAATATGCTGTCTTGTATGCTGGCGGGACAGTATGGCGTAAAAAAGACCGTTGCCCGTGTGCGCAAGCCGGAATATAACCGCAACAACAAGCTCTCCTCCAATCCAGCCTTAAATGTAGATTTGTTGATCAATCCGGAACGGGTTGCCGCTGCGGAAATTGCCAAAATTATTTCGGTGCCGGAAGCGGTAGATGTAAATTATTATGCCAAGGGCAAGATTACCTTGCTGGAACTGCGTATAGAGAAAGGAAATCCTGTTGTCAACTGTGCGTTGAAGGAGATTCATGGTCAATATCATTTTCTGGTGGCGGCAATCTTGCGGGAGGACACGCTGATTATTCCCCGTGGGGATGACCAGATTTTATTGGGGGATCGGGTCTTCTTGATTGGACGCACGGACCAGATGCGGGAAATTGAAAAATATTTAGGGTTTCACAGACAGACGATTCATTCGGTCATGTTGGTCGGCGGCAGCCGTGTCGCTTTTTATTTGACGCAGCTTCTGGAAAAACGGGGGCTTGAGGTTAAGATTATCGAGAAGGATTATAAGCATTGCAAATTTTTAGCGGGGCAGCTAAATGAAGCGATTATTTTGAACGGCGATGGCAGTGATATTGATTTGCTGCAGGACGAAGGGGTGCAGGAGTCGGATCTTTTTGTAGCTTTGACGGAGGATGATAAGCTGAATATCTTGGTTTCCTTGATGGCAAAGCGTTTGGGTGCAGGGCGTACCATTGCCCAGGTGCGCCGTTCTGATTATTTGCCGCTGATTGAGGCGGTGGGGATTGATGTTGCTATCAGTCCGCGGCTTCTGACGGCGGAAGCGGTGCTGCGGTTTGTGCGCAACAGTGAGTTTTTATCCATCAGTGTCCTGGAGAAGGGCTCTGCTGAGGTTTATGAAATTATTGTGAACAGCAGAATGAAGCGGTTGATCAACCGGCCTATTAAGGAGCTGGGTTTGCCCAAAGGGATTTTGATTGGCGCACGGTTTCGCGATAACGATGCGATGATTCCTTCCGGGAATGATGTGTTGCTGCCGGGAGATCGCATCATTATTTTTGCAGCTGCGGCGGCAGTGCGGAAGGTTGAGTATTTTCTGCGACTAGAGGTGTAAGCAATGCAGAAGAGTTATGTTTGGAGCAGAATCGGAAAATTGTTGATTATTATCGGCTGCAGTATGTTCATTCCCGCCGCAGTGGGGATGTATTATCATGAGGATGCCTATCTGGCTTTTTTGCTGACTGCGGCGATGGTGTCTGCTGCAGGTGGTGTGCTCTATTTTGGGCTGCGTCCAACACGGTGGCAGAAACATATTTCTTTACGGGAGAATTACGCACTGGTGGCCTACGGTTGGCTTGTGGTGACGTTGGCTGCCATGATTCCTTATCTTTGGACGGGAACCTTTCACACGGTAACCGATGCGTTTTTTGAGACGATGTCCGGTCTGACTACGGTAGGCGCTTCGGTCTTGGATGATATAGAAGGGACAGCCCGCTGCGTCTTGATGTGGCGCAGTCTTACCCATTGGCTGGGCGGTATGGGCATTATGGTGTTGTTTGTGGCTCTGCTGGCTGGACATGGTGTAGGTGCGATGCAAATTTTCCGCGCAGAAAGTTCTGGACCGGTAAAGGGCAAGCTGCGGCCCCAAATCAGTGAGACCGCGCGCAGTCTGTGGTGCATTTATATGGCCAATACTGTGATTGTGATTGTGCTCTATCTTTTGGCGGGTTTGAATCTCTTTGATGCATTGAATCACGGTTTTTCTGTGATTTCTACCGGGGGTTTTTCTACGAAAAATGCCAGTCTGGGCTACTATGACAGTGCTGTGGTGGATTGGGTTACTGTGATTGCTATGTTTTTGGCAGGGGTCAACTATTCTCTTTATTTTTATGCTTGGCGCAACAAAAATTTGAAATGCTTTTTACAAAGCTTAGAATTTCGGGTATATGTCTGTGTAGCCTTGTTTTTTACATTGGCGGTGGTTTGGTTTATCGCGCCGGACTATGGCTATCACTGGCTGGTGGCTTTCCGTTATGCAGCCTTTCAGGTGGTATCCATTCTCTCTACTACAGGGTTTATTACCTGTGATTTTGAGCAGTGGGCGATGCCGGCTCAGATGCTCTTGATGCTATTAATGCTTTGTGGTGCCTGTGCTGGTTCTACCACTGGTGGGATTAAAATTGACCGTCATGTCATTTTGGCCAAGAAAGCAGTACAGGAAATTCGGCGGTTTTTGCATCCCCGTATGGTGACGCGGTTAAAATCCAATAATCAATTGTTGGATGATGATGTGGTACTCAGTGTGATGACATTTTTCTATATTTATTTGGTTTTGGTGCTGATTGCCACATATTTGGTTTGTCTGTGCGGCGGGGAGTTTTTGGATTCTCTGACTGCTGTGATGAGCTGTCTGGGCGGTGTAGGACCTGCTTGGGGTCAGTGGGGGCCGACAGAATCTTTTTCTTCCGCTCCTATGTTGGCAAAATGGATTTTGAGTTTTTTAATGTTGATTGGTCGGTTAGAATTGTATACGGTATTGGTACTGTTTTTGCCGTTGCCTACAAAACGGCAGTATCAGGATGAGACGGATGTAGTGGAAACGTTGGAAGAGGATGCATTTTTTGAGCCGATGGTGAGGGAAGAATAATGGGAAGAGCGCGGAAGGGAAATGTTGTATGGTATACAGTGGGTGAGCTGCTGATCATTGTAGCTTGCTGTATGGTGCTGCCGATTATAACAGCGCTTTTCTATCGGGAATCATGTATTAACGTATTTTTGTTCATGATGCCGCTTACTTTGGCGATTGGCATCATGATGATGCTCTGTTGGCGTCCTGCGAAAAAAAATGTACATTTGCAGGTACGGGATGGGGCGGCTATTGTCACCTTCGGATGGATTTTTGCTGCTCTTCTGGGAATGTGTCCCTATCTGCTGGCAGGGACATTTGATACTGTGGCGGATGCATTTTTTGAGGCGATGTCGGGATTTGCTACAGTGGGCGCTTCTGTGCTGGATGATATAGAAGGACAGCCTCGCGCCATTTTAATGTGGCGCAGTGTGACCCATTGGCTGGGTGGCATGGGAATTATCGTTTTGTTTGTGGCCTTGCTGTCCAATCTGGGCGCGGGAGCTATGCAGATGGTCCGTGCAGAGACTGCCGGTCCTGTGAAAGATAAATTGCATCCGAAAATAGCTGACAGCGCGCGAAGCTTGTGGCTTTTGTATATTTTTAATACAGCGATAACATTTCTTTTGTTGTTTTGCTGCAAAATGGATGCTTTCGATGCGCTGAACCATGCTTTTTCCATCGTGGCTACCGGTGGTTTCTCCACACGCAACAGCAGCATCGGTTCTTATGAAAGTCCATTGCTGGAGTGGGCTATGGTGGGGGCTATGTATATGTCAGGCATCAATTATGCATTGCTGTTTATGACATTCCGCAACCGTTCGCTGCGTCATTTTTGGAAAAATAGAGAATTTTGTGTATACACTGGTGTCGTGCTGGGAGCAGTTTTCCTTGTGACAATCAGTGTGTTGCCTGAATATCAGGAGAATTTGTTTACGGCTTTGCGGCAAAGTGCATTCCATGTGCTGTCGATTATTACCACCACTGGATTTGTGTGCTGTGATTATGAGCAATGGCCGACAGCAGCCTGTGTCGTTTTAATTTTATTGATGTTTTCTGGTGCCTGTGCCGGTTCCACCACCTGCGGATTTAAAATCGACAGACATATTATTTTGGTGCAGCAGGCAATGCGAGAGGTGCAGCGATTCCTGCATCCTCGCTTGGTGCGCACGCTGAAGGCCAGTGAAAAAAGATTGACAGAGCAGACTCTGCACAGTGTGACGGCCTTTTTCTATCTTTTTGTGGCATTGACCTTGTTTTCAACATTTATTGTTTGCTGTATGGGCGTGGATTTTTTGGACTCCTTCACAGGCGCTCTGGCTTGTTTGGGCGGTGTGGGCCCAGCGATTGGCCTGTGGGGACCTACGGAATCTTTTTCTTCTGCGCCAAGATTGGCGAAATGGTTGTTCAGCGCCTTGATGCTGTTAGGGCGTTTGGAAATTTATACAGTGCTGGCAATCTTTTGGCCAAGTAAATCTCAACATTTATGGTACAAAAAGTTGCAATTTTTTTCAGAGCAGGAGGAATAAATTTTCTGCCGTTGTTTATGCTAAAGCTAACTGATAGAGAAGGGAGCTTTTCATTTTGCGACGGACTGCACAGTGTTTTTTGATTTATAGTTTTTTGGGGTGGATATTGGAGGGCTGTTATAATTGGTTTGCTGCGGGAAGGTTTCAAAAGCCCAATTTTCTTTATGGGCCGGTGAAACCTATGTATGGGATTGCCGGTATTTTATTGGCGGGCAGTTATAAATATGACCGCAAGCATTTTTCCGGAAATTGTTGTATATTACCTCTTTTAGTGGAGTTTTGCAGCGGATGGTGGCTGAAACATCGGTATCATTTGACTTATTGGGATTACAGCAAGGAATTTTTGCAGCTGGGTGGATTGATTTGTTTTAAGTTTGCCTTGTGTTGGATTGTTTTAGCCCAATGCGTAGTACGCTGGATTCAGCCGTGTCTGGAATGGGGATTACGCTTTGTTGGCTCTTTGGCTGGATGGAAGGTGTTATTTCGGGTATTTTTGTTGGATTGTCTGGCCAGCACATCACGGCGGCGCAAAGCATGTCTGCTGGAAACAGTGAAGTAGATATTTTAAAAGTGTAGGGGAAAGTTATGGCAGATTATACAAACTGGTTAAAACGTTGTGTTTATCGAAATTACATGGAACAGGAGTTGGCTTTATATCAGGGGCAGGGACCTGGGCAGACTTCCTTTCTCTTTTACGGGCATCCTGACACAAATGAAGAGATGTTGGCGGATTGTTTTCTGCGTTATGGCGGAAAATATGGAGAAAAGGTGGAATGGCTATATAAAACGCGGGGACAAATTCTGATCAGCAAGTGGAAGAGCGGTCTGGATGAGAATACCTTGGTCTTAGAAGGTCTCGGTGCCGGTGCGGATGATGTGCGCTTTGGAGATGATGATTTAGTGGAAATCGTGACCAAGTCCGCTAAATTGCAGCAGGTTGCCGATATTTTGGATCTGGAGGATATCCCAATTTTGTGGGCGGGAACTGTTTTAGTGCCGCGGGATTTGATACCGGTGCGGGATGATGAAGTAATCACCAATATTTTAAGTTTGTTAGATGAGATCACTGCTATGGAGAGTATTGTAAATTTGAGCGCAGATTTTTGGATTTTGGATGAACGATTGGAGAGGTTTGTATAGTCAATAAAAAGTGCTATGTTGCTTTGTCAGAGAGCAGCATAGCACTTTTTTTGTCGCAGAACGATTTTGCCTGCGTGAAATGTAAGCTATTTTTGTCAAACACTAGTTATTTTTCTTTGGATTGTGCCACTGCCTGGTCAAATTCGTTGAGCATATCCTGAGATGGAGCTTTGTCCAAAAGGGAGAACACAACAATAGCAATGACGGCCAAAATAAATGCCGGCAACAATTCATAAACGCTGAAAATTCCACCAACGTGGGTTTTCAGATAGTTGAACAAAATGGTGCTGACAGCGCCGACACAGACACCGGCAATGGCGCCGTTGCGTGTCATCCGTTTCCAATACAGGGACATGAACACGGCAGGTCCAAAGGAAGCGCCCAATCCAGCCCAAGCATAGCTGACGATACCAAAGATGGAGCTGTTGGGGTCCATACCCAGGAAAAGTGCGATGGCGGCAATCAGCAATACAGAGATTCGGCTCACCAACATGGTTTCTTTTTCTGATGCATGTTTATGGAACAGGCCATGATAGATATCATTGGACAGTGCGGAAGATGCAACAAGCAGCTGGGAGGCTGCGGTAGACATGATAGCAGCCAGGATCGCTGATAAGAAAACACCGGTCAGTACTGGATTGAACATCTGGTTGATGAGTACCATAAAAATAGTTTCGTGCTGTCCTTCGGCCAGAGGTTCTGACAGATAAATATGTCCCAGAGGCCCGATTAATACAGCTGCGGCTAACGTGATGATAACCCAAACCATAGCAACGATGGTGGCAGGTTTGATATCTTTCGGTTTGGCAACTGCCATAAAGCGAACTAAAATGTGAGGCTGTCCAAAATACCCCAATCCCCAAGCCAATGAGGAAGCTATGAGAAGGAAGGATACGCTGCCGTCCCCCGTAGGGAATAACTGCCAGTTGCTGGGATCAATCTGTGTAAAGGTGGCAGTAAAACCGCCTGCTACAGAGATGATAGCCAGTGGTACAAAAACCAATGCAATAAACATGAGAATACCTTGTACGGTATCTGTCGTACATACAGCCAAAAATCCTCCTAAAAAGGTATAGGAAATGATGATTAAACTGCCTACCAACAAGCCCTGGGTGTAACTGATGGGAAAGATGGTAGAAAATAGTTTGGCGCCAGCCACAAACATAGAAGATGTATAAATTAAAAAGAAAATAATGCTGGCTGCTGCGGTAGCTGTTTTTAAAATAGCTGAACGGTCGCGGAAACGGTTTTGCAGATAGTCAGGCAATGTTAAAGAATTTTGTGAAACTTCTGTAAAGCTGCGCAGCCGTCTTGCGACGAGAACCCAGTTGAGAAAGGTCCCGATTGCTAAACCGATGGCAGTCCAGGCGGCTTCCTTAAAGCCCGCAAGGGATAAATAGGCCAACCCCGGTAAACCTGTTAAGAGCCAGCCGCTCATATCAGAGGCCTGTGCGCTCAGCGCAGTAACCCATGGGTTCAGGCTGCGGCCACCTAAGACGTAGTCGGAAACAGAGGTATTGCGCCGTGCATAGTAAAAACCGATACCAATCATGATAACCATATACAGTGCAATGACCATAAAAATTGCAAATTGACGATCCATGAAACTCCTCCTTGTAATGTGTAAGTAGTAAAATAGCTCTTCCATTATCTCATAGATTGGCAGAAAAAACAATAAACTCCCATGGCGGAAAGGCTTATTTAGGAAGAAAAATATTTTTATTGCAATAAAAGCAGGATATTTTGTATTTTGTATACTGTAGGAAAACGAAGGCTATTTTTTTGTTTTGCGTGACGGGGCACGGTAAAATGTGTATAATAAAAAGGAACGAAAAAGGGAGGGATAACCGATGAAGTCGATTACAGTAGAGGAAATTACAGCAGCAGTGCGACAATTGTGCATGGATGTCAGCTATGATCTCCCCGCTGATGTGGAGCGGGCTTTGCAGGCTGGTTTGGAGCGGGAAGAATCATCCTTTGGGCAATATTGTCTGACACAGATTCTCCAAAATTGTCAAATGGCACGGGAGAGTAGGCAGGCGATGTGTCAGGATACCGGAATTGCTGTTGTGTATTTGGAAGTAGGACAAGATGTGCATATCGTGGGCGGCAGCTTGACAGATGCTGTGAATGAGGGTGTGCGGCAAGGCTATGAGGATGGCTATTTACGTAAATCTGTGGTGATGGAGCCATTATTCAGCCGTGAGAATACCGGAGATAATACGCCGGCAGTGATTCACACCGAGATTGTCAGTGGAGAGAATCTGCGAATTTTGGTTGTGCCCAAGGGCGCAGGCAGCGAAAATATGGGAGCTGTAAAGATGTTGAAACCTGCCGATGGACTGGAAGGTGCCAAAAAATTTATTTTGGATACGGTGCGCAACGCTGGCGGCAATCCTTGTCCGCCTATCGTTGTGGGCATCGGTGTAGGTGGTACCATGGAAAAAGCGCCGATGCTGGCCAAAAAAGCTTTGACCAGAGAGCTCGGCTCACGCAACCCCAATCCGTTGTATGCAGCATTGGAAGAGGAACTGCTTGGTGAGATTAATAAGATGGGGATTGGCCCTCAAGGTCTGGGTGGTCGCGTGACAGCCTTAGCAGTGCATATAGAATATTATCCCACACATATTGCTATGCTGCCTGTGGCAGTGAACCTCAACTGTCATGCGGCACGACATAGAGAAGTAATCTTGTAGGAGGCGGCATACTTATGAACCAGATAAAAAAATTGACGACACCGCTGACGGAGGAAAGCATCAAGAATTTACATGCAGGGGACAGCGTTCTGTTATCAGGTGTGATTTATACTGCGCGGGATAAGGCACATAAATTGCTGGCAGAAACCTTAGCGGCAGGAAAAGCTTTGCCGGTGGATTTGCAAAATCAGTTGATCTATTATGTAGGTCCCGCTCCTGCCAAGCCAGGACAACCCATTGGCTCCTGCGGTCCTACTACCAGCAGCCGCATGGACAGCTATGCGCCTATGCTGATTCGACAGGTAGGATTAAAAGGGATGTTGGGCAAAGGACCCCGCAGTGAAGAAGTAATTCAGGCCATGAAGGATTGTACTGCTGTATATCTGGCAGCCATTGGCGGCACTGGCGTAGCGATATCTCACTCGGTGAAAAAAGCGGAAGTGATCGCTTATGAAGAACTGGGAACCTGTGCCATTCGCCGTTTGGAAGTGGAGGATTTGCCTTGTATTGTAGCCATTGACTGCGACGGAAATAATTTATATACGCAAGGTGTTGCGCAATACAGACAAGATAAATAGGAATGTGTATCAAAAAAATCTCTCGGCCCTACTGCTGAGGGATTTTTTTGTGCTCATGATGACGAATATCCTTGGCAAGTAAGACACTGGACAGGGGTGTATTTCGAATGTGCTTTATCCTTATAGTGGCTTGTTTGGAAAGCACTTTACTGGGAAGTGGGAAAACAGGTGTTTTTGGCAGCTGGTTCAGTTCTGGCACGAAGTTTTTAAAATTGTTTCGGAATCGTGTCAGAAAAGAAGACTTTTCGGGAGAAAACCGCGAAGAAAGCGTATTTTTATTGCTCAGTACTGGGGTTTTGTGATATGATATATAATTAAATAGATTATATTTAGACTTTTTTCGATGGGCTATGAAAATCGGAAAAAGGAGGGACACAATGATGAAAATGAGTAAGTGGATTGTACAACAGAATAAGCCGCAAGTACAGGCGCGGCTGATGAACGGGTTAGGAATTTCTTCTGTGCTGGCTAACTTATTGATAAACAGAGGCTATACAGAATTGGATGCAGCCAGAGAGTTTTTGAATCCTTCATTGGAGCAATTATCTTCTCCTTTTGAGATGTTGAATATGGGTGCGGCGGTGGAACGTATACTGCAGGCGGTGGAGAAAAAGGAAAAAATTGTGGTATACGGTGATTACGATGTGGATGGAATTTGTGCTAGCGTTACCTTATATCAGGGATTGCAGGCATTGGATGCCAACGTGGCTTATTATGTTCCGGACCGTATGGAAGAAGGCTATGGAGTGAATACTCCAGCTTTACGGACAATTTTTGATGAGGGCGCTCGTCTTCTGGTGACGGTGGACTGCGGCATCAGTTCTTGGCAGGAGGTTGCAGCGGCGAAAGAATGGGGAATGGATGTAATTGTGACAGATCATCATCAGTTGCCAGAAATATTGCCTGATTGCATTATTGTAAATCCGGTTCTGAGTAATGATGAGCGGGATAAGTGGCGTTATTTATGTGGCACTGGTGTAGCTTTTAAAGTGGTGCAGGGTTTGTTTGCTCGGTATTACGAAAAAGATGGTTTTCTTGATAGGATGCGACCGTTTCTGGATTTGGCAGCGCTGGCTACTGTGGCGGACATTGTACCACTCAAGGGTGATAATCGTGTATTAGTAAAATTTGGTTTGGAGCAGATGGCGCTGGGGGAACGGCCTGGGCTGGCTGCACTGTGGAAGGTGTCTCAAAATTCGGAAACAAAAGTGCCTACGACAACAGCAGTGGGGTTTGGTTTGGCGCCTAGGTTGAATGCTTGTGGCCGTATTGGAGATGTACAGTTGGGGCTGAGGCTTTTGGTTACCAAGGATCCCGAGGAAGCGACCGCCATCGCTGTGAAATTAGATGAAGAAAATCGACAACGGCAAAATATTGAGCGGGCGATTTATGAGGAAGCTTTGGAGAAAGTGGCAGTGCAGGGCATCAACCAGCGGGACGGTTTGATTGTAATGGGGGAAAATTGGCATCCCGGCGTGATTGGCATTGTGGCCTCCCGATTAGTGGAGAAGTTTTACACACCTACCATTGTGCTTACCATGAGCAACGGTATCTGTAAAGGGTCTGGACGGAGTATTGAAGGGTTCCATTTACAGCATGCTTTGAGTCAATGCGCCGATGTGCTGGTGAATTATGGCGGACATAGCCAAGCAGCAGGTCTGGGATTGCGACCAGAGGATTTGCCGGCATTTCGCAGAAAATTTGCTCAAATTGTTGCAGAGTCCACTACAAGGGATTCTTTTGTTCCTACGTTGGTGGTTGACAGCGAAATTGATATGCAGGATATCAGTATGGAAATGTACCGGGAGATTTGCAAAATTCAGCCTACAGGTACGATGAATCCCATGCCGGTATTTGTCTGCCGAGGGCAGAAAACTATAGAGACTCGTACTGTGGGGGCTAATAACGACCATCTGCGTATTCGGCTGCGGACACCGCAAGATGAGATTGTAGGCATTGGTTTCAAAAAAGCGGAGCTGGAACAGGTGGCAAAAACGGGTAATATTGATATTGCCTTTTCTCTGGACATCAATACCTATAATGGAAAAACAAAGCTGCAGATGGTGCTGAAAGATTTGAAGTCCTTTCGTCGTCCTGATCAGATGAGTTTACAGGATCGTCTGTTTTTCTATAAGGATGTTTACTTGGAAGAGGATCCCTATCGTTCTATCGGAGAGCAGGAGCAGTTTTATACAAAGGCGGTGGGCGTTACTTTTGATAATCGTCAGCAGTTTGTGGAAAAGCTGGTTCCGGGGCAGTCACTGGAGTTGGTGCGGGAAAAAGAAAATGCCTATGATGAAAATGCCATCGCCATTTTGGCAGACGGGCAGCAGATTGGCTATTTGAAACGCAGTATTGCACGACATTTGGCGCCTAATATGGATCAGGGTGTGGGATATGAAGCCATTGTGGTGCAGGTAACAGGGACAGCGGAAAGAAACTGGGGCGTGAATCTTTTTATTCGCCGTACGGATCTGCACGGCAGTACTTCGGAAGAAACCCGCAAGGTTTTGCGCGATGAGTTGGAACAGCTGAATGAAACGGATTCACAGGAACGGATTCGCCAGGCAATTTTAGGAGGGCATGCGTATCGCCCTAAGCAACAGGAAGCATTGGATGCTTTGCAGCAGGGGCAGAATGTACTGGCCATTTTGGGAACTGGACGTGGAAAATCAGCTATTTTTCAGAGCTACAGTGCTTATTTAGCCCTGTGGAAACATCAGGTGACCCTCATTGTGTATCCATTGCGTGCTTTGGTAAATGACCAATATCAAGCTTTGGAGCAAAAATTAAAACCCTTGGGGTTGCGGGTGCGTTTGGCTACCGGTGCATTGGAAGGTGAAGAACGGGCAATCTTTTTTCAGCAGGTGGAGCAGGGCCAGGTGGATTTGATTTTGACAACGCCGGAATTTTTACTCTGTAATCAGCAGCGCCTGATGGGATTGGGCGACCGTTTGGGGATGGTGGTGATTGACGAAGCGCACCATCTGGTGAGTCGTCGTCAAGGCTACAAACAGCTGCCGGAAGGACTGCGCCGGATGAAACCACAACAAATTCTGGCTGTGACTGCAACGGCTGGCGACGAGGCTGCAGAACAGATTGTGGAACTGTTGGGGATTCAAAGGGTGGTGATAGACCCCCATGTGCGACAAAATCTGCGGCTGGTAGATCAGCGGGAAAATTATAAAAAAACGGAATACCTTCTGGCTTTGGTCAATCGTGGCGAGAAAATGGTCGTATATTTGAATAGCCGACAGAAAGTGGTACAGTTGGCAGAGCTTTTGCGTGAAAATGCCACTGATAAGGTAGGACAAAAAATTTGTTATTATCATGGTGGATTGTCTTCTGCAGACCGGCTGGCAGTGGAAAATGCTTTTCGCAGCGGAGAAATTCAAGTTATTGTTACCACCAGTGCCTTTGGTGAAGGGATGGATATTCCCGATATTCGTCACGTAGTGCTTTATCATTTAAGCTTTTCTGGGGAAGAATATAATCAACTGGCAGGCAGAGCCGGACGGGACGGAAAAGAAGCGTGGGTTCATTTGCTGTATAACCGGCGGGATGAGACGCTGAATCAGAATGTATTGGCCTCCGCCTGCCCTACCAGGGAGGTATTGGGACGTTTTTATAAGCTGCTGCAATTTTTAGTGCAGGGGAAACCTGCGATTGAGTTGACAAATGGGGAGTTAGCGGACTTGGTAAAACGGGAACATTTTGCTGAACCTAATGAATCCTGTATCAGTGGTTGGCTAGGAATTTTTGAAGAATTAGGCTTTTTGGAACGGGAAAGAGAAGGTAGTAAACGCAGGATTATTATGATTCCCAGTCCGAACAAAATGGATTTATTTTCTTCTTTGCGTTATCAGGAATGTATGGCAGAGCTGGAGGATTTTCAAAGATATCTGCAAATTGCCTTTGACCGCAATCAAGAAAAACTGTTGGCAGCCGTCAATCGGCCGATTTATCCGGCAGGTTGGCAGTGCATGTTAGGGGGAACGGAAGATGATTCGATTTAAAGATTTGTTAGATGTTGTATATGAGAATAATCCCAATGCAGATTTAGAATTGCTGGAAGAGGTGTATCGCTTTGCGGAGGATTTGCACAAAGGGCAGGTGCGGAAATCTGGTGAAGCTTACATTATTCATCCGCTTTCAGTGGCGCTGATTCTGGCTGAACTGGGGATGGATGAAAAGGCAGTGGCCGCGGGGCTGCTGCACGACGTGGCAGAGGATACCCGCTGCAAGCAAAACTGTTTGGAAAATAATTTTGGGGAAGAGGTTACCTTCTTGGTAAACGGCGTCACCAAATTGAGCAAATTAGAATGCAGCTCCAAAGAGGAACGGCAATTGGAGAGTTACCGCAAAATGTTCCTGTCAATGGCAGAGGATGTGCGGGTAGTGATGATTAAGCTGGCCGACAGGCTGCACAATATGCGCACCTTAAAATATCAATCGCCGGAAAAACAAAAAAGTATTGCGCAGGAAACATTGGAGATTTATGCGCCTATTGCCAATCGCTTGGGGATTTCCAAGGTAAAATGGGAATTGGAGGATTTGTGCCTGCGATATCTGGAGCCGGAAAAATTTTATGAGCTGGTAGAACGGATTTCCATGAAACGGGATGAGCGGGAAGAATACATTCAGGAAATTATAGACCGTCTTCATCAAGAGCTGGATAAAGTAGGAATTCAGGCAGATATCTCTGGCAGACCAAAACATTTTTACAGCATTTATAATAAGATGAAAAAACAAAATAAAGATTTAGATGAGTTGTATGACCTGATTGCAGTGCGTTTGCTGGTGGATTCGGTGAAAGACTGTTATGCAGCATTGGGGATTGTGCATACATTGTGGCGTCCCATACCGATGCGTTTTAAGGATTATATTGCCATGCCTAAGCCTAATATGTACCAATCGCTGCATACTACAGTGATTGGGCCTAATGGGGATCCCTTTGAGATACAGATTCGTACCTATGAAATGCATCATACTGCAGAGTATGGGATTGCTGCGCATTGGATTTATAAAGAAAGCGGCGGCAGTGAAATCAGCAAGGATTCAACTCAGCTGAGCTGGCTGGAACAGATTAAGGAAATGCAGAACGAAGCACGGGATAATAAAGATTTTCTCAACTCGGTGAAGATTGATTTGTTTTCTGACACAGTGTTTGTCTTCTCGCCGAAAGGAGAAGTATATGAGCTGCCGGCCGGTTCCGGACCGTTGGATTTTGCTTACAAAGTACACTCTGGCGTGGGCAACAGTTGCGTAGGGGCAAAAGTAAACAAAAAGATTGTACCGCTGAATTATCAGTTGAAAAACGGCGATATTGTGGAAATTTTGACGTCGAAGCAAGCAAAGCCGAGTTTAGATTGGGTAAACCAATGTAAGACTTCACAGGCACGGAATAAGATTCGTCAATGGTTCAAAAAGGAAGGCCGAGAGGAAAATCTGCAGAGAGGGAGAACTCTGTTAGAAACAGAGCTGCATAAAAGGGATATTGATCTCTCTGTGCTGAATAAACCAGAAACTTTGGTAGAATTGGCGCAGCGCATGGGCTACAGCAGCTGGGATGATGTCTGCGTAGGTTTGGGGAATGGGACATTGACAGCGATGCAGGTGGCCAACAAGCTGCAGGATGAGTATCAGCGCACCCATCCTGTTACGGATAATTCAGTGGAAGCTATGCTGGCAAGTAAGGCGAATAAAGATATTCACCGCCGAAATTCTGGCAGTGGAAAAAGCAGCGACGGTGTTGTAGTGGAAGGTTTTGAAGGCGTGCCCATTCGTTTTGCCCATTGCTGTAAGCCACTGCCTGGGGATGCCATCATCGGCTATATTACCCGTGGACGGGGCGTGACGGTGCATCATTTGGACTGCCCAAACATCAAAGGGATGCGGGAGCGGGAGCCGCAGCGGTTTGTACCAGCATATTGGGACCAGGACGATGCTGGTGTATATCAGGTAGAAGTTTTTGTAATTGCGATAGACCGACCGAAGATTACACCGGAGGTTATGGCTTTGATTAATGATTCCAAAGTGCATATCACCTCTATTACCTCTCGTGTAAAAGAGGGGAAAACCTATATGCATATCAGTATTGAGGTGCATAATTTGGATCAAGTCATTCTGATGATTGATAAAATTAAGAGTATCAGTGATGTGCTGGAAGTCAAACGCACCATCGAAGATTAGTTTGAGGCGAAGGAGGAGCGCTGTATGAAAATAGAAACAATTGTGGTCGGTCCCATTGAAACCAACTGTTATGTGTTGAGCGATCCAGAGAGCAGAGAGGCAGTGGTGATTGATGCTGGTGACGATGTGGAGGAAATCTTGGCGTATATACGCAAGGAACAGTTACAGGTGAAATATTTGCTCAACACCCATGGACATTTTGATCATATTCAAGCCAATGACGCTCTACGGGCGCAAACTGGAGCACCGCTGGCCATCCATGCCGATGATGCGGAGTTGTTGGCACAACCGGGAAAGGTAGGGAACATGTCTACGCAGGTACATGGTTGCCAGCCGCCGGAAATCCTTTTGCATAACGGAGATACGATTGCCTTCGGTCCTTATGAACTGCGAGTGCTCTATACGCCAGGACACAGTAAAGGCGGCTGCTGCTTTTATGAAGTGAAAGAGAAGGTCTGCTTTACAGGAGATACATTATTCCGCGGCACCATTGGCCGCACAGATCTCTACGGTGGAGATTATGATACCCTTTTGAAATCTGTGCGAGAACGGCTGAAATTGGTGGCAGATGATGTGGCGATTTATCCAGGGCATGGTCCGGAAAGTGATATGGCTTTTGAGCGCAGAGCCAATCCGTATCTATGATGAAGCTGCAATTCTATTTCATTGCAGAAGAGGACACGTATCGGGAGACAATTTTAGATGTCATCCGCATTTTTGAGCCTGCGTTTCAGTGGGCCGCTCACGAGCAAGCGGGAGAACCGCTGCGATTAGCCTGTGGAGCAGAGGAATGGACAGTGCAAATTGGCAGGCAGACTGTATGCTTTTCTGTAAAAGGCTTGGACGAGAATCAGCGCCGCCGCCTTTTGAAGCAGCAGATATATCTGGTGTTGTGTGAACAAGGGCAGACACAGGTTCATCCGTGGGGGATTATGACTGGGGTGCGACCCACCAAGATAGCCCGGCGTTACAGAGAACGGGGATTGTCCAGTGCTGCGACAAAGCAGACATTGCAAAAGGAGTATTTGCTGTCGGAAGAAAAAGCGGATTTATTGCTGGAAGTAATAGAACGACAGCGTCCTTTTTTGCCTACCAAGCAAGAAGCAACGCAAGGGGTCAGCGTTTATTTGAGTATTCCTTTTTGTCCCACGCGCTGCGCGTATTGCTCCTTTCCGTCCTTCTGCCTACCAAAAGCGCCATTGCAGGAAACCTATCTTACGAATTTGTTGTCAGAGTGTCAGGTTATAGGAACGTGGCTTGAGGCTCATGCTATATCAGTACAAACACTCTATATCGGCGGAGGAACGCCCACCAGCTTATCAGCTTTCCAGCTGGAACGGCTGTTGGAAGGAGTTCAGCTTCATTTTCATCCAGACAGGCTGGCTGAATTTACAGTAGAGGCAGGGCGTCCTGATACCATTACGTCTGAAAAATTGCAACTGCTCCATGATTTTGGAGTAGGACGCATTAGCATTAATCCGCAGAGTTTTTCTCAGCGGACATTGGAGAGAATTGGCCGCAGACATACGGTACAGGAGATTTTTGATGTGTATGCTCTGGCCCGGGAGGTTGGCTTTGACAGTATCAATATGGACTTGATTACCGGTCTGCCAGGAGAACAGGCAGAGGATTTCTGCCACAGTCTGCAGCAAATTGCCAGGCTGCAGCCGGAAAATTTGACGGTGCATACCTTAGCAGTAAAACGAACAGCGGCCTTACGGACAATGGAACTGGAATCGCAAAGCACAGTGGTGCAGGAGATGGAACAGCAGTTGCAGCAGTGGCTGAAAGGGCAGGCGTATGTGCCTTATTATTTGTATCGGCAAAAGCACATGATAGGTGACCAGGAGAACGTAGGCTACTGTTTGCCGGGGAAAGAATCCTTGTACAATATTCAGATGATGGAGGAGCGGCAGACGATTTTGGGATTGGGCGTGGGTTCCACCTCAAAATTTGTGAATCCTGCAGATTGGACGTTGCATCAGGTCAGCAATCCAAAGGATTTGTATTATTATAATGAGCGTATTGCCGAGCTGATAGAGAAAAAATTATATTGGTTGGAGCAGTATTTTTCAATAAAGAATGACCAAATTGGTTGAGCGGGAAATATTATTAAAATAAAAAAGTGGAAATGCAATTGCGCGGATTGTATTTCCACTTTTTATGGTTTGGTATAAAATAGTGCTTAAATCAATAAAAAATTGAGCGATAAATTATGAGGGCACGTTTTATAAGAGCTGGGCACCCTGCGGGACCATAAGCTGAATGGCTGCCGGTATGATTTCAGCCTCCAAGGTGGCAGTGCTGGTGATATTACCATCGTAGCCAGTGATGGTGGGATGGGGAAAGGAAAGGCGAACCTTATGGCATTTTTGATAATGAATAAAGGATTGGCAGCTGGGATGTTTTAGATATGTTCCTTTTTGAAAAGGACGCAGAAATTTTAGCAATGTCATCCGAGGCACCTTTTTGCATAAGCAGACATCTAATAAACCATCTGTTACCGAAGCGCACGGCGCGCCGCGAAAGGAGCCGCCATAAGTCTGGCCGTTGGCAAGCAGCGCGAACAAAAAAGTATCGCTTCGCGGTGCTTCGTCGTCCAACTGAATGGTCATGGGATATCCCAGGGAATGAAAGAAACAGCAGACAGCGGAGAGCAGATAAGCTGTCTTGCCGGAAACCAGTGGCAATTTTTTGAAACGGGTCATGTGATAAGCGATATCCGCATCAAAACCGATGTTGCAGACGTTGGCAACATAGTTTCCGTTGCAGCGAATCAAATCCAATGGTACAGGTGTACCGCGGAGCTGGGCTGATAAATCCAGCAGGCTTTGCTCCGACAGGATGTTTTTGACAAAATCATTTCCGCTGCCGCAGGGAAAAATTCCCACAGGGACCTGTCCGGCAGAGCCGTTGATCACCTCAAAAAACGTACCGTCACCGCCGCAGGCAAATATAACAATATCATGGCTTTTTTGTACGCAGAGCGCTGCTAAACGTTGTCCGTCACCGGGACAAGTGGTAAAGTGCAGTTCATATTGCCATGCGGGAAGGGTGCGGCGAATTTTCGCAATTAACTGTTTTTGTTGCTTTTGTTTGCCGGCAACAGGATTGATAATAAAAATATATTTCATTTGTAAACCTCTTTCTCGGATAAACGTAATTGATTATTGCAGTATGCAGTGCTTTTATAAATGTATTGCGAAATTTTTGCTTAAATAAAGTATAGTATAGAATTTTTTATTTGGATACTATATTTTTTGTTTTTTGCGATATTTTTTACTGTGATAAAAAGATAGAGCAATCAAAACCGTATTATAGAGAAGCTCGGTTGATACGTTGTCTTTGTAAGTATGCTTTTTGGGCATTTGAATCAATGAAATCTAAGCATTTGATATGGATAAATTTTTATTCTATACTATAAATATCTTGAAACATTGCGTGGATATCCTTGGCGAATCCACTGTTGGGAGATGAGAATGATATGAAGATTGTGGTCTTGGAGGGAAGCCCCAATAGGAAAGGCTCTTCAAATTTGCTGGCTGCAGAGTTTATTCATGGTGCGGAAGACGCAGGGCACAGTGTCACGGTTGTGGATGCAGCCCATGAGGATATTCATCCTTGCGGTGGCTGCGTTCATTGCGGATATGAAGGGCCATGTGCACAAAAGGATAGCGTGGACAAAATTCGAAAAATGATTTTGGAAGCGGATATGATGGTGTTTGTAACGCCGCTATATTATTATGGGATGTCCGCGCAACTGAAGACACTGATTGACCGTTTTTGCGCCTTCAACAGCAGCATCCAAAGGAAACATATGAAGGCAGCTCTGCTGGCCGTTGCCTGGAATGATGACGAGTGGACATTTGAAGCCCTTGTGTCACATTACAAAACCCTCGTCCGTTATTTAAACCTGATGGATATGGGTATGGTTTTCGGCGCAGGATGCGGAACGCCGGCCATGACACAGCGGTCAGAGTTTCCTAAATTGGCATATGAATTGGGCAGAACGCTGTCTTAGCAACTTGAGAAATCAACTAAGGATGAAAATATTTATGAAAAGAAAGGAGTCGTTTCGATGGATAAACCATATATCATTTGTTACATGATGACTTCTGTTGATGGAAGAATTGATTGCGACATGGTGGGGCAGCTTACCGGTGTGGAAGAATACTATCCCCTTCTTGATGAACTGGGCTTGCAGTCAGCAATCAGTGGAAAAACAACTGCTCGGTTGGAACTGGCGGAACCTGGAGAGTTTGAGCCCCAAAACCAAATTCCCTTCGGCAAGGAAACGGTTTCTAAAAAAACGGACAGCCCGGAGGGGTATGACATTGTTGTGGATACCAAAGGCACATTGCTTTGGCAACATGACAGTCAATATGATAAGCCGCACATTCTGATTATGTCAAAACAGGTGAGCGAGGAGTATTTGAGTTATCTGGATGAGAAGAATATATCCTATATTGTGACCGGCGATAGTCGAATTGATTTGGCTGCTGCCTGTGAGATTTTAAAGGAAACTTTTGGAATAGAACGATTGGGAATTGTCGGTGGTCCCACAATCAATACGGCGTTTCTTGACGCAGGATTACTGGATGAAGTGATCCTTTTGATTGGTGCTGGTATTGACGGCAGAGCTTCTTTCCCTACTGTTTTTCAGAGAGAAGATGCTCAGCAAACTGCAATGACGCCCTTACAACTTGTTGAGACAAGGGCGTATGCTTCTGGTGCAGTGTTCATTCGTTACAAAACCAAATAATGATAAAAAAATATGAGGAGGAAGTAAGATGCATAAAATTTTAGTTGCCTATTTTTCTGCAAGTGGTGTCACAAAGGGCGTCGCACAGCGATTGGCAAAAGCAGTGGGCGCAGATTTATTTGAGATTCGTCCTGCTGTGCCCTATACCCAGGCCGATTTAAATTGGACAGACAAAAAGAGTCGCAGCAGTGTGGAAATGAATGACCCGCTTTCCCGGCCGGAAATTGCAGAGAAGCTCCCGAATATGGCCGATTATGACACTGTATTTATTGGTTATCCTATCTGGTGGTATGTTGCACCTCACATCATCAATACGTTTGTAGAAAGCTACGAGCTTTCCGGCAAGACCTTAGTGGCTTTTGCCACCTCTGGCGGCAGCGGCATAGGAAAAACAGTTGAGGAATTAAAAAAACTTTACCCAGATGCGAACTGGAAAGACGGAAAGCTGCTCAACAATATTTCTGACAAGGAATTGGTCGATTGGGCGAGCAAATTTTAAGAAGGCTTTACAGAAATTTTGAAGGAAACATCTGATATTGATGACAGAAGATAAATAGCGTTCAGGTTATAGGGCAGTTATCCACTTGGGGTGACTGCCCTTTGTTCGTTTTTAAGAAAGTGGTTTTCTATCAGAATAAAATATGATCTGAAAGAAAGTATGTTTATTGCTAAAATATGTTCGTCCTGATTTTTTCGTCAATACCGTGGTATTCTTATGTTATAATACGAATATTCAAGAGTTTAGACAGATGGGAAATAGGTTGAAAAATATTATAGTAGAATGATAATAATAGTGTTTACGCAATGACCACATTCTAAGGAGGAATTTCTGGATGGATTTACAGGAAGCAATGGAAACACGTCATTCTGTGCGGACTTATACCGCACAGAAAATTACTGGCGAGGTGAAGGAGAGGCTGCAGCAAATGTTGGCGCAGTGCAATGCCGAAAGCGGACTGCATATGCAGCTTGTCCTGGAAGAGCCCAAGGCGTTTGATAGCTTTATGGCGCATTATGGAAAATTTTCCGGTGTACGAAATTATATTGCCATGATTGGTCAAAAAGGCGACAGTTTAGATGAACTTTGCGGCTATTACGGAGAAAAAATGGTGTTGTATGCGCAGCAGCTAGGGTTAAATACCTGCTGGGTAGGCTTGACGTATAGCAAAGTAAAAGGCGCCTTTCAGATTGATGACGGTGAAAAACTGTGTTGTGTCATTGCTATCGGTTATGGTGCAACACAGGGCAGCAGCCATAAATCAAAACCGGCAGAAGCTGTAAGCCATGTGGACGGCACTGAGCCCCAATGGTTTCATAAGGGCGTAGAAGCAGCTTTACTGGCGCCGACCGCTATGAATCAGCAAAAATTTCGATTCAGCCTGAAGGACAATCAGGTGTCGGCCAAGGCGGGCAGAGGGTTTTACAGCAAAGTAGATTTGGGTATCGTCAAATATCACTTTGAGTTGGGCGCTGGCAGGGATAAATTTGTGTGGGGAAAATAAAACGTTAAAAACGGAGATAGTCAGATACTGGGCCTGATAGTTTTGCGGGAAGAAATAGGTAAAACTGTGCGAATATCACATATAAAGCAATAAGCATGCAGAATGGTGATAAGACATAGTCGGTATTTTCGATAGAAAATCAAAAATAGGCCTGCTATTTTACTAAAGATATTATGAAAAAGACTATACGCAACAATTTTTGTGCAAAATGTTGCGTAAATGTGATATAATAAGCTCAATAACTGCCGGAAGGTGATTCTATGCATCTAAAATATCAGAACAGTTACTATTGGGAAAACCTGGTTCGCAGTCGCAAGCTGATAGAGACCTTTAATAATGTTCCAATTACAAAGGATTCTGTGTTTTTTCAAGGGATTATTTATAATAGTTTTGGGCGGCGCAAGCTTCTGGAAGATGTGTTGCATTTTTCTTCGCTGGATGCACTGAGTGGATATTTGCAGTATGTCTTTTTGCCCACGGCCTTTATGTCCTTTACCAATGAGGAAAAAGGAATCATTGTGCCGTTGGGGCTTTCTCTGGAGGATTTAATCGGCTATTTGGCCTACAATGATTTTGTACAATATCATAATTATTTGCAGCCTATGTATCAATTGCTGGAATTGAGTGCGCAGGCGGGAAAAGAAACAGGTGAAGCATGTCGGAAAATATTGATGCGGTTGGAAAGTATCTTTAATTATTCATTTCAGGTGGACAGAGATGCTTACGCGATGATGCATATCTATGACTCGCCCCAAGAATTGGGTGAGTATTTTTCCAATCTGTATCAAATTGATGGAGATAAACACTTGGGGGCTGATTTGTTTTATTACAAGACAGGGCTGCGCAAAGCAGAATGGGAAGGGTTGTACATGCAGGCTGCTGATAATGTTTTTTCCAGTCGTAAGTTTATGAATTGCATCGCTAATTTGCTGCATAAGATGTGAGCGTGCTTTAACGTGGAATTGATAATTATCTAATAATATAAAAAAATGCAAAAAAAGCTTGACGGCTTTGGTAGAAAGTGCTATCATATAAAAGTCGTCAAGACAAGCGGGCGTGGCGGAATTGGCAGACGCGCTAGATTCAGGTTCTAGTGGGAGCAATCTCGTGGAGGTTCAAGTCCTCTCGCCCGCATTTTTTATTGCCTAATATAGATGCCATAGGCGCAAAGCCAGTTATATCGCAGGTTTGAGAGCATTCTGATAAATTCAGGATGCTTTTTTTGTATGAAGAATGTTGGAAGATGTTTTATGATATTACTGTAAACAGGAAAATAGTAACAGGGATTGAACCTCTAAAAAGTAAAAAAATGAGAAAAAGAAAAGAAAAAATTTAGATTTTCGAAAAGAAATTGGATAAAATATTTTAGTATTATCTATATTGATTTGTTCAAAAAATAGAATATGAGAAGATTTTGAAGCGATATGTTCTCTAAAAAGAGCATATCGCTTTTTTATTTTCAGGGAAAGATATGTAGGAAGCGATAGAGTATTTGAAAAGTTGGGATGGATAGATTCGTTTGCAAAAGCTGGATGAGGAGAGCCAAGGGAGGGCTATTACCTGATCGATTAGGATGTCAAGAAATGGGTATTTTCAGTAGGTGTCGAACTGACTGTTTTTTTATTTGATTTATAGTATTGTTTACAATCTAGCAGGTGTGAGTGAATTTTATTTAACAGAGAGGGAAGGAAAAAGACTTCACTCTCAGGCATTTGTGGTTTTTGATGCGAGTAGAGCGATTTATTCTAGTGGCATTTCTTTTGGCAAGGTGGAATTTCAAAAAAGCAGTGTGAGAGTCATATTAAATTTTGTCTGATAAATATTTTGATATAACTATTTTTACATACCAAGTATGATTATATATGTATTTGATTTATTTATATTAAACATATTATAATGTGAAATACAAAGATAATATATTAGAGCTCAATATATTAGTCTGCAAGGTGGTGGTGTAAAGCAATACTTTTATTGATTTTAAGCCGATTTTGGGCATATAAAGTTGATGCGACATTGCAAGGTTAGGAGGAATTTGTATGAAGCCAATTTATAAGGAAAAGTATCCTCATCTTTTCGAGCCATTGATTGTAGGTAAAAACAAAGTTGAATTTAATAATCGTGTTTTTCTGGCACCGGTTGGAGCAGGTCCGACCGGCGGTGGCGCAGATAATGGGCGTATGAATTTAATTGGTGTAGATTTTTATACCGAACATATCAGAGGAGGTTTTGCTTCGGTTTGTTTGCCTTTGATGATTCCATATGGGAGTTCATTAGATGGCGTATATGTATTGGGACGAGAAGTAAACTACATGAATATGCATTTGATGCAGCGGTCAATTCATGCCTATCGTGGACGCAGTTTTGCGGAAATTGGTCATGGTGGCCCAGTTATTACAAATCCAAATATGACTCCGTTGGGTGCAGATACACGTATGTACAATGGTCGTATGGTTAAGGGGATGGATGAAGACGATATGGAGGAAACAGCGCAACTATTTGCAAATGAGGCAAGATTATGCCGTCGTGCAGGTTTTGATGGTATTTTACTTCATTTTGCGCATGGCGTATTGTTTAATGATTTCCTTTCACCATTATCCAATCATCGTACCGATGAATATGGAGGAAGTGTAGAAAATCGTTGTAGATTCCCAGTTCGTGTATTGAAAGCTATTCGTGAAGCGGTTGGCGATGATTTATTGATCGAATTACGATTAAATGGAAATGATGAAATGCCAGGCGGTATCGTACCTGAAGATGCTGCTGAGCAAGTGATGATATTTCAAGATTATGTCGATTTGATTCATATTTCTTGTGGAACGCGTTTAGATGCATCAAGCAGACCAAAAATGCATCCTACTTCGTTTACGCCTTATGCGCATAATGCTTATGCTAGCGAGATTATAAAGAAAAAGAATCCTAAGATCCCGATTGGCGTAGTTGGAAGTATCTATACACCAGAAATTGCAGAAGAAGTTTTGGCAAAGGGACAGGCTGACTATGTACTGATGGCAAGAAGTGGGTTAGCAGATCCTGAGATTATCAAAAAAGCAAAAGAGGGTCGAGAAGAGGATATTCGTCCGTGTCTTAGATGTTGTTATTGTATTGATCATGGACGCAGAAAAGCGAGGACGCTTGGCAAAGAACTGAAAATGGCCGATGAAGTCACATTGGATCGTCGTTGTGCAGTCAATCCACTATTTTGCCAAGGTGCGACGAAAAAAAGATTTCCTCAGCCTGAAAAAGAAAAGCATGTTGCTGTTATTGGCGGAGGTATTGCCGGTATGCAAGCTGCATTGAGTGCAGCAGATCGCGGACATCATGTTGTGTTATATGAAAAAACTGATAGATTGGGTGGACAAGCATTATTATCTGACGGTATGTGGTTTAAAAAGGAAATGAAATTATTCCATGAATATTTGGAAACTCAGGTAAAGAAGAATTCAAATATTTATGTGATGCTTAATACAGAAGCGGATTTTAATATGATCGCATCTTCTGACCCAGATGCTGTTATTGTTGCAGTCGGTGCCGAGCAGGTTATTCCAGATATTCCAGGGCTAGAAAAAGCTATTATGTCGTTTGATGTATTTGGGCATGAAGATAAGCTAGGCAAAAAGGTACTTATTATTGGCGGAGGCTCTGTAGGCTGTGAATTATCCATCCATCTATCTGGCTTAGGCCATATCTGTGAAGTAGTGGAGCTGTCGGATTTCTTAGCAGGGAATGCGCAATTGACACCGAGAATGTCAATACTGGAGCATATGGAAAAGGAACAAGTTATATCCCATCTAAATACGAAAGTTATTTCTATTGCGGATGATGGAGTAACTGTGGAAAACGTCCACGGTGAAAGGGCATTCATCCAAGCAGACAGCATAATCATAAGCGTCGGTACGAGAGCTAAAGCAGAATTACGCGATAGCTTTAAAGATGTTGCGTTTGATGTTATTAATGTTGGAGATTGTCTGAAAGCATCAGATATCGTTCATGCAGTGGAAACTGGGTACGATGCTGGCTTAACACTATGACACTATTTGTGGCAAAAATCAGTGAAGAGCCGTTATGAAATTTTCTCTAATATACTCAAGAAGTATTCTCTCATTATTAGAAACTTTACTGGTGTAACATAGATAGACTGGCGCTATTAAGTTGACGCCAGGAAAAGGAACAGGAAAGGTTTTTATTTGCTTTTGCTTAACGTAGGGTTCGAATTGATTGAGCGTATTGGGCAAAATAGCAACTGCTTGATTATGAGCAATCAATTCAAACACTTCATTTGAACTTTGTAGATAATACAATGTAGAAAAAAATTTATCATATGGAGTTTGCACATCCTTTTCTGTGCTATAGTATGCCATAGGAATTTTTTTCAATTGTTCAATGCTAAGACTTTCCTCTTGGGCAACAGGATGGCTGGAGCCGATAAAGATTTTTCTTTCGTCAACAAACAATTCTTCCATAGAGATATTATAGATTTTTGATTGTTCCATTACATCAAAAACATTGTTTTGCAATGTAGTGATACAAATGTTGGCTTGCTTTTTATGCAAATCCTGCAAAGCGTAGGGAGGTCGGGTATCGTTTATAAATATCTTTAAATTGGGATATTTTTTGTTAAAGGGAATCATTAGATTCAGAGCAAAATGTAATCGGATACCGGGGGTAATGTTAATATTGATTTCTCCATATGGATCAAGTAAATCCTTATGACTTGACCAGCTATCAATAATAGCATTTATGGCCAAAATATCATTATAAATACGTTCACCTTCAGTGGTAGGAAACACGCCTTTATTTGTTCTCTTGAGCAGAGGTATTCCGATATCTTTTTCCAATTTAGTTATCAGTTTAGACAAGGCAGGCTGTGAAATATACAAATTTTGTGCTGCTTTGCTGATAGAATGTTGATTGACAACTTCCACAAAGTAATTTAAGTACAATAATTTGTTTGGAAATTTATTCGAAGTATCCATTGAAACACCTTCCTAAAAATATTCCCAATTTTGCATAATCATTATATTACGAAAAATAGAAAAAATCAATGACAAAATTACGTGATACAAAAAATCAATTTTTAAAAACGAAGTTAAGGAGGAAAAAATGAAACCATTATATTTAGAAAAATATCCTCATCTTTTTTCACCATTAGTAGTCGGGAAAAAGCAATTCACCTTTAAAAATCGTTTATGTGTTGGCCCTATGGGTGCGGGACCTACTGGCGGTTGTGCAGATAGTGATGGAAGAATTAATAACTATGGCATTGATTTTTATACTTCATTAGTGCGTGGCGGATTTGCCAGCGTCTGCTTACCGATGGAAATTCCTGCTGGGGCCAGCCATCCTGGTAGTTTTGATCTGAATGAGGAGCATTTGACATATATGAATTTTCAACTGTTACAACGGTCAGTACATGCATATAATGCTTTGACATTTGTAGAAATTGAAAATGCAGGTCCGGGGACGGTGACTCCCGGATTTCCATTACAAGGACCTATCGACTTTGTCTATAATGGCAGGCAGGTTAAGGCTATGACAGAAGATGATATGTATGAGCATATTGAGCGTTATGTAAAATTTGCACGTTTAGCACGCAGAGCAAATTTTGATGGCATTTTATTACATTATGCACATGGCTGGCTAATGCATCATTTTCTTTCTCCGATTCATAACTTACGTAAAGATAAATATGGTGGAAGTTTAGAGAATCGTTGTCGTTTTCCATTGATGGTATTGAAAGCTATTCGTGAAGCGGTTGGAGATGATATGATTATTTCTATTCGAATGAATGCTTGGGATGGTTTGACTAAGCCTGTTGATGGCTCATGGGGAATTACACCAGAGGACGCAGCACAACAAATTTTGCTTTTTCAAGAGTATGCAGATATGGTTCATGTTTCATCTGGAAACAGAATTGAGGCAACAGCAAGAGCGAGATGTGGGAGTACACATTTCTCTCCTTATGGTGATAAAGTTTATTTGGCGGAGAAAATAAAGAAAACACCAGGGATAAAAATACCAATAGGAACACTAGGCGCTATCAATTCTGCTGAATTGGCGGAGCAAATATTGTCTGAGGGCAAAGCTGACTATATTATTATGGGTAGACAAGCGTTAGCGGATAATGAGTATGTGAGAAAAATTAGAGAAAATCGCGAAGAAGATATTAGACCTTGCCTAAGATGCTATTATTGTATGGACCATGGTCGTCGAAAAGCATTGACATCAAAAAACAATGAGTTGATGATGGCTACTGAAACAACATTTGACAGAGGTTGCGTTGTTAATCCATTAGCGTGTCAGGGAGCATCAAAAAACAGATTTCCCGAAGCTGAACGTAAAAAGAACATCGCAGTTATCGGTGGTGGTATAGCTGGTATGCAGGCCGCACTAAGCGCAGCTGATCGCGGACATACGGTTACCTTGTTTGAGAAAACAGATAAATTAGGTGGTCAGGCGTTGCTATCGGATATTATGTGGTTTAAAAAGGATATGAAAAAATATCATGAGTATATGGAACGCCAAGTAAAAAAGAATTCTAATATTCTATTAAAGATGAATACTTGTGCTACTCCGGAAATGATTGAAGAAATGGATCCAGATGCTGTTATTGTGGCAGTTGGGGCAGAGCAGGTTGTTCCAGAAATAAAAGGCGTTGAAAAAGCAGTTATGGCGTTTGATTTTCTTGCCAATAAAGCAAAAGTAGGTCAAAAAGTTGTCATTGTCGGCGGTGGATCAGTTGGCTGCGAGATTTCCATTCATTTATCTGAGCAAGGGCATGAAGTGACAGTAGTGGAAATGGGAGAATATTTGAGCTCTAATGCGCAATTAACAGAAAGAATGGCAATATTGGTTGCAATGGAGGAAGCAAAAGTTAATTTTATGCTCAATACAACCTGCATGGAAATTACTGATAATGGTATTTGCACGGTAGATAATGATGGCGAGCATTTCATTGATGCAGACAGCGTTATTATTTCAGTCGGTACGAAAGCTTTAATACAAGAAAGAAATAAATTTGTTCATACTGCATTTGATGTTATTAATGTAGGTGACTGTGTAAAAGCTTCTGATATTGCGCATGCCACAGAAACTGGTTGGAATGCTGGTGCAATTTTATAAAAAATAGAGATGAGACGTTTTGCTTTTATAAAAAGAAAGGAGTTTTAAAATGAGTACATTGGCAAATGAAAGGAAATTCAGTAACAATAAGACTACTGTGTATATTCATATTGTGATAATGTTTTTAATTATGTTTGGTTTTCGCCAAATAACTCCGAATCCTCCGTTGACGACTGCTGGTATTCAGGTATTAGGTGTATTTTTTGCCATGCTATATGGTTGGTTGACAATTGATACATTATGGCCAACTTTGATAGGGATTGTGGCATTGGGTTTAACGGAGTATATTAATGTTGCAGGATCATTTTCCTCTGCGATGGGTAATACTACGGTTATTACTTTGACGTTATTTTGCATAATTACTGCAATTTTAAGTCATGCTGGTATTGCGCAATGGTTGGCTTTTAAAATTGTTAGTATAAAAGCCATTAGCGGAAAACCGATTGCAACGACTGTAGCTATGTTTGGCGTCATTATTGTTCTAGACTCTATGCTGAGCGCAACGGCTTCTTTAATGTTGTTTTGTACACTGATCATAGAGGTAAGTTTGCTGTTGGGTTTTAAACCTGGGGATAAATGGCCAATGTTAATGATGATATCTGGTCATGTTGTAGGGACAATTGCCAGTGGATTATTACCATTTAGATATGGTCCGACCTTAACATTAGGTACCTATAGTGCATTAACTGGTAATACGATGAATAGCGGTTTATACATGATGTTGCATGCATTAATGCTTGCAGCTACTATAGCCTGTCATGTATTCTTTATTCTCTATATTGCAAAAGCGGACGTTACTCCTATTCGTCAAGGTTCGACTGTATTAGCAGATAAAGCAGGTAAATTAAATACGCAGCAAAAGTATGTAGTATGTTCTTTTGCCGTATTGATCGTTTTAATTATGCTTCCTGACTTTCTTTCTGCCGATTCTGCAGCCAGAGCAATTTTATCAAAAGTAACGACAAATGGTTGGTTGGCAATTTATATTGCAGCATACTTGGCAATCAATTTTAAAGATGGTATCGGCTTCAAAGGTATGATGACTCATGAAATAATTCCTTGGAATGGTATTTATTTAGTAGCTGGTGCATTGGCAGTGGCTAATGCATTCAAGGCGGAATCAACTGGCATTACTGCATGGATTGCAGCAACTTGTGGACCGTTTTTAGCAGGTAAGAGCGTAGTTGTTATTATCATTATGATGATGTTGATGAGTTCCTTCATGACTAATGTTGCCAATAATATGGCAACCGCAAGCATCTTTTCTACATTAGCCTACACCCTAGTGATTGCTTCTGGTGCAGATATATGTATGCCAGCAGTATATTTGGTTGTTATGCATTGCTATTCACAAGGTATCGTTACTCCTGCAGGCAGTGCCACCGCTGCTTATTTATTTGGCGAAAAGAAATGGATACCTGGTAATGCTATGGTAAAATACGGTATAGTTTATTTGTTGATAAACTATATTTTAGCCTTCTTTATTGCATTTGTATTAGGGAGTATCGTATTTTAATTCATTTGTATATGCACATTTGATATAGTTTATGAAGGAAGGATGAGAAAAATGAAGCCAATTTATAAAGAACGTTACCCCCATCTCTTTCAGCCATTAATTGTTGGAAAAAACAAAGTAGTGTTTAACAACCGAGTGATGTTGGCACCAATGGGGTGCATTCCAAGCGGCGGCGGTGCGGATGCAGATGGAAGAATAAATAACTGGGGAATAGAGGCCTATATTGAATGGGCAAAAGGAGGATTTTCATCAGTATGTTTACCTATGGAAATTCCTGTTAATGCTTCTCATGATAACATGTTCAATGCACTTGGGCCAATGAATTATATGAATTTTCATTTGCTGCAGAGAGCAGTACATGCATATAACACAAAAACATTTGTGGAAACAGGACATTGCGGTGCACAGGTTCAACGTCCAGATTTGCCGCCTTTGGGTGCAGATAGTTACATTTATAACGGTCGCCAGGTAAAAGGCATGGACTATAAAGACATGGAAAATGTAATAAAGGATCATGTAGATTTGCTTAAATTGGTCGCAAGGTCTAACTTTGACGGTGTGTTATTACATTTCGGGCATGGATGCTTAGGCAATCAATTTCTTTCTCCATTAACAAATCATCGTAAAGATGAATTTGGCGGTTCTGTTGAAAATCGTTGCCGTTTTCCTTTAATGATAATTCAGGCAATTCGTGAAGCAGTGGGAGATGATTTATTAATTGAATTACGTTTGAATGGATGGGATGGTTTGGATGGCGGTATTACTCCTGAAGATGCTGCAGAGCAAGCTATCATATTCCAGGACTATGTCGATATGATTCATTTTACCTGTGGAACGCGTATTGATGCCAGCAGCAGACCCAAAATGCATCCATCTAACTTTACGCCTTTTGCCCATAATGCGTTTGCTGCTGAAATTGTGAAGAAAAAGGGTGTGAATATTCCAATAGGGATTGTTGGTGGAGTGCATAATGGAGATGTTGCAGAGGAAGTTTTGGCAAAAGGACAAGCTGATTATGTTGTAATGGGGCGTGCTGCAGTAGCGGATACCCAATTGGTTCGCAAATTAAAAGAAGGCAGGCCAGAGGATGTTCGCCCGTGTCTCAGATGCAATTATTGTATGGACCATGGACGAAGAAATCCGCTCAGTTTAGAATTGCGAATGGCAGAGGAAACAACATTTGATAGACGTTGCTCAGTGAATCCATTATATGCACAAGGCATTACAAAAAATAAAATTACTCCTACTGGCGTTAAGAAGAAAGTGATAGTTGTCGGCGGAGGTATTGCTGGTATGCAGGCGGCATTAAGTGCAGCTGATTGCGGACATACAGTTACTTTATTTGAGAAAACTGACAAACTTGGTGGTCAGGCGCTTTTGTCTGATGTAATGTGGTTTAAAAAAGAAATGAAGATGTTTCATGAGTATATGGAAGGTCAGGTCAGAAAAAATCCACATATCACAGTGATTTTGAATACCTATGCAACTCGTGAGATGGTTGAAGAGGCAGATCCTGATGCAGTTATCGTTGCTGTTGGCGCGGAGCAAATAGTGCCGGAGATCCGTGGAGTAGAAAAAGCAATGATGGCATTTGATGTATTTGGTAATGAAAATAAAATAGGAAAAAAAGCTGTCATTGTCGGTGGAGGTTCTATTGGTTGCGAATTAGCAATCCATTTAAGCGGATTGGGTCACCAATGCACATTGGTTGAAATGAGTAGCTATCTGGCTGCAACAGCACAATTAACTGAGAGAATGTCTTATCTTGAGCATTTAGAGAAAAATAACGTGGTGATCTATGCTGATACCAAATGTAAAGAGGTTACAGATGATGGGATAGTCGCAGAGGATGCTGAAAAGGTATTTGCAATAGCAACGGATACTGTGATAATTTGCGCAGGTACAAGACCAATGGTAGAAGAAAGAAATCAATTTACTGATGTTGCTTATGATGTTATTAATGTTGGTGACTGCGTAAAGGCATCGAATATCGTTCATGCAGTAGAATCTGGTTACGATGCAGGGATTATTTTATAGACTTAATAATGATGAAGTGAACAAATAAATTGTGGAAAAGAGAAGCGAGATTCAGCTTCTAAACAAAATGCTCTTTTGGGAATAGAGCGAAGAATTTACAGGTTAAGAGGAGAATCCATTTGGCATTTCTGTCAGCGGATTCTCTTTTTTATTTGTAATACCGGGATGAAGAAAGCAAACTATGTTGTGTGAAAATATTTTATGTTTTCCCCATGCTTGGACAAATGTGAAGTTTTGCTTGCTATCTGCCAATAAGTGTGATATGATAAATGTAACCGAAAAGGTATTGCCGAAAAGAGTGGGATAATCCCGCTCTTTCTTGTTTATATCGGAGGATTGTAAAATAAAAAGAAACAGAGGTGAAAGAAATGGGTAAAATTGAAGATGCTGTTTGGAAAATGGCAGAACCGCTGGTGACGGAGAACGGACTGGAATTAATTGATGTAGAATATGTAAAAGAAGGCGCTGAATGGTATTTGCGGCTGTTTTTAGACAAAAATGGCGAAAACGGGGTCGATTTGGATGACTGTGAGCTGATCAGCCGAAAATTCAGCGACTTATTGGAGACGACTGACCCGATAGAACAGGCCTACCGCCTGGAGGTATCTTCGCCGGGTATTGAACGGCCGTTGAAACGCACCAAGGATTTTCAGCGTTTTTGCGGAGAAAAAGTACAGGTGAAAACCTTTGCAGAGGTTCAGGGGAAAAAACAGTTTATCGGAATTTTAGGTGAGACGACGGAAGACAGCGTTCAGCTGGATATGGATGGGACTATGGTGTCAATCCCGCGAAAGCAAATCAGCAAGGCAAATTTAGTATGGGAATTTTAGTTGAGGAGGATATAAAAGGTGAGTACAGAGTTGTTGCAGGCTTTACATGATCTGGGGAAGGAAAAAGGCATTGAACCAGAGATTATCTTAGAAGCAGTGGAGGCCGCGCTGATTTCAGCTTACAAGAAAAATTTTGGTTCTGCACAGAACGTACAGGTAAATATCGATTCGGTTACAGGTGAGTTTCATGTATACACCTGCTATAACGTAGTAGAAGAAGTGAGCAATGAAAAAACAGAAATATCTTTGGAAGAGGCACAGAAACGCAATCCCGGTTATCAGGTAGGGGATGTCATCAATGAAGAGGTTACACCGCGCAACTTTGGACGAATTGCAGCACAGACTGCCAAGCAGGTAGTGGTGCAGCGCATTCGCGAGGCAGAGCGGGGCATGATTTATAATGAGTTTTCTGAGCGGGAAAGCGATATTGTCACAGGCACAGTGCAGCGTATTGAGAATCGCAACTATTATATTGATTTGGGTAAAATTGAAGCAGTGCTGGGTCCAAATGAACAGATTCCAGGTGAGAGCTATGAAATGTTTGAGCGAATCAAGGCGTATATCGTGGAAGTAAGAAAATCGGCAAAAGGCCCACAGATTATGGTATCCCGTACCCATCCTGGATTGCTGAAGCGGCTCTTTGAGTTGGAAGTGCCAGAGATTCAAGATGGTGTAGTAGAAATTAAATCGGTAGCGCGGGAAGCGGGATACCGCTCCAAGCTGTCGGTGTACTCTCACGATGAGAATGTAGACTGTATTGGCGCTTGTATCGGCGCCAAGGGTGCCCGTGTTCAGGCGATTGTGGATGAGCTGCGGGGCGAAAAGATTGATATCGTAAAATGGAATGAGGATCCCAGTATCTATATCTCCAACGCCTTGAGTCCGGCCAAAGTATTGGATGTACAGGTGAATGAGGACGAGAAAAAAGCACAGGTGATTGTACCTGATTATCAGCTGTCTTTAGCCATCGGAAGAGAAGGACAAAATGCGCGCTTAGCGGCGAAATTGACTGGTTGGAAAATTGATATCAAAAGTGAAAGTCAGGCGCAAGAAGCAGGCATTGACTATGAAGAACGGGAATACGAAGAAACTGAGGATTATCTGGAGGAGTAAGAATGCCAAAAAAGATACCGCAGAGAACCTGTATGGGTTGTCAGACAAAAAAGGATAAACGGGATTTGGTGCGAATTGTACGTTCTCCGGCGGGAGAGATTTCTGTTGATCTGACAGGGAAAAAGCCCGGCAGAGGGGCATATATTTGTCACGACTTGGAATGTCTCAACAAGGTCGTAAAAAGTAAACGGTTGGAGCGCAGCTTGGAGACTGCGATTTCTCAGGAAATCTATGAAAAACTAAAGGAACAGCTGTCATGAACATACAGGGGATTCTTACTTTGATAGGATTTGCGCAGAAGGCTGGAAAGCTGGCAGCGGGGGAATCTGCTGTGGGGAATTTTTTGAAAAAGGGCAGACTGGCGCTGATATTGCTTTCTGAGGAGTTGTCAGAGCAACGCAGAGACGTCTGGCAAAAGCAAGCGCAGTTATATGAAGTCACAGCGATCACTATTCCAGCAACGAAAGTAGAAATTGGATTGGCAGTGGGGCAGTCCCCACGGGGAATCATTGGGATTATGGATTTGAAAATGGCGGAGGCTGTGATGAAAAAAATAGAGAATTAAAAAATTTTTTGGGGGTGGCTTGATGAGTAAATCTCGTATTTATGAAATTGCCAAAGAATTAAATGTCGATAGCAAATTGATTGTTGAGAAATTAAAAGAAATGAATGTGGAAGTAAAAAATCATATGAGTTCCATTACGGAAGAAGATGCGGCTAAGGTAAGACGGACTTTTCAAAAGCAGGAATCACCGAAGTCGCAGGAACATAAAGCCGAGTCAGGGAATATTGCTGCCAGTGTAAAAAATGAACAATCACAAGTTAAAGAAGAACGGAGCAGAAACGTGCAGAACAAAAATAACGGAAAAGATTATGGCAGCAGAGACAAAGGAAAAAGAGATAATTCACAGAAGAACGGCCAAAGACCACAGAATGGACAGAATAAAAATGCAGGCAATGAAAATAGAGAGGGCCGTTCTAATCGTGACAACAGAGATAATAATCGTCCCTACAAAGAAAACAGAAATGATTTCAAAGGACAAAACAAAAAACAGGGACAGGATAACAGATACAGTGCCAACGACGGGCATAAAAATAATCGGGATAATCGCGGAAACAGAGAAAATCGCGACGGAGATTTCCGCAAAAACAATCAGGATTCTGTTAGCAATCGTAGAGTAGGCGTGAATGCCAATCGTGCCACTCCTTCTGCGCCAGTGCGTCCGCAGCAACCGTCAAAGGCAAGACAGGCGGCAAAAAGCAATAATGAGCACTTTTCTAAAGATGCGGTAGAAGAACGTTATCAAGACTGGAACAACCAAAACGATAATGAAAAAACCCGTTTAGAGCAGGTGGCTCGTTCCAAGCGCAATGAAAATGGAAATTTCCAAAACAGAGCGGGAAAAAATAACAAGAATAACAAAGCAAAAGGCAAGAACAATAAAAATGTGCGGAAAGAGCCGCCAAGAGAATTTGCCGAAGTGAAACATCATGTAGTGTTGGAGGATAGCATCACTGTACAGGATTTGGCTGGTCAACTGGGTAAAAAAGCGACAGATGTGATTATGAAGTTGATGACCATGGGTGTGATGGCAACGATCAATCAGGAATTGGATGTAGATACAGCGACAATTATTGCGGAAGAATTTGGCGCTACAGTGGAGGTCAAGGTATCCAAGGAAGAGGAATTATTTACAGATATCGAAGATGCTCCAGAAGATTTACAACACCGTCCACCAGTGGTAACAATCATGGGGCATGTAGACCATGGGAAGACATCTTTATTGGATATGATTCGTTCTACTCATGTAACTTCCACGGAAGCTGGTGGGATTACACAGCATATTGGCGCATACCAGGTGGAAACCCACGGGCAGAAGATTACATTCCTGGATACACCAGGCCATGAGGCATTTACAGCGATGCGTGCTCGCGGTGCGCAAATTACTGATATTGCCATTTTGGTAGTGGCTGCAGATGATGGCGTGATGCCGCAGACTATTGAGGCTATTGACCATGCAAAGGCAGCAAAGGTGCCTATTATTGTGGCGGTAAATAAAATTGATAAGCCGGAAGCAGATCCAGAACGAATCAAACAGGAATTGACAAACTATGGTCTGGTACCGGAAGAATGGGGCGGCGACACCATTATGGTACCGGTGTCGGCTAAAAAAGGCATTGGCATCGACGACCTGTTGGATATGATTTTGCTGGTAGCGGAGATGGCGGAATTGAAAGCAAATCCGAACCGCAACGCCAAAGGAAAGGTAATCGAATCCAAGTTGGATAAAGGCAGAGGTCCGGTAGCCACTTTGCTGGTGCAGGCAGGTACGCTGCATGTAGGTGATTTCCTCATTGTAGGGACCACGCAGGGACGTATTCGCGCAATGTTCGACTATAAAGGCCGTTCGCTGAAAACGGCAGGTCCTTCCATGCCAGTGGAAATTCTGGGTTTGAATGAAGTGCCGGAGGCGGGCGATGATTACATTGCGGTAGATAATGAAAAGCTGGCAAAACAGGTAGCTGATAAACGGCAGAAAGAAAAACATCAGCAGGAAATTGCCCGGAACACGAAAGTAAGTTTGGAAGATTTATTTGCACAGATCAAAGAAGGCGAAATCAAAGAACTGAACATTGTCTTAAAAGCTGATGTCCAGGGTTCTATTGAGGCGATTCGTCAATCTTTAGAAAAACTGGGCAACGATGAAGTACGGGTCAATATTATCCGCACTGCAGTTGGGGGTATTCGTGAAGCTGATGTGATGCTGGCTGCGGCTTCCAATGCTTTGATTATCGGCTTTAATGTCCGTCCCGATGCCAACGCGCGTAAATTGGCAGAGAAAGAAGAAATTCAAATTAATACCTATCGCGTAATTTATGAAGCTATTGAAGATGTAAAAGCGGCTCTGTCCGGTATGTTAGATCCAGATATTAAAGAAGTGGAACTGGGTCAGGCAGAAATTCGCAGTATCTTCAAAGTGCCCAAGGTAGGTGCTGTAGCTGGATGCTATATTACTGAAGGTAAATTTACCAGATCAGCTCGCGTACGTGTGGTGCGGGACGGCGTGGTCATCCATGAAGGAAATCTGGCTTCTCTGAAACGTTTTAAAGATGATGTGAAGGAAGTAGCCAGTGGCTTTGAGTGCGGTCTAAGTATCGAACGCTTCAATGATATCAAAGAAGGAGATATTTTAGAAGCTTATACATTTGAAGAAGTAAAACGGGCATTATAAGCCTGAGAGGTGAAAATTATGAAAGTACGTCCAAACCGGATTGGGGAGGAAATCAAAAAAGAACTGGTTTTATTGATTCGCAATGGGATAAAGGATCCCCGTGTAGATAGTCTGATTAGTATTACCGATGTGGAAGTGACCAGAGATTTGAGCTATGCTACAGTGTATATCAGTCGATATGGCTCTGAGACAGAGCGCAATGACGCGCTGGAAGGCATGAAGGCTGCAGCAGGTTTTATGCGCAGTGAACTGAGCAAGCGATTAAAATTGCGGACTGTGCCTGAATTGATTTTTAAACTGGATGATTCTCTACAGTATGGCGCAAAAATTGAAACGATTTTGCAGCAGATTCACAGAGAACAAAACGACTAAATAGGAAAGAGTTACAGGGGGAAACACGATGCAGCAGGTACTAGTGCAAATAAAAGAAATCCTGCTTAACCAGAAGTGTGTTGCTATCATTTCACATAACAATCCTGATGGCGACACACTGGGTTCCCAGCTGGCATTAGCCGGTGCTTTGGGAGAGGCGGGGGTTGATTCCATTCTCATCAATAATGACAAGATTTCTGAAAAGTACCATTTTGTTGCTGGTTCTACTAATATCCGGCCCTACAATGGGGACATGGAAATTCCGCAGGTTGTTGTCTTTGTGGATTGCGCCGATTTGGAGCTGGCTGGTTGCAATGCGCATACAGAATTTTTGAAAGGGCGCACTATCATTAATATAGATCATCATACCAGCAACAAACAATATGGGCATGTAAACTATGTAAAAGGCGAAGCCGCAGCTAATTGTCAAAATATGTATGAAGTCATCACGGCATTAGGGGTAGATATGACAGCGGAGATAGCCACTGCACTCTATATGGGATTGAGTACAGATACAGGAAATTTCCTATTTGATAATGTATCATCAGATACGCTGCGTATTGCCGCTGAGTTAAAGGATTGCGGAGCGGATACCAATAGTCTGCGGCAAAAACTGTATGAAAGCAATTCACATAAACGCATTGAGCTGCTCAAATATATTTTGAATGAACTGCAGATTTCTCAAAACGGCAAATATGCTTGGAGTGGGATTGATTATGAGCTGATGCAGCGGCTACAGCCTGACAGTACGGATATTGACGGACTGGTCAATACCATTAAGGATATAGAAGGGGTGGAGATTGCCCTGCTGTTCCGCGGTGTGGAAGCACATAAGACGAAAGTAAGCCTGCGCAGTAAAGTATGGGCGGATGTGAATGCAGTTGCCGGACTATTTGGGGGCGGCGGTCACATGAGAGCGGCAGGATGCACAATTAATGGAACGGTAGAAGAGGCTGCGGAGCGTTTAGTGCCTGCAGTGAAAAAATATCTGGAAGAAATGGAATAGCAGTCATGAAGGATACGATGACAGATGGAATTGTAAATATATTGAAGCCGGCGGGAATGACTTCCCATGATGTGGTGGGAAAGCTGCGCAAAATTTATCACACTCGCAAGGTGGGTCATACCGGAACATTGGACCCCGATGCGGTAGGCGTTTTGCCAGTGTGTGTTGGTCAGGCTACCCGTCTGGCAGAATATTTGACGGAAAAAGAGAAAACTTATCGGACCGTGCTGAAATTCGGATGTGAGACAAACACGCAGGATCATTCCGGAAAAGTGACAAAGAACACGGCACTGCCGACCTTGAGCCGGGAAGAATTTTGCGGGGTGACGGCGCAATTTGTGAGAGAAATTCAGCAGGTACCGCCGATGTATTCAGCCATAAAAAAGGATGGACAGCCGTTATATAAACTGGCCCGGCAGGGAATTGATGTTGCGCTGGAAGCGCGCTCGGTAACAATCCACGAAATAAAGGTATTGATGTACAATCAGGAAAGCGCCATGCTGGAGGTGCGCTGCAGCAAAGGCACCTATATCCGCACGCTGTGCCAGGATATCGGACGCGCCTGCGGTAGCAGTGCTTACATGGCTTATCTGATGCGCACTGCTAGCGGGATATTTGATATCGCAGACGCGGTGCCTCTGGCAAAGCTGGAGCAGACGGAGCGACCGGAAGTGTATTTGCGGTCTATGAATGACTGCCTTGCCGATATGCCGGCGCTTCATGCGGCAAATGAGCTGATGGAGCAGCGCATTTCTAATGGGCTGTCACAGCGTGTCCCTGGTGTGGAAACTCTGGCGGAGGGTACGGTATGCCGTGTTCTGGGGTTAAAGGGACAGCTTCTGGCCATTGGCTGCGTAAACAGCGGCAGCTTTCAGCCAAACAAAGTGTTTAGGAGTGGTGAAGTTGTATGACGATTTCTAAATTTCGTACCGTTATATTGGGAAATTTCGACGGACTACATAGAGGTCATCAGCAGTTAATCGGTTTAGGGCGGCAGATAGCAGATTTACATCAGGAGGAACTGGCTGTATTCACCTTTTATCCGCAAATACAGCAATATTTTGATAAAAATTTTTGCTATCTGCTCACAGAACAGCAAAAAAATAGAGGGTTTCAGAAGTTAAAGGTAGATTGGATAGAGTCTATGCCATTTACGGAAGGAATCGCAACCTTGTCACCAGAAGAATTTGTGGAGAACATTCTGGTAAGAAAACTGCACGCCCGTCATGCAGTTGTGGGCTTTAATTTCTCTTTCGGCTACAAAGGCGCAGGCAATCCAGAGCTTTTGAGGAAACTGGGTGGGCACTACGGCATAGAAGTAACAGTGATGGAGCCCTGCTGTGCAGACGGTGAAGTGGTGAGCAGTTCGGCCATTCGCAAGTATTTGCAGGCGGGTGATGTGGAAAAAGCCAATGCCTTGCTGGGTTATGCCTACAGTATTGAAGGGCCGGTGGTGAGAGGCAATGAAATCGGTCGCACCATAGGCTTTCCCACTGCCAATATCCTGCCGGCAAAAGGGATTCTCCTGCCAGCAAAGGGCGTATATGCGGCGCGTACCTGGGTGGAGAGCCAATGTTATGACGGGATTCTGAATATCGGAATGCGTCCCACCATTAGCCATAGCGTAGGGTTAAATATCGAAGTCAATCTCTTTGACTTTGACAGGGATATTTATGGACAGGTCATTCGCAGCGAGATACATTATTTTCTGCGGCCCGAGACAAAATTTGATGACTTGGACGGCCTGAGAGCCCAGCTGGAAAAAGACAAGCGGAACACAGAAAAACTTTTTGCAGAGCGGAAAAATTTCTAAAAATAGTGCTTGCAAAACCGCTTGCATTCCTGTATAATCATTAGATGTGAACCGTGTGCCCGGTGTGTCGTTCTCCGGCGTATACTTGGCAAGCGGCGATTAAAAAATATTTTTGGGAGGTGCCATTATGGCATTAGATACACAGGCAAAACAGGATTTAATTAAAAAGTATCAGTTACACGAAGGAGATACCGGATCTCCAGAAGTACAGATTGCGATTTTGACCGCAAAAATCACCTATCTAACAGATCACTTAAAACAGCATCCAAAAGATCATCATTCCCGTCGCGGGCTGTTGAAGATGGTTGGTCAGCGTCGTTCTCTGCTGAACTATGTAAAATCTAAAGATATTGAAAGATATCGCAATATCATCGATGTGATGGGTATCCGTCGGTAGTACTGAAAAGAGCAGCCCTGGGCTGCTCTTTTTGTGGTTTACTGTTTGTGCAACTTTTTATCACACAGATGCCAGCTTCGGGGGTGTAATTAATAAACAAGAGAAAACTAGCGCGCCGGATAGTTTGTTCTTGTTTGTTAATTGCTCCGCCGAGTGGCAGTATTTTATTATTAGGAGGAGCAACATGGGAAACGTTTTGAAAAAATCCATCCAGGTGGGTGGGCGTGCTTTGACACTGGAAACAGGGCGTATGGCAAAACAGGCCAGCGGCGCAGTATTCTGCACCTACGGTGATACCGCTGTACTGGTAACGGCAGTGGGCGCAAAAGAACCGAAAGAAGGCGTGGACTTTTTCCCGCTGACCGTAGATTATGAAGAAAAATTGTATGCAGCAGGAAAAATTCCCGGCGGTTTTTTGAAACGGGAAGGCAAAGCCAGTGAAAAAGCCATTCTGTGTAGTAGACTGATTGACCGTCCTATTCGTCCGTTATTTCCAAAGGGCTATCGGAATGATGTGCAGGTAGTGGCCACAGTTCTGTCCGTGGATATGGACAATACACCGGACGTGCTGGCCATGGTGGGCGCATCCGCAGCGTTGCACTTATCGCAGATTCCCTTCATGGGACCTATTGCCGGCGTGGTAGTAGGGCTGGTGGATGGTGAATTTATCATTAACCCCAATCAGGAGCAGGAAGCTAAAAGCTTAATGCACCTGACCGTAGCAGGAACTGCCGATGCTGTGATGATGGTGGAAGCAGGCGCTAAAGAAGTGCCGGAGATGACCATTCTGGATGCCATTATGTTTGGCCATGAGGAAATCAAGAAGATTGTCGCTGCCATTGAAGAATTCCGCGCAGAAGCGTTGGCCTTAGATTTGGCAAAAGAAAAAGAAATGCCCGAACTGAAAGTGATTCCAGAAGAAATAGAAGGGGCAGTCAAAGAATATGCCTATGATAACCTGCTGGAAGCCATTCGCATCAAAGAGAAACATGCCCGCGATGCAGCAGCAGAGGCTGTCAAAGAAGAAGCTGTACAGCATTTACTGGAACAGTTCCCCGAGCAGGAAGACGATTTGCGGGCAGCGCTGGATGGCCTGATGAAATATATCGTGCGCCGCTTGATTACGGTAGATAAGATTCGTCCTGATGGCAGAGAGATGACAGAAGTTCGTCCTATTACCTGTGAAGTAGACATTTTGCCTCGCCCTCACGGCAGTGCACTGTTTACCCGCGGGCAGACACAGATTCTTTCCAGCGTCACATTGGGCGCTGCCAGAGAAGAACAGATTTTAGATGGTTTGGACAATGAAAGCAGCAAACGCTATATCCATCACTACAATTTCCCGCCCTACAGCGTAGGAGAAGCCCGTCCCATGCGCGGTCCGGGCCGTCGTGAAATCGGGCACGGCGCTTTGGCAGAACGGGCTTTGGAGCCTGTTATCCCTAGCGAAGAGGAATTCCCATACACCATTCGTGTCGTATCTGAAGCGTTGGAGTCCAATGGCTCCACATCCATGGGCAGTGTGTGCGGCAGTACCATGTCTCTGATGGCTGCCGGTGTTCCCATCAAACGGCCGGTGTCCGGTGTGGCTATGGGCTTGATTCGGGAAGAAAACGAATTCAGCGTATTGACAGACCTGCAGGGTCTGGAAGATGCGCTGGGCGATATGGACTTTAAAGTGGCCGGTACCACAGAAGGGGTTACCGCCATTCAGATGGATATCAAAATTGCCGGTATCAATCGGGCAATTTTGGAGCAGGCGCTGAAACAGGCCCATGATGGTCGTATGTTCATTTTGGGCAAGATGCTGGAGGCAATTCCTGTTGTACGTCCGGAACTGTCCAAATATGCACCGCGTATCATCACCATGATGATCAACCCCGATAAAATTCGCGATGTCATTGGCGCCGGTGGAAAGGTTATCAAAAAGATTGTAGAAGATACCGGTGTGAAGATTGACATTGAAGATGACGGACGGGTTATGATTATGTCCAACGATGCAGAAGCCTCTGCAAAAGCTGTGAAAATCATTGAAGATCTTGTGCGGGAAGTGGAAGTAGGCCAGGTATATCTGGGCAAAGTCGTACGCATCACCGACTTCGGCGCTTTCGTAGAAGTATTGCCAGGCAAGGACGGCCTGGTACACATTTCTCAATTGGCACTGGAACGGGTGAACAAGGTAGAAGACGTGGTAAAAGTAGGGGACGAAATTCTGGTAAAATGTACAGAAATTGATAAACAGGGACGGGTAAATCTCTCCCGCAAGGTATTGTTGAAAGAACAACAAGGCAAATAATGATAACAGTGAGAAACGGGCACAGCGTAAGAGCTATGCCCGTTTCTTTATTGCAATAGTTTTCTTAAATCATTTTCCGGTGTAGTGATGGGTGCGATGTGATAGTTTTTCGCAAGGAAGTCCAGCACATTGGGAGAAATGAACGCTGGGAGGGATGGTCCCAGCAAAATATTTTTGATGCCGAGATGCAGTAGCGTCAATAAAATGCAGACTGCTTTCTGTTCGTACCAGGAAAGTACAAAGGAAAGAGGAAGGTCGTTGACACTGCATTGGAAGGTTTCAGCAAGGAAGGCTGCAACCTGAATGGCACTGTAAGCATCGTTGCATTGTCCCATATCCATAATGCGGGGTAAGCCGCCGATTGTACCCAGGTCAAGGTCGTTAAAACGATATTTTCCGCAGGCAAGTGTCAGCACGATGCTATCAGCAGGCGTCTGTTTTACAAATTGGGTATAGTAGCTGCGTTGTGGTTTGGCGCCATCACAGCCGGCTACGAGAAAGAAATGTTTGATTGCTCCGGATTTGACTGCATCCACGACAAGGTCGGCGGAGGACAGTATGGCATTGCGGGCAAAGCCGGTCATGACGCTTTCGCCGCCATTGATGCCAGTAAATTTTTTATCGCAGGGATAACCACCCAGTTCAAGGGCCCGCTGAATGACAGGGGTGAAATCTTTTTCTGCACCGATGTGTATGATTTCCGGGTAAGAGACTGCTTCAGTGGTAAACACGCGGTCGGCATAACTTGCTTTCGGCGGCATCAGGCAATTGGTGGTAAATACCACAGGCGCCGGGATGTCGGCAAACTCTTTTTGCTGGTTTTGCCAGGCTGTGCCGAAGTTTCCCTTGAGATGTTTATATTTTTTCAGCTCGGGGTAGGCGTGTGCCGGCAGCATTTCTCCGTGGGTGTAAATATGAATGCCTTTTCCTTCTGTCTGTGCAAGGAGTTGTTTGAGATCGTACAGATCGTGTCCGGAAATGACGATAAAGGGTCCTTTCTCAACAGTGAGCGTTACCTCGGTGGGTACCGGATTGCCGAAGGTTTCTGTGTTGGCGCGGTCGAGAAGTGCCATGCATTGCAGATTGATTTCCCCAACTTCTAAAACTACAGGAAGCAATTCATTCATGCCCCAATCTTCTGCAGCGATGGCAGACAGCGCTTTGTAAAAAAATTTATTGACATGGGTATCTGTATAGTGCAGAATGGCGGCGTGGTAAGCGTATGCTGCCATACCGCGGATTCCGAAGAGAATGAGAGATTTGAGAGAGCGAATGTCTTCATCGGCGCTCCAAAGTGTATTTATGTCAAAGTGTTTTTTCAGAGATGCTTCCGCGTCAAAAAGCTGTGTTTGGGCTTCCGTCTGCTGAATGAGCTGGGTAATGGTTTCATTATTGAAGTTGACATTGGTGAGTGTAGTGAAAAGGCCCTCTATGACAAGCTGGTCTGTTTCGGCAGTGATTCTGTCTTCTTTGCCTTTGGTGGCACGGGCGAGATTGATGAGTGCTTCGGTCAGTTTATCTTGCAGCAAAGCGGTGTCTGCTTTTTTGCCGCAAACGCCTGCGACGCCTGTACAACCTGTACAGCCTGCGGTCTGTTCACATTGGAAACAAAACATTTGATGATTCATTGAAAATCGCTCCTTTTTGCGTTTATTGATTTACAAGACGTAGTATAGTATACTGTAAAAAATAAATACGTTGTATTTACAACACGAGGAGACCTTTTATGAAAAAATATTTGCCAATTTTGAAGCAAACTCGTTTGTTCAGCGGAGTGGGAGAAGAGGATATATCTGCTATGCTTACTTGCCTGGATGCGAAGCTTCGCAGATATCAAAATGGAGAATATGTTTTCCATCAGGGAGAAGCAATTCACGATATTATGGTGCTGGTAGAAGGTGCATTGCATATTCAGAAGGATGATTACTGGGGCAACAGCAATATCATTCGCAACATTGGTGTTGGTGAGATATTCGGTGAAGCCTATGTGGCACCGGACAGCGGCGCGGCTTTGAACAATGTCATCGCCGTAGAGGATAGTGGGGTCATCTTTTTTGAAGCACAGAAAATCATTACGACTTGTCCCTCTGCCTGCAGATTTCACACGGCAGTGGTGCAAAATTTGTTTTTTGCTCTTTCTGAAAAAAACAGAAAGCTTGTGCAAAAGCTGGGCCATATGTCCAAGCGTTCCACACGAGAGAAGCTGATGTCCTATTTATCAGAAGAAGCAAGTCGGCAGAACAGCGCAACCTTTGTGATTCCGTTCAATCGACAGCAGCTTGCGGATTTTTTGTCGGTGGACCGCAGCGCCATGTCCAACGAGCTGTGCAAAATGCGCGATGATGGCTTGATAAGGTTTGCCAAAAGTGAATTTACGTTGCTTTGAAAAAGTTTGTTCTCTGTGTGGTGCAGAGATATTATTATATATGAATTACTGTGAAAGTAGTCTATTCTATGGTACAATAAAACAATAGCTGCATGATACAGTTGATTTTCGGAGGAGGAAATTTTATGACGATGTTTCGAGAGGTAGAAAACAAGGGTTTGCCCTGTCATTTGTTTGGTTATATTTTGGATGCGGAAGAAAACAGCGGATTTTTTGAAACGATGGATATTTATTTTTCGGCGTTGGGGGATGGGACTTCGGAGTTGGAAATTCCAGTGACACCGATGCATTATAACAGCGCAGGAATTGTGCATGGCGGAGTGTATGCGGGTTTGTTGGATTCTGCCATGGGGATGGCCATGCTGACAAAAAATAAGGTTGGCGTGACCACTTCGCTGAACATACAGTATTTGAAGGGCGCCGGAAAAGGCGATGTCTTAAAGGTGGAAGCGACTGTAACCCACAATGGCAGAAAGATGCTGTATTGTGAAGGCAAAGTGTGGAATCAGAAAGGTGCGCTGCTGGCAACAGGACAGGGCGCTTTTCTGGTGCAGAATGACGATTTTGTACAAATGTATGCGGCAAAGCTGCGTGAGCAGGGAGAATCGTAATTTTCTGAAAAGGGACAGGCCCGCATTCAAAAGGAGGGGGAAGCCATGTACACCATTCCAATCGATGTGTTGAAACGAAATTGTAATAAAACGATGTATGAAAAGGGCATGCGCGGCTATAAGGGCGATTTTGTAGAGAATACCATTACAGCAACACTGGATGACGGTTTTTTGCAAATAGCAGGTAAAGTCTTTTTTGACAACTTGAAAAAGGAAAAGATGTTTGTACAGCTGGAATACGATCAGGAGACAAGAGAAATTGTATATAGTGATTGCAGCTGTCATACATTTCAGGAACATTCAGGGCTGTGTGACCATTGTGTTGCTTTGGCGATGCAGTATAATCGTATGGCTGCTGAAAAGTTATTTCCCTTTATCCAGGAGCAAAGCGGGAGAGAAACTTCGCCTGCTTTGCAGAAGCTTATCTTTGCCAATTCCCAAAGGGTACTGTCCCGTTACCAGGAGTTGAGCAGGCAAGTACTGCCTGCTCCAGTACAGCTGATGCCTTTACTGCACTATAGTTTGTTGGATGGGCATTGGTCGGTTAGCTTTCAGATTGGAACATCGGTTCAATTTTATGTGCTGCGGGACGTCAGTCAGTTTGTGCAGGATATGGAGCAGGAAGCCTTTGTGAGTTATGGGAAAAAGCTGGAGTTTTTGCATATTCGTTCTGCTTTTGCGGCGGATTCGCTGCCAATAGTGGATTTTATCACAGAGTATATTGGAATGGAGCATTACTTCCGTCAAAAAATATCTGATTATTATTATAGTACAGGAGGTTCAAAACGAGAGATTCCTCTGACCAATGCCAATTTGTTCCGGCTGTTGCAGCTCGTGCCTGAGCAAAAGATTTATGTGGATATGACTTCAGGAACACCACAGCCATATCAGATTAAGAAGCAGAATAGTGTGATGCTGCCCATTCGGCTTATGGATGAAGAGGATGGATTACAGCTGGTATTGCCGCAGATACAGCTGCTCTCCGACGGCAGTCAGCATTGTTTGGTACTGCCGCGGGAATTTATCTTCTGTTCGGCGGAATATGCTGCTTCTGTGCGAGAATTTTGTGATCTGGCCAATGTACGGCAGGAGGAAACGTACTATATCGCCGAGAGAGATGTAAAAGCTTTTTGCTCCAAGCTGCTGCCTGCCCTGGTAAAATGTAGCGGCATCAACGTAGGCAGACTGGAAGAATACCTGACGGAATCCTGTAAGTTCCGTGTGTATCTGGATGATGATGGTATGCAGATTCTCTGCAAAACAGAGGCTTGTTATGGAGAACATAAATTTTTGCTGACGGATAAAGCGCCGGATAATATAATGAGAAACGCAGAGCAGGAGTATGAAATGCGTTTTCTGTTGGAAAAATATTTCCCTGTCTGGAACAGCTGCGGCGAATTGTATTTTTCCTGCAAAGATGAGGAACGTTTGTATCGACTGCTCACAGAGGGCGTCAATGAAATCAGTCAGGCAGCGGAGCTGTATCTCTCGGAACAGATGGAGCGCATTCAGGTGCAGCAGCAGCCTAAGCTGCGCATTGGTGTGCGGATAGACGGCGGTCTGTTGAACTTGAATATTGACGCGGAACGCTTGACGCAGTGGGAGATTCAGGAGCTATTGCGCAACTATCGACAGCGTCGTAAGTATTACCGCATGGGCAACGGAAATTTTTTGCAGTTGGACAGTGGTTCTCTGGCGACTTTGGCAGAATTGGCCGAGGGCTTGAATTTGACAGAGGAGGATTTGCGGCAGGGCAGAGTGCGTGTGCCGGTGTATAAGGCTTACTATGTGGACCAGATTTTGCGGGAAAGCGATGAGACGCTCACTGTGCAGCGGGAGTTGGATTTCCGAATCTTAATGCGGAACCTCAAAAATTATGAGGACAGCGATGACGAGGTGCCTGCGGGTTTGCAGACTACCTTGCGGCATTATCAGGAAGTAGGGTATCGGTGGCTGATGACCATGAGCCGTATGAATTTCGGCGGAATACTAGCTGATGATATGGGATTAGGCAAGACCGTACAGATCATTGCGCTGTTATTGGCCAATCGGGAAAAATTATGGGAGGCACCGGCACTTATCGTCGCGCCGGCTTCCCTGGTATATAACTGGGAAAGCGAAATCCGGCGTTTTGCACCGACATTACATGTTTGCAGCTTGTCCGTCAGTGTGGCGGAACGTCGAAAACTTATGGAAAAAAAGGATATCGACGTATTTTTGGTTTCTTATGAGTTGTTGAAACGGGATATAGAGCAGTATCGTGAACGAAGCTTTTCTTTTTTTGTGGTTGACGAAGCGCAGAACATTAAAAATCATCACACGAAAGTGAGCAAGGCAGTGAAATCAATCACAGCAAGTTGTCGCTTTGCTTTGACGGGCACGCCTATCGAGAATCAATTATCGGAGCTTTGGAGTATTTTTGATTTTATCATGCCGGGGCTTTTGGGAAAATATGAAGAATTTCGCGAACGCTATGAGGTTCCTATTGTACAAAAAAGGGATGATGTGGCGCTGGAGCAGTTGAAAAAAATTGTGCAGCCTTTCATGCTGCGGCGGCTAAAGCAGGATGTATTGAAGGAGCTGCCGGAAAAAGTAGAAACAATTGTCTATTCGAAAATGGAGCCGGCACAGCGTGAGATTTATATTGCCAATCTGCAAAATGTTCTGGATAATTTAAAGAGCCAAAAGAATGTGGAAAAACAGAGCGAGCGAATAGAAATTTTGGCCGAATTGATTAGACTGCGGCAACTGTGCTGCGACCCGGCGCTGCTGTATGAGGATTACGAGGGCGGTTCTGCAAAGATGGAAACTTGTTTGGAATTAATTCGCAATGTAATACAGGGCGGCAGCAAGGTGTTGGTGTTCTCGCAGTTTACCGCCTTTCTAAATCGCATCCAGGAACAGCTGAATCAGATGGAGATCGAGAGCTATCTTTTGGTCGGCACAACCCCAAAAAGTAAGCGCAGTGAATTGGTGCAGCGCTTTAATGAGACGGATGAAGCAAAGGTCTTTTTGATTTCTTTGAAGGTTGGCGGCACGGGATTAAATTTGACAGCCGCCAATGTGGTGATTCATGTGGATCCTTGGTGGAATGCTGCGGCGCAGAATCAGGCCACAGACCGCGCCTACCGTATGGGCCAGAAAAAAGCAGTAACGGTTTTTAAGCTGATCACCAAAAATACATTGGAAGAAAAGATTTATGAGCTGCAAATACAAAAGGCGGCGTTGAGTACCTCTGTTATGGGCGTTGACGGAATGACGCCCTCTAATTTGAGCCGGGAAGAATTATTGGAAATTCTGCAGATTTCGGAATGATTGCACTTGCTCGTCATGGCTCATTGTGGCTAAAAAGAAAATTGAATGCGTAAATGATAATAATGCCGTTATTTAGCAGTGAAATCAGGCATTCAAAAAAGACCAGGAGATAAAACCAGTGGCCATAAGGATAGTATGCGCCGAAGCCCAGAGAAAAGTAACAAGAAAAACTGAAATAGAAGGCAGTGGGAAAATCCAGCAGCACCGGCTGGAAATTGAGAAAGGCGCTGCGCAACCCTTGGGTATAGCCGGACAAACTGTCCAGCCAGAGAAAATACAGTGTGAAAAAGAAGATGATGGCCAGCATCATCACAATGGAAAATAAAATGGTAAACATGAGCTTGACATTCTCGTTGATTTGCTGTACAGGAAGCGCCAACAGCGCCAGCCACATCAGCTTATACCACTGGGGAAGCAGCAAGAGGGCGGTGATGGTGCTGAAGCAGCAAAAGGCATCATGCCAGCTGCGCAGGGCAGCAACAGAAATGAAATGCAGATCAAGCCATAAAAGTAAACAGCCAAAGGCGAAAGGCAGCAGAAACAGAAAGAGCTTGCAGCCCCAGCCTCTGTACCATGCAGGATGGCGGAAGCAATAATACCAAAAACAGAGCAGTGCTGCTGTTTGGAGCAGTAAAAGAACAGGTATGCGCATAACGGGATTGAGTTCCTCCTTGGGAGATTTCTTTCATATATATGCGGCCAAGGTGCAGGAAAGACGCGGCTTTTGAAAGCCTTTTCCTGCTGGAGGGTTGCAATGGATAGAACGATGAGGAGTTTTGTCTTTTCCTCAAAGGGGCAGCGTGTTATAATGAGCATTATAGAAAATAACTTTATTTTAGGAGGTTGCGTATGGTGAAAGATGTGAGAGTGGTACGAAATCAGAAGGCTGGAGAAAAAGTACGGGAAAATTTAGAAAAGAGAGGGTTTGCAGCCTATTATTGTGCTACAGCGGAGGAGGCACTGCAGCAGGCATTGGCCTTGATTCCGGAAGGCAGCACGGTGAGCTGGGGCGGATGTACATCGGCAGAGGAGATCGGCTTGCTGGCTGCGGTAAAGCAGGGCAACTATCATGTGCTGGACCGGAATCAGGCAAGCACTCCGGAAGAACGGGTGGCGATCATGAAGCAGGCGCTGACCTGTGATGTGTATCTGACAGGCACCAATGCCATCACAGAGGACGGCGAGCTGGTGAATGTGGACGGCAACGGCAACCGTGTTGCGGCGATGATTTACGGGCCGGACAGCGTCATTGTGATTGCGGGCATGAACAAGCTGACCCGCACGGTGATGGATGCGGCCAATCGGGCCAGAACAGAGGCGGCGCCGGTGAATGCGCAGCGCTTTGATATTAAGACGCCCTGCAAGGTAGACGGCATCTGTCACGACTGCAATTCTCCCGACTGTATTTGCAACCAGATCGTGCGCACGCGCCGTTGTAAACCGGCAGGGCGGATCAAAGTCATTTTGGTAGGAGAAACGCTGGGATTTTAAACAAACCTGTTTGGGTTTCCTGTAGATAAAGTGGGAAGTGAGAGGGAATATGGCATCAGTGGGTGATGCCGCAGCCCAAACCGAAACGAAGCAATAAAAAATGATCCTCCCGTGAGAAATCCGAAGAACGGAAGGTTCCTGAAAAAATTTACAGCAACAGAAAAGCCATCTGTCTACAGTTGAGAAACACTGTAGACAGATGGCTTTTTGTGATATGGAATCAAGAGGAATTTTAAGCTTTGCGTTCTGCGATAATTTTTTCGGCAATTTTAGCCGGTACTTCTTCATAGTGGTCGATGGTCATGGTGAATTTGCCGCGTCCCTGGGTCATGGCCTTTAAATCAATCACATATTTTTGTACTTCAGACATAGGAGCCTGCGCCTGAATAACCTGCAGCTTGTGGTCCGGCGTCGGTTCCATGCCTAAAATGCGGCCCCGTTTGCTGTTGAGATCGCCCATGACGTCGCCCATGTAAGCGTCAGGCACGGTGATGCGCATATCCATGATGGGCTCCAGCAATACAGGGGAGGCCTGTTCCGCACCTTTTTTGAATCCTGTAGAAGCGGCAATTTTGAAAGCCATTTCATTGGAGTCCACGGGATGATAGGAGCCATCATATAATGTTACTTTGATATTTCCCAAAGGATAACCGGCCAGAATGCCCTGACTCATGGCTTCCCGCACGCCTTTTTCCACAGCGGGGAAGTAGTTCTTCGGCACCGCGCCGCCGAATACTTCCTCTGCAAAGAGGAAATCGTCCTCCTCATAAGGCTCGATGCGCAGCCATACATCGCCGTACTGTCCTGCGCCGCCGGACTGTTTCTTGTGCTTGCCCTGTACCTCGACTTTTTTCTTGATGGTTTCTCTGTAAGGAATTTGAGCCGGTTTTAAGACAACCTCCACGCCGAATTTGTTTTTGAATCGTTCGGCAATGACTTCCAGATGGGTTTCGCCAATGCCTGAGAGTAAGGTTTCATGGGTTTCAGCGTTTTTCTCCAACCGCAATGTCGGATCTTCTTCCAGCAGGCGGCTCAAAGCGTTGCTCATCTTATCATCGTCATCTCTGGACTTGGGCGACAGCGCAAAGGTCAGATTGGGCGCTGGGAATTTGATGGGTGCCAGTTCTGGTACCGTGAGACCTTTGACGGTCAGGGTATTGCTGGTCTGTGTGTTCTGCAGCTTGGCAATGGCTACAATATCGCCGGCGTTGACAGTATTGACGGTGAATTGCTGTTTCCCGCAGGGGATGATAAAGTTGCTCACTTTTTCTTCCATTTCATTATTGACATTGTAGATGCCGTCTCCCGCTTTGAACTGACCGTCAATGACTTTTAGGAAGCTCAATTTTCCCACGAAGGGGTCGGCCAATGTTTTGTATACGATGGCGCTGGTGGGCGCAGCTGCGTTGACAGTGGGGATCGGCAATAAATCTACACAGAAATCCATCAGTGTGGTCACGCCCATATTTTTGGCCACAGAGCCGCCTAAAACAGGGAAAATCTCGCCGTGGGCAATCCCCATGCGCAGTGCGGAACGAATCTCTTTGTTGGTCGGGGTTTCGCCTTCCAGATATTTGAGCAGCAGTTCATCGCAGGACTCGGCAGCGACTTCGATTAAATAGGTGCGCTGCGCTTCATAATCTTCCATATATTCTTCGGGAATAGGAGTTTCTATGGCTTTTCCCGCTTCAAATCTGTAAGCTTTTTCGTTGAGCAAATCAATCATGCCGCTGAAGGAGGCCTCTTTGCCCATAGGCAATTGCAATGGCACAATCCCAGTGCCGTATTTTTCGCGGAGTTGTTCCACTACAGTCTCAAAACAGGAATTTTCCCGTTCCAGTTTGTTGATGAAAATAATACGGGGCAGTTTTTGATTGGCGGCGATATCCCAAATGACTTCTGTCTGTACCTCAATGCCTGCAACGCCGCAAATCACCATGAGCATATTGTCCACTGCTCTGGTGGTGGAAACCACTTCGCCGATGAAATCAGCATAGCCCGGGGTATCAATCATGTTTAATTTGGTGTTTTGCCATTCGATTGGCGCCAGGGAGGCGGAAATGGTAACCTGCCGTTTGATTTCTTCCGGCAGATAGTCGGTGACGGTGGTGCCGTCCTCCACTTTGCCCAGACGATTGGTGAAACCGCTGTTAAAGAGCATGGTTTCCAGTAAAGATGTCTTGCCTGCGCCGCTGTGTCCGGCAATTCCGATGTTGCGAATGTCTCCAGTTTGATATATTTGCATAATTGTCACTCCTTATAATAAATAGTATTTATTATTATATTAGACATATAACGATAAAATCCTTTTATTTTTTTTATATTTTTTGCTATTTTGAATTTTTTTGCAAGTCGCATTGTTCTTTTATTTTATGCGTAAACTGTGGTGAACAGACATACATATAAAAATAAATGAACATAAGGCGGGCTGGTCATGAAAAATAAATTTTTACAGGGCACCTTTATTCTGTTGGTCACCAGTTTATTGCTGCGTGGCTTAGGGTTTGTCTATCAGATGCTGGTGGTGCGCTTGGCGGGAACAGAGGCGGTAGGGATTCTCAATATGAGTTATCCCTTTTATATGATGTTAGTGGTTTTGGCAACAGCGGGAATGCCGGTGGCCATCGCCAAATTGACTGCTGAGTATGTTTCCCGGCAGAGAGAGGGGCAGATTGGGACGATGATGACTGTGGCCTTTCGGCTGGTTATGGTGCTTGTCCTCTGTGGGTTACTTGGGGCGCTGTTTCTTTTACCCCGTATGTTCACCCTGCTAGATACAGAAGAACGGGTGGCGCGGTGCTTTTATGTGTTGGTGCCCGGAATAGCCATTGTGCCTTTTACCTCTTTGATGCGTGGCTATTTTCAAGGGATGCAGCAGATGCTCTATCCCTCTCTGGGGCAGGTGGCGGAGCAGGTCATTCGTGTCGCCAGCGGTTTGGTGCTGCTGCGTTGGGTTTGTCCCCATGATGTCATTTCTCTGGCTATGGGTTTGGCAGCTGCGGCGATGATTGGGGAGCTCAGTGGATTTCTGCTGCTGCTGATTTTTTATTGCCGTAGCCGCCGGAAAGGAAAGAGAAAGGAAAAGACTCGTCCGGGAAGCGGGATGCTGGCCAAATTGCTGTCGTTGGGATTGCCCACTACCTTTACCAGATTGACCAGCACGATAGATATGGCGATAGAAGCCAGCTTAGTGCCCTTTTGTCTGCTCAGTATGGGCTACAATGCCAGTCAGGCTGCGGGAATTTACGGACAGTTTTCCGGTGTGGCGATGAGTTTGCTCACCATTCCCACGGTGCTGACCGGCGCCTTGGCAACTGCACTGGTGCCGGCCATTTCCGAGGCGGACGCTTCTTATCAGAAATCAGCGCTACAGCGGTGTTGCCAACAGTCTATTCAGATTACCTGGGCGTTCAGTCTGCCCATTATCCTGATTCTCTATTTGTATGGAGATGGACTGTGCAGGCTGCTGTTTCGAATTGATGGTTTGGGACCGATGATCAAGATGCTTTCCTTTGGCGCGGTGTTTATGTATTTGGGGCAGACCATCGTGGGAATTTTACAAGGACTGGGACAGACGCGCACGGTGTTTTTCAACAATTTATGGGGTTCTGCGGCGAAGTTAATCGGCATGTATTATTGTATTCGAATTCTGGGCTGGGGCAGCAACGGGATCGCCGGAGGTATGGTGCTGGGCTATGGCTTGCAGTGTTTGTGCAACCTGGTGGCGCTGATGGGGCAGGTGCCCATTCGCATGAGCTGGAAAGAGATGTTGCTGCCGGTAGCAGGCAGCTTTTTGATGCTGTGGGTCATCCAAAGCTGTCATTGGCTTTTGGGCAATGATTATGACGTGGCATTGTTGGCAGCGCTTTGCGCGGGCGGCAGCGTATATGTGCTGTGGCTGTTCCTCACAGGTCAGCTGCAGACCATGCTGGGCTATAGTAAAAAAGAGCGGGAGCGCGCTTAGCGTTGCTGGAAGGCAGGCGGGAGCCGATTTTGGGAGAACGGGGAATTCCTGATGAAAATCTTTGCGTCGGTGCAGAGAACTGCGCAGAAGTGTCGGTGGATTGGTATAAATTTCCGGTGGACGAAAACAAAACATGCAGCAAAACCTTCAGCAGCATGAACGCCTAAGCCATCCCCATGTAACAAAACGCTGCACAGGGGGGGAGCGAATCGGCGCCACCGTCATTGGGAGATGGACACAACGCGTTGCCTATGCAGCTTTCACAATCCGCTGGAAACATCCCTCCATAGTAAAACACGATGCAGGGGTTCCATGCGTTTTGTCTGCCATTGCTTTTTTATACCTACCTTTGCTGTTTTTTGTCTGCCATTGCAGTTTTTTACCTACCTTTGCCTGTTCCTCCGTGGATTCGGACAACGCTTTGTCTGTGCAGCTTTGCTGGACTGACATCCATCACGCTTTGCACAGCCCGCAGCGTTATCCGCTCCAAAGTCGGAATGCTGGCAAAGTAGGTATGGGGAATTTTTTCTAGTTTGTTCAATGGTTTAATTCTCTTTACCGATATTCCGACTTCTACCCGACGCATTTCTAGTCGGGTATACGATGTCTGAAGCACGCTTTTCTGGTCGGGTAAGCGGAGAAAGCAGTAGGCAGAACACAAACACATAAGCATAGAGCAAAGTAACTAAATTCTACCTGTCTGCTTTGCCTTAATTCCGACTTCTGGACGGACAATTCCCGCAGTTGTCCAGCCTGTGGCAGACGTTAGTCTGACAAAAGGGGACAACCAGAGGAATTGTCCGGAGCAGCGGAGGAACAGGCAAATGCAGACAAAAATACATATCAAGAACACGGCATGCAGCCTTGACAAGCGGTGAATGGCTATATATAATTATTACAAATGTAAGATTAAAAGGAGCGGAGGAAAAATGATGCATAATCTGCCGCAGATTTCCAATGGAGAGTTTGAAGTGATGGACGTGATCTGGAAGCATGCGCCCATCAATACCAATGAGATTGTGGAAATCCTGTCAAAAAGAAAAATCTGGAATCCCAAGACAATACAGACCATGCTGTTTCGCCTAGAGAAAAAGGGGATCATCACCCACACCAAGGAGGGCCGTGTCTTTGTCTACGCTCCGCGGATTCCCAAGGAAGCATATCTTGCACTGGAGCAGGACAATTTTGTCAATCGTTTTTTTGACGGGGCGGTAAGTCAAATGGTGGCCAGCTATTTAGACAAAAATGAATTGACGGAAGCGGAGCTTGCAGAATTGCAGGAAATTTTGGACAAGAAACGCAACCAGTAAGAGGTGACAGAGATGTTCTTTTCACGATTGCTTCTCGCTAATGTGTGCAGCGCTGTTTTACTTGGTGTGATTTTGCTGCTGAAAAAGCTTTTGGGCCAGCGGGTTTCTCAGAAATTTCATTATCAGCTGTGGTATCTCCTATTAGTTTCTTTGACGATTCCCTTTTTGCCCAAGGATTTGTTTCAGCTTTCCCTTGCACAAAAAGCAATGACGCCTGCGGGCTTTGGCGGAGAATATTCCTTGATTGCGCCTGCCATCTCCGGCGATTGGCAGTATGATGTGGTGCAGCTTACAGGAGATTGGGAGACCACGCTGCCGGGCGCTGGACTGATGGCTCTTTGGCTTACGGGCGTCATGATAGTTTTCATATGGTATTTTCTGGGAAATAAAAAGCTTCAACTGTTGAAAAGAACTATGGAGCCTGTTCCCGCTGAGCTGCTGCTTCTTTTTGCAGATGGGGCAGTGCGGGAAAGAATCTGCCTGGGACAATCGGATTTGCTCCTGTCACCGGTGAGTTTCGGCTGCAGACAGCCTTATATCGTCTTTCCCAGGGAAATTATCGAGAAGGCTACGCCAAAAGAATTGGAGCATATGCTGCTGCACGAACTGATGCATATTCGGCATAAGGATCTTTGGCTCAATTTCTGGTTGTGCGCCTTGCAAATGCTCTATTGGTTCCAGCCGCTGGTTTGGTGGGCTTTTTCCCGTATGCGGCAGGAGCGGGAGGTCTACTGTGATTGGGCAGTGCTGCATTGCTATCACAGCGTGGAGGAACGTTTGGAGTATGGGAGAACGCTTTTGCGCTTTGCAGGGGCGCAAGGTAATCGCTCCGTGCACACAGCGAACAGCCTGTTTGGGGACAAAAAACAGATAAAACGCCGCATTGTCTGCATCGCCAATTATAAAAAGGAAACCGCATGGGGCACTCTGCTGCGACGAGGTGTGATTCTGCTTCTGCTCTGCAGTATCGGCTTAGAGGTGCCTGCTTATGGAGCAGTTGCTTGGGATTCTGATTTATATTACAGGTCAGAGCGGCCCATTGCCGTGCAGGAACATGATTATAGTGCATTCTACGGTGCTAGTGATGGCTCTGCGGTAATCTATGATGAGGCGGAAGATGTCTATCATGTCTATCATGAGCAGCAAGTTCACCAACGCATTGCGCCCTGTTCAACCTACAAAATATATAGCGCCCTCAATGGATTGGAGCAGGGCGTGATCAAAGCTTCTGATACTGTGCTTCAATGGGATGGGATTTCCCGGGAGCTTGCGGCCTGGAATGAAACACAAGACTTGCATTCTGCCATGCAAAATTCTGTGAACTGGTATTTTCAGGCCTTGGATACTGCTGTCGGCGCAGAGGAATTGGAAGGCTTTTATCGTAAAATCGGCTATGGAAATGGCTCTGTGGGCAAGGACGCTGCTGCCTATTGGAAGGACGGCAGGCTGAAGATTTCTCCCTTGGAGCAGGTCATGCTCTTGACGAAATTTTATCATAACGATTGGCAGATGAAGCAGGAAAATCTGCAGGCGGTGAAGGACGCCCTGTTTCTCACAGAGCGCAACGGATGCCGGCTTTATGGGAAAACAGGCACCGGCAGAACAGACGGCAGCGATGTGAGCGGCTGGTTTGTCGGCTATGTGGAAACTGCTGAGAATGTGTATTTCTTTGCAATCCATCTGCAGGACGAGGCCCATGCCGACGGCGCGGCTGCGGTAGAGACAGCTGCCGGGATTTTTGCCTCCATGGGAATTCAGCTGAATTGCTAGAAAAATTGTGTTGTGCGAGGTGCGGCACAGTTTTTTACCATGAACTATTACAAAAGTAAGAATTATAAAGGGAATTTCCTATTCTTCATAAAAGAATGGGAGATGAGCGAGAGACAAAGAGAGATTGGACAGAGGAGTGGGCAACGTGAAAAAAATAGGGAAGAGAAAAAATTTTACCGATAAATCTTACATCTGTAATCTTATAAAGGAAAAGGGCGCAGTTTTACTGCCTGTGCTTCTGGTGATGCTGTTGGTTGCCGCCGGATGCCAGAGCGCTGAGCCTGGGGAAAAAACGTGGGACGAAGATGTGATATCAGAAGGGCAGTGGGACGCTGTGGTATCGGAGCAGCGCTGGGCGCAGCTTGAGACAGAGCATGATTCTGTCATCAAAGCCAGGGCGAGAAGTATGGAGTTGGCATTGGCTTATCAGGAGCTGTACCAAAACGGGAAACCGACAACCGCCCAATCCAAGTGGGGACAGTCTGTGATTTCTCAGAAAGCTGTGGATGAGATTGAAGATTTTTTCATTGCCGAAGGATATGCAGTCCTCAACAGCGACAGCACATATCCCTCTTATCTGGAAAATGCCCAGCGCTTTTATGACTTCTGGGATGCAGTGTGTCGTGGAGATGATATAGAATTGGAAGTGTTGTCGGTGGCGCAGAGCGGCGGGCTTTATTATTCGCTGTTTCGCAATGAAGCCGGTGCAGAGACCCGCGTAGATGTCTCGGTGGATTGGGATGAAGAAGGGGAGCCCTTTTTTTCCTCAGTGAGCTATGTGGAGGATGAATGGACGCTGACAGAGTACGGCAATTTCTACTATAAAAATGTGCTGACCGGCGTTCCCTACGAGGATTATGAGTTGATTTCCCTAAAACCGGTGGACAAAACCCTTTATGACCTCACAGAGAAGTATTTGGCGCCCATCGGGTATCTGAGCAACAACCTTTTGACCTGTTCGTGGAGCAGGGAAGACTACGGAACACTGTCCTTTAATGATTTGCTGGAATATCTGTACAGGATGGAGCACAACGCATTTTTTTCTCCAGAAGCGTATGAAAGTGTGCGGGAGCCCTACAGCTGTTACCGGATTCCGGCGGCGCTCTTTGAGGAAACGATTTTGCCTTATTTCGATATCAATTTGACCGAATTCCGCCAACGAAGTCTGTATGATGCGGTGACTGACAGCTATCCATGGCAGGAAATCTGCTGTGAAAATCTGACCTATTATCCCACTGTGGAGCCGGAAGTGGTGCATTGTCGGGACAATGCAGACGGCACTTTGACCTTAACAGTCCGTGCTAAGTGCAATGACTACAAGACAGACTGTCTGTTTGTCCATGAAGTGGTGATTCGGCCGTTAGAAAATGGCGGATATCAATATTTGCGCAATACAATCACAGAAAAAGGCCAGTGGGAGCTGCCTCCCAATTATCCGCGCCTGCCGCCGCAGCGTCCCGAGGGCAGTGAAATAGCGGCAGCTGCATTTTAGCATGGAATGAGGAAAGAAAACAAACTTCCCCATCTGCCGTGTGACAAATGGGGAACGGACAGCGGACGTGCAGCTGCGCCGGACGCAGAAAAAATATAGCCATGAACCCGGATACAGACAGGGATCATGGTTTTTTATTGTATACAGTATCTCTGTGGCGTCAGCTTTTTTGCAGTTGAGGATGATTTTGGAAATCCGTATATTAAAGCTGATTTTCATTTCATCAAAACCAACAGAATATTTTTTTGCGCAAGATTATTGAGACAGGAATATACAAAGTTACAGTGGTCTTGTTGGTAAAAAACCAATGGTTTCCCAATGAAAAACCATAGGTTACACAATAAAAAACCAGTGGTTTCTCAAATGGAAACCTGAT
>CAJUDO010000015.1 GCA_910585405.1 uncultured Peptococcaceae bacterium | reverse complement strand
TTGTCGAATTGGAGAGAAATTAGCAGTTTACCCCTCCCAAATGCCTCGTGTTCTTGATTATGTTGGGGATTTTTTCTAAAGGGACTAACCTGGCGTTTCCTGATTTGCAATACCTTATTTGGCAGTTGATTATTGTCAATCTGTATATCGTGATTTTGTTGCTGGTAGCCAAATTTATTTTACGCCTTGACGTGAGCGTACTGGCCCAATTGACCAATGACTTGGGGAAAGAACACAGAGACGAAAAAATGAATTCCGAACAGATTTTTGGGCTTATCATGCTGTTAGCATACATTGTAATGATGTTATTGCCGATGCTTTTGCCGAAAACATGGGCGTTTACACAGTTTTTATCTAAATTTGGGATTTTAGGATCTTTGGGGGTTTTGATTTCCATTGCAATGGCAAAAAGAACTCCAGAAGGAGAACCATATGTAAATTTTGCGAAAGTTGCAGCAAAAGGGATTTCATGGGATGTGATTTGGTTAATCGTAGCTACGACACCGTTGGCGGCTGCTTTCCAAGCGGAAGAATGTGGAATTATGACAACCTTGATGGGCTTCTTAACACCGATTTTGACCAATATGAGTCCCGCAATCTTCATTATTGCATGTACTATTATTTTAGGAATTACCACACAGTTTGTGCATAATCTGATTTTGGGGATTGTGTTTATCCCTATTTTGTGTCCGTTATGTGCAACCTTGGGCGGAAATCCATACGCTTGTTATCTGGCCATCAATATGGCATTGATGATGGCATTTATCACACCGGCTGCAAGCATGAATGCAGGGCTGATTTTCGGTCATCCTTGGCTGAATGCGAAAACTGCATATGTGCAGGGTACCATGCATTTGGTTATAGGTCTCTCTATTGCATTAATCATTGGGTTACCGTTAGCCAATATTTTATTCTAAAGGATTGTTTATGAAAACTTTATACCAAAGCACAGCGCTACTATATTGGTAGCGCTGTTTTTGAATATGAGCGGCATATAATGTTCGTTGATAAAATTTTTTATCAACTTAGCAGTTTTCTTTGCGTTGGAGGCAATAGCAGGGTGCCCTCCACTTGGAAAAAGATGTATGAAGCATTGGGAAGTATGGATGCCATTTCCTGATATTCATTTTCGAGGTCGCTTCGGCACATCTCATCTTGTTTGCTCCCCATAAAGAGAATAGGGATTTTCAGTTCTTCCAATGGCCTATGGAATAGAGGCCGTTTTTCTTCTACACATTGCAATAAAGCTTCTTTATGATTGCCTTCTGATATCATACGCAAAATTGTCTTAATTGAATATCTGACTTGGCTGTTCTTCTTTCAGATAACAGATTTTTTGTAGTTATTCTTGTGCCAAATACAACACTGCTTTTTTCAAATCTGAGACAAATTGTGTCTGTTGTTTTTTGAGATAAATTTTCACAAAAGGCTTCATAAAAATTTTTTTAGCAGTTACATGTTCTGTAAAAGTTATTTCTGTTTCATTTTCTCTGGGAGTGAAAACGCCAACCCAATGGCCTTTCATGTTATTGTTCTCCATATCGAATTCCCAACGCTTGTATGGTTCTACAGCAGTGATGGTAAAAGTAGTTGGATACCCCTCTTTGGTGTATTCAATGAATTGGTTTTCATCTACGACTTCTGTATTGCGCAGATCACTGCGCCACGTATAATTATCAACCATCGTAACAATTTCCCATACTTTGTGAATATCACATGGAATCAGGGCTTTTATAGTTGAAGTTGCCATGGGCAACACCTCCGTAGATTTTTGTTGTTACGCTTATTTTATCATAGTTTGTCTGTAGTATCTATCTTTATCAGACGATGAAAATCAAATTTTTTGTATAGGCGAGGTGTTCTTCCAATTGAAAGTGGGAATTATGCATGAATGATGAACGGTGGTTAGTTAAAGAAGAGAAAATTTTTGAGTATATGGTAGGTAATTTAATGGTACATGACAGAGCAACATATCTTATGAATTTTACAGTGTAAAGAAAAAGACATACATATAAAGATTTTATGTGAACATAGGAGAATCTTAAAGGAAAAAGTTTGTTTCTTTATCTGAAATTCGTTATAATAACAGTAGAAAGAATGGAAAAAATAAGAAATGGAGAGCGGAGCATGGCAAAGGAAAAGAGCGTTTTTTTCTGTCAGGAGTGCGGATATGAGAGCGCAAAATGGCTGGGCAAGTGTCCTGGCTGCGGACAATGGAACACCTTTGTAGAAGAAACAATTTCAAAGCAAAAAAATGAGGCTGTCCGTCTGTTGCCATCCAGTGAGCCCATTGGAATACGGGAGATCGTGTATGATGATTTGCTGCGTATTGATACAGGCATTCAAGAATTGAATCGAGTGTTGGGCGGCGGGATGGTATCCGGTGCGCTGATGCTGTTGGCAGGAGATCCGGGGATTGGCAAATCAACGCTGACCATGCAGGTGGCAGGTCGCATAAAGCTGGATACGCCTATTCTCTATGTTTCCGGCGAAGAATCTCGGCAGCAGTTGAAAATGCGGGCACAGCGTCTAGGTGTGGAAAATGAGCGATTATTTATTTTGACAGAAAATAATTTATCTACAATAGAAAAGCAGGTAAAAAAGTTTCAGCCTAAGTTTGTTATTTTGGATTCCATTCAGACTGTCTATTTGCCAGAAATTTCTTCGGCACCGGGCAGTGTGAGCCAACTGCGCGAGTGTACTGGCCGTGTACTGCAATGGGCGAAGGGATTGGATATTTCTATTATTTTGGTGGGCCATGTGACGAAAGACGGTTCTGTGGCAGGACCGAGAGTTTTGGAGCATATGGTGGATGCAGTGCTCTTTTTTGAAGGGGAGCGACACAACCATTTCCGCATTCTTCGTACGTTGAAAAATCGCTTTGGCTCTACGAATGAGATCGGTGTGTTTGAGATGCAGGAGAGAGGTTTGCGGGAAGTGCACAATCCCTCGGAGATTTTTCTGTCAGAGCGGCCTCAAGGTGCAGTAGGTTCTGTAGTAGTGCCTTGTATGGAAGGCAGCAGGCCGGTGCTGGTAGAGTTACAGGCATTGGTGGCTTCAAGCCCCTATGGGCAGCCTCGCCGCATGACTAATGGCGTAGATTTTAACCGCACAGCGATGCTGTTGGCGGTATTGGAAAAGAAGATGCGTTTGCCGTTGGGCAATCAGGATATCTACCTCAATGTGGTAGGCGGTCTGAAGGTGGATGAACCAGCCATAGACTTAGGAGTTATTGTGGCTTTAGTGTCCAGTATGCAAAACCGTCCCATCTTGGATGATGTGATCGTGTTAGGAGAAGTTGGATTGACAGGAGAAGTGCGGACGATCAGCTTCTTGGAGAAGCGATTAATTGAAGCAGAGAAGATGGGTTTTCATCTTGCTATAGTGCCTAAGGGTAATTTAAAGCGTGAACAGCAGTATCCGTTGGAAGTGCGCGGCGTTGGCAGCGTAGCGGAGGCGTTAAAAGCAATTTTAGGAGGTGCGTAAATGGAAAGAGTTGGTGGAAAAAAGAATGAACTGATTACGTTATTAAAACAAACTGCGCCTGGCACACCTTTGCGTGAGGGGCTTGATAATGTGTTGCGGGCAAAAACCGGTGGGCTGATTGTACTGACAGATGATCCTGCTATCAATGATTTGGTAACTGGCGGTTTTGTAATTGATTGCCCTTATTCTCCAGCTAGTTTGTATGAATTGGCCAAGATGGATGGCGCGATTATTTTGAACAAAGATGCTACGCGGATTTTGCGCGCCAATGCACATTTGAATCCTGATCCCAGCGTGCCGTCTTCAGAAACGGGAATTCGGCACCGTACTTCGGAAAAGGTAGCGCGGCAGCTGGATGTGCTGGTGGTATGTATTTCTCAGCGCCGGAACGTGATTACGCTGTTTAAGGGCGATATCAAGTATTATGTGAAAGAAAGCAATGTGCTGGTGGGATTGGCCAATCAGGCAGTGCAGACGTTGGATAAATATAAAACAGTCTTGGATAAGGCGCTAAACAGCCTCAGTGTGTTGGAATATGACGGTATGGTATCTATCAACGACGTGGCTAAGGTTTTACAGCGGGCGGAAATGTTTGCCCGTGTGGAAGAAGAGTTGAGCAAGTATATCAGTGAGCTGGGAACCGAGGGACGCCTAATTCAAATGCAGGTAGAGGAACTGATTTCCAATGTAGCACGGGATGAAGAACGTACGATTATGGATTATGAAAACTGGGGTGGACAGAAGAGTGTTAACGACATCTTACAACGTCTGCGTAATCTGCGCTCGGAGGATTTGCTGCACTTGGAAATCTTTGCCCGGGAAATGGGTTATGAAATCGGCAAAAATCAAGATACAATTTTGGTAACACGGGGATATCGTTTGTTAAGCCGCATTCCTCGGTTGCCTTTTGGTGTAATACAAAATATGGTTAAATATTTTGGCTCCTTTGCAAAAATTCAGCAGGCTTCCGTAGAAGATTTAGACGAAGTGGAAGGAATTGGCGAAGCAAGGGCGAAAACAATTAAAGACGGACTGAAAAGAATGCGGGATCAAATTTATTCTGAATTCCATTGGATTTAACAAAATTTCTATTATTTTGTTAGGATTTCTTAAAGTTTGTTTTGTAGAATAAAAATAAGAAAGGAGGCGAAAAAATGAAATATAATGTGTTAAAACGAATTGTACAAATCTTTTTTGCTTTGATTGGGATGGCGATTGTGGTTTATGCGGCACCGTTATTGGCTGTGCCCCTTAGGATGCAGTTTGGCTGGTCTGCGCAGAGCATTTTAGTCTTAGAAGTTGTGTTGGCCGCTGCGGTGGCAATCATTTTCTGGCTGATTGCAACACCGTTGCTGGATCGCATGATCACCATTACAAAGTGGATGGAAGGAAAACTACAAAAAATGTCTACTCAGGATTTACTGAGTGGCGCAATTGGTTTAATTATCGGACTCATAGTAGCATTTTTTATTGGCTATGCCCTGTCCTTTTTACCCATCATCGGGCCATATATGCCGTTGGTGATGTGTCTGGTGTTTGGCTACTTAGGCGTAAGCTTGGGAGTGCGCAAACGGGAAGACTTGGTAGCCTTTTTTGGGGGGCTAGGGAAAGATGGTAACCGGTTTCGAGTCAAAGGCAAGACGAGGGCAGCAGGGTATTGCAACATGCCGAAGGTTCTGGATACAAGCGTTATTATTGATGGAAGAATTGCAGATATTTGCAAAACAGGGTTTGTGGAAGGCCCTATTGTAATTCCTAACTTTGTACTGGAAGAACTACGGCACATTGCTGACTCATCCGATGCGCTGAAACGGGCAAAGGGTCGTCGGGGTCTGGACATGCTGAATATCATTCGCAGCGAGCTGGATATTGAAGTTGAAATCTCCAATCGAGATTACGATGATATTGCAGAAGTGGATGATAAATTGGTACGGTTGGCTCAGGAATTGTATGGCTGTGTGGTAACCAACGATTATAATCTGAATAAAGTGGCGACTCTACAAGGTGTTGTGGTGTTAAATATAAATGAGCTGGCTAACGCTATCAAACCTGTCGTATTGCCTGGGGAAAAAATGATCGTGACCGTCATGAAGGACGGGAAAGAACATAACCAGGGCGTTGCTTATTTGGATGACGGCACTATGATTGTAGTGGAAAATGGTCGCCGATACATTGGGAAAACCATTGAAGTGGAAGTGACCAGCGTGATTCAAACCAATGCAGGCCGTATGATTTTTGGAAAACCATTGGAAAAATAAAAGAGCAAACAGCACGATTGAGAGGGAGTTGCTGCAGAAAAAGGTTCAGGCGGGGACAGAACGCCTTTGGCCGCTGCAGCGACTCTTTTTCTGCATATAGGAGGGGACGAAACATGAAGACAGCGGCAATTATCTTAGCAGCAGGTTCGGGGAAACGCATGCAAGCCGGACAAAATAAATTATTTCTTACATTGTATGGTAAAACCGTGCTGGAGCATACAGTGCAGGCTTTTCAGGAGAGTGCGCTGATAGACGGTATTTTGCTTGTCACCAAGGACACCGAAATGGCATGGGTGGAAAGGCTGGTGCCGCGAAGTCATTATGATAAAATTATCGGATATACTATTGGCGGCAAGGAGCGGCAGGATTCGGTGCTGTGCGGGTTGGAGAATCTGCCGACTGTCTATGAAAGGGTGTTGATTCATGATGGCGCTCGTCCTTTTGTGAGAGAAGCACTCATTGCAAAACTGCTGGCCCAGCTGACGCCAGAGTGTGGGGTTATTGCTGGTGTGCCGGTAAAGGACACGATAAAACGGGTAGATGCCTGGGGGATGGTGCAAGAAACGCCAGCGCGCAGCCAGCTTTGGCAGGTGCAGACGCCACAGTGCTTTTACACAGCAGCTATTTTGGAGTGCTACCGAAAGGCGCAGGAAAACGGCTTTATTGCCACGGATGATGCATCTGTAGCAGAACAATACGGTTTGCCTGTGAAAGTGGAAGAAGCATATTATGAAAATATTAAACTGACGACGCCGGAAGATCTGGAAACAGCAGAGATTTTTTATCAACGCATGAGAAAAAATGAAAAGTGAGGAAACATGTTATGGACGAAATAAGAGTAGGATTTGGATACGATGTACATCGTTTGGTGGAGGAACGCAAATTGATTTTGGGCGGTGTAGAGATTCCCTACGAAAAGGGGCTTTTAGGGCATTCTGATGCAGATGTGCTGGTGCATGCGTTGATGGATGCCATGCTGGGCGCTGCAGGAATGGGGGATATCGGCAGACATTTCCCGGACAATGATGCTCAATATGCAGGAATCAGCAGTATGCTTTTGTTGCAGCGTGTGACGGAATTGTTGAAACAAGCAAACTATGAGGTAAATAATGTGGATGTGACAGTGGTGGCACAGCGGCCTAAGCTAGCAGGCTTTATTCCGCAGATGGAAGTCAATATCGCTGAGGTATTGCAGATTGGGCAGGACAGAATCAATATAAAGGCTACCACTACAGAAAAATTGGGCTTTACAGGGGAAGGCTTGGGTATTTCAGCTTATGCAGTATGTACGATAAAAGCACTGCAGCAGGAAAAGGAGTAGGAAAATGAACGACATTTCTATTCGCGCCATGAAGGAAGAAGATTGGCCTGCTGTAGCTGCGATTTATGAACAGGGGATTGCCGGACATAGAGCGACGTTTTCTTTGAAAGTGCCTACTTATGCCCAGTGGGATGGCGCGCATCATAAACACAGCCGTTTGGTAGCACAGAATAAAAATGGTGTGGTAATTGGTTGGGCGGTGATTGCGCCCAGCTTTGCCAGAGATGTGTACTCTGGTGTGGCAGAAGTCAGCATCTATGTACATGAGGACTATCAGCATCAAGGGGTAGGACAACTATTATTGGAAGCCATGGCGGAGGAAAGTGAGCGCAACGGAATTTGGACGCTGGAAGCGTTAATTTTTGACGATAATTTGCCCAGCCTAGCGTTGTTTCAAAAATGCGGCTATGTAGAGTTGGGTGTGCGACAGAAGCTAGGGTACGATACAGCCTTGCAACGTTGGCGCAATGTGGCGCTTTTAGAGCGGCGCAGTCAGAATGAAAAATTTATGTAAATGCTGCAAGAAATAACGAAGAAATTTCTGGAAAACGTTTAGGATGAAAGCACTATAAAAGAATTATAAGGATTTTTTGCAGATTATACAATCCAAAAGCAAATTGTACTTGACAAACTGCAGTAGGATTACATAAAATACAACTAAGCCTTGCAAAAATTGATATGCAACGACAGAGAATGGGCAGAGTATTTCTGTAGGAAGTGTCAGAGAGGGTTTGTCATTGGCTGGAAGCAAACTTGATGAAATACAGAGAGAAGTGCGCCCGGGAGTTGGCAGGTTGAAGCTGCATCGCAGCGGTAGAGTTGTCCGTTTGGCCCCGTTATCGGCTGCAGAGTGTCCCCGTGGTATTGCACGGAGGACAGAACTAGAGTGGAATCACGGTCATGCGTCTCTAATAGAGGAGATGCATGACCGTTTTTTTAGGGATAAAAAGACAGATGTAATAATATGATAAATGAGGAGGTTTGCTATGTTTGAGCAAATGCAAGAGGACATTCAGGTGGTATTTGAGCGAGATCCGGCAGCAAAAACAAAAATTGAAGTGCTGCTGAATTATCCCGGTTTGCATGCGATTTGGATACAGCGAGGAATCACCCATAAGCTGTATCAAAAGAAGCACTTTGTGTTGGCACGCTTTATCTCCCAGGTAGCCCGTTTTTTCACACAGGTGGAAATTCATCCCGGCGCACAGCTGGGAAGACGGCTGTTTATTGACCATGGCGCAGGCATCGTCATCGGGGAAACTGCGGAGATCGGCGATGATGTCACGTTATATCAAGGTGTAACCTTAGGCGGTACTGGAAAGGAAAGCGGGAAACGTCACCCTACTTTGGGTAATGATGTCGTGGTTGGCGCCGGAGCAAAGGTTTTGGGCTCTTTTCGCGTAGGCAACAATGTAAAAATCGGTGCTGGTTCTGTGGTGCTGAAACCGGTGCCAGATAACTGTACGGTGGTAGGCATTCCCGGTAGAGTCGTAGCCAAAGACGGACAGAGCTTACAGCACGATGCCGAATTGAAGAAAAAGCATCAGGCTGACTTGGCGCATGATAAGCTGCCCGACCCGGTAGAGGATGCACTGGAATGTATGCAAAATAAAATTAAGGAATTGGAAGCAAAAGTGAAGCATTGGGAGGAAACAAAAAATGAATAAACCGATCATGGTGCATAACACCCTGAACAATTGCAAGATGGAATTGAAAACGCTGGAACCGGGTAAGGTAAAAATGTATGTATGCGGTCCCACTACCTATAACTACATTCATTTGGGCAATGCCCGTCCTATTGTGGTGTTTGATACCATTCGCCGCTATTTAACCTACTGTGGCTATGAAGTGACCTATATTCAAAATTTCACCGATGTGGATGATAAAATTATCAAACGCGCCAATGAGGAAAAAGATGATCCCATCAAGCTGGCAGCTCGTTATATTGATGAGTTTTTCAAAGATGTGAATGCGTTAAATGTGCTGCCGGCCACAAAATATCCTAAGGTAAGCGAGCATATGCAGGATATCATTGATTTTGTGCAGCGCATTATCAATGCTGGCTACGGCTATGAGCTGGATGGCGATGTGTATTTTTCTGTGCGCAAATATGCAGAATATGGCAAGCTGTCCGGGCGTAATCTGGACGATATGCAGGCAGGAGCCCGTGTAGACGTAGATACCCGTAAACAAGATCCTATGGATTTTGCGTTGTGGAAAAGCGCGAAGCCCGGTGAACCTGCTTGGGACAGTCCATGGGGAAAGGGGCGTCCCGGTTGGCATATTGAATGCTCTGCTATGAGCTGCAAATATCTGGGCGAACAATTTGACATTCACGGCGGCGGGCAGGATTTGATTTTCCCGCACCATGAAAATGAGATTGCCCAAACCGAATGCGTCACTGGCAAGCCGATGGCCAATTACTGGCTGCATAATGGATTCATTACCATTAATTCGGAGAAAATGTCCAAATCGCTGGGGAACTTTTTCCTGCTGCGCGATATTCTGGACAAATTCGATGCAGAAACAGTGCGTTTCTATTTGCTGTCGGTACAATATCGCAGTCCTTTGGATTTTGATGATGAAAAGCTACAGGTAGCGCAGAAAGGGCTGGAACGGCTGAAAAACTGCTACAATGGACTTCATAGTGGTCTGCAGATGGCGAAGACAGAAAATACCGCTGCCGGTGCAGAGCTGCTGCAAAAGATAAATGCTCTGGAGGAAGCTTTCCAAGACGCGATGAACGATGATTTCAACACAGCGTTGGCCAGCGCTGCACTGTTTGATATGGCACGGGAAATCAATACCTATCTGAAAGAAACCACACTGGATCGGCAGGCAATGCAGAAAGCGTCAGAGGTATATACGACACTGCTGAGTATTATGGGTTTGGATTTCGCAGCCAAAGAGGATGAAAATGATGGCTTGACAGAAGCTTTGATGCAATTACTAATTGATTTGCGCAAACAGGCGCGTCAGGAGAAAAATTACGCGATGGCAGATCAGATCCGTAATCAGTTAAACGAAATTGGCGTGATTTTAGAAGATACCAAACAGGGTACCACGTGGAAACGCAAATAGATAAATTAGTGAATTATAAAATATGAATTTGCGGTGAGTTTCCAATAATTTTAAGTACAAAAAGAAGCCGCTCAGCGAATGAGAAATCTATCAATCATTTGCTGAGCGGTTTTTCAGTTGCATATTTTTTGCGGAACTTTTTATACAGTCAGGAACATGGCATCTTTTACTTTGCGTACAGTTTCATTGCCGATTTCACAGGCTTTGGCGGTACCAGTGTTGATGATATCCCGCACTTCATCGCGATGGGCTTCGTAATAAGCCCGTCTTTCACGGAATGGGTCTAGTAAATTGTTCAGACTCTCCGTTAGCTTTTTCTTGCAGGCCACGCAGCCGATTGCACCTTTGCGGCACATATCACAGATATCGTCGTATTCATTGGCGGTGAAGGTCTGATGGTATTTATTCACCACACATACTTCCGGATGGCCTGGATCGCTGGCTTTAATGCGGGCTGGGTCAGTCACGGCAGTTTTCACTTTGCGCGTCACTTCTTCTGCAGAATCAGACAGATAAATCGCGTTGCCCAAGCTTTTCCCCATTTTCGCGTTGCCGTCCAGTCCCATCAGGCGAGAACAGCTGCTCAATATATGTTGGGGTTCTTTCAATACTGGCGCATACATTTCATTAAAACGGCGCACTAATTTGCGTGTGAGCTCCATATGGGGCAGTTGGTCTTCTCCTACTGGCACCAGATCGGCATTGCAGAAAGTGATATCGGCAGATTGGCTCACCGGATAGCCTAAAAAACCGTAGGTGAGGTCATCATAGCCGTATTGAGCCGCTTCTGTCTTAATGGTAGGATTGTGTCGCAAGGTATTGACGCTCACCAGCAGGGAGTAATATTGTGTTAACTCGGCAATAGCCGGTACATGAGATTGCTGCACTAAGGTAACCTTGTTGGGGTCCAATCCCACAGAGAGATTATCCATTGCCACTTCATAAATGCTGTCATGGATTAATTGGGGCCGTTCAAAATGTGTGGTCAGAGCTTGAATATCGGCGATGAGAATGAAGCTCTCGTATTCATCCTGTAATTTTACACGGTTTTGTAAACTGCCTACATAATGGCCGATATGCAATTTACCGGTGGGGCGGTCCCCAGTCAAAATGCGTTTTTTTGCTTGTTCCATATTAGTCAGAACTCCTTATATCGAAATTTTTGGTGCATATTTAATATATATGACAGGACTATTCCCGAAACAAAAAGGAAACAGAGAAATAGTACAATCAAAAAGTATTTATTTAAAAATTATAAAGTGAAATAGATTCTTTGTCAATAAAGGAACGAAGCAAGGGTTGGTAAACGTAGAAATAAAGAGCAAGGAAACAATGTTGTTTCAGATATCCGCTATGGAGCATCAAAATATTGCAAAGTAAAATCCTATTTCATGCAAAAACCCCCTTTGTTGGAGGCTGGTCCGGTAAAGGGGGCATAGAGCGTAAGTTGTTTTTTCGGTCAATCAAAAAAATCTTTGAGCGGTGGTTGGTTCGAAACGGCTTGATATGTCAACGGATCATACGCATAGTATGTTGGTAAGACAGAAATACCTTGGCTCATATCGGGATTGTCGTAATAGTGCCAACGAATACCATAGAGGTTTAGCTGAGAAGGATAACTTTTCCATCTAATCCGCGCACAATACGCTAACATAAAGGCAATCATTTCATCAGAGGATTGCAAATTCCGATAACCATGCTGTGCGAAGTCAAAAGAACCACTGGGAGTTGTATAGCCTTCCGAATCGGATGTGCCGGGACAGAAAATCCCCCAAGTATGAATTTCTGCGTTGTAGTGATGATGACTAGTCATATATTCTTGAATTTCATTCATTAACGGTATGACGGAAAATTTCTGTGCCAAGTCAATATAGGCCGCTAGCCACTGATATATTTCATGGACGCCTTTCATCAACGCCTTTCATCAACGCCGATTCTTTTAGCGTTGCGTAATCTGGCACCGTTATTCGAACGGACACATATTTCGACCAATAATCGAGGGAGTAAGAAAAACCATTTTTTCGACAATAGTCCTTTAATCGATCTTCCTCCACAGTTGTTTTATTTCGCAGCAAAAAGCCGGAATAGTTCACATCATAGCTACGGGTGAAGGTTATTTTGGGAAAATATTCTGCGTTCAGTTTGGCAATAAAACTTCCCGTTTGATAGATGTTTTTGTACTCTTTCTTAGGACTTCCATCCATCCACCACCAAATAAACAGATCTTCAAATTCTTTGATCATTTTGTTAAACCCTGGATAAGTATCTTCTGACATATGGTATCTTTCAGCTCCTTTGTAATGCTTTTATAAACAAAGTATATCATATTCTTAAATAGGCTGTACAGATTTTTGCAAGCAGAGATCTTATGAAAGATACGATCACTTATGCGGTTGTCTTGGCAGCAGAATATATTCATGAAACGTGTAATTCTTCGAAAGAAAAACAGGATTTCCATAAATTTCCTAGAATATTTCCAAGTATAGAAAAGTGCCGAAAAGGCAGAGGAGGGACGTTTATTTGTCTTCCGGCTGCGTTTCCGGCATATATTTGCGGTAGCGATGGGGCATGTATCCTGCCTGTAATTTGGGATTGCTGCGTTGGGGGATGGCGATAGTATGAAAATAACGGCGAAAGAGTCCGATGCAGTTGTCATGACAATTTTGCAGCAGGCGTTGTGCCTTTTCCTGTGTGAAAGGAATCATGATACTGTGGTGTAGATTATAGACCAGGGCATATTGCCTTTTTTCGTCAAAGACAATCATTTTTTGGTCAGAAAAGCGCCGTTCCAGATGAGGCTGCAACAGAGGCAGCTGGTTATGGTCTGGAGCAAAGCAGGCATAAAAGACCAGAGAATCGATTTCTTGAAATCGTAAAAAGCCTTTCATATGGTCTAGTTCAAGCTTTACCTTGCGGCAGGCATCATCCACCTGACGGATGACAGGATGGTGTTTGGCCAGATTGGCAGCGGCGCCCTGCTGGTAACATAAGCGCAGATATTGCAGCCCTAGAAAATCACATCGGGGCAGCTCGCTGAGATAGAGCAGGTACAAATTGCGCATGGTTTGTGACGACAGGGTTTGCTGTACAGATGTGACGATGCGCTGTGCCTTATCTTCCTCAGTGGAAATGTTGAGTGGTTTGCTGAGTAAGTCTGGCTGATAGTGCGTTTGGCGGCAAATATCATAGATATCTTTATCTTTATAGGCATAAAAATAAGCGGTGAGCAGTCCGTCAAAACTGCCGTCATATAAATATGTGCGCATAGGTTGCCTCCTTTCTGCAAAATTGTTTCACGTGAAACAATTGCAAAAATTATGGAATGGAAAAACAGACTGGGCTTAAAAAACCGGAAGCAAATCAGTTGTGGTGTTTGCGGACGCTTTGGGAAAAAATTCCTGGTCCGGCAGCACCTCCACCTGCGGTGTTTGCACGGCAGGTTCCTCGAAAAAACTGAGCTGCTGATAGGGAGAACGGACTTTGGGTTTCAATGCTCGCAAGATCAAATCCGGCTGCGGGTCCTTCACGCGATAATATTTGCCTTTGCAGGTGATGAAATATTGGGCTCTTTTTAAGGACACATGCATGCGCAGCAAATCATCAAAATCCAGACGCGCCGTTTTCCTTGCGCTGACAATACGCTGTACACAGCGCACGCCCAATCCTGGTACCCGCAGTAACTGCTTATAGGGCGCGGTATTGATTTCCATGGGAAATTGTTCCGGATGACGAACAGCCCATATCACTTTGGGATCATAGTCTGGGTCAAAGTTGGGATTGCTTTCATCCAATAGCTCCTGTGCCTGAAAGCCGTAAAAGCGCATCAGCCAATCGGCTTGATACAGCCTGTTTTCTCGCAGCATGGGAGGTTGGGCGATTTGTGGCAAGCGGGAATCCTGATTGACTGGTACATAGGCGGAAAAATAGACGCGCTTCATAGAAAATTTTTGGTACAGCGCAGCGGAGAGCCGTAAGATTTGCAAATCATTGTCAGCAGATGCTCCCACAATCATTTGTGTGGTCTGTCCTGCAGGAACAAACGCCGGTGTTTTGCGTGCCAAGGCCCGTGTTTCACGATGCTGAACGATTTCCTGATGAATTTGCTGCATAGGCAGTAAAATATGCTGTTTTTGTTTCTCAGGCGCTAAAAAAGTCAGCGATTTTTCAGAGGGCAGTTCCATATTGATGCTGAGACGGTCAGCTACCTGTCCCGCCCGCTGAATCAGCTGAGGATCAGCGCCGGGAATGCCTTTGAGATGAATATAACCGTGAAATTGTTTTTGATAGCGCAGAGTTTCCGTGATCTTTACCAAAAGCTCCATGGTGTAATTAGGAGAAACGACTATGGCAGAGCTCAAAAATAATCCTTCGATATAGTTGCGGCGATAAAAATCCATCGTCAGATTGACAATTTCTTCTACTGTAAACATGGCGCGGGGCTTATCGTTGGACCGGCGGTTTAGGCAATAGGCGCAGTCATAGATACAATTGTTGGTCATAAGAATTTTGAGTAATGAGATGCAGCGTCCATCGGCGCTGAAAGAATGACAGATGCCGGCTTTCGCTGCTGAGCCTAGCGTGCCCTTGGCTCCCTGACGCGTAGAACCGGAGGAAGAACAGGATACGTCATATTTTGCAGCGTCGGCCAGGATTGTTAATTTGTCCATTAGATTCATAAAGGATACTCCCGAAAAAGAAAATGTGAAAAGAATATATGTTTGGCTCTATAATAAAACATTTGTTTGCATTTTGCAAGAAAAATTTTATTAAAAAACGAGATGGGAGGGAGGATATTGTGAAGTGGCTGCAAAAAGTGTATGAGCTGTGTTTTCCTCTGCCGTCGGTGTGTCCGATCTGCATGACAAGACAGGAACGTTTGGAGGTGTGCGATGATTGCCGCGCAGAGGCTTTGCGCAAACGCAGCTTGTATGGGCAGTGTCAGCGCTGTCACAGTTTTGGGATTGCTTCAGATGGCTGTGCCAACTGCCGCAGCTGGCCTCAGTATCTGGTGGGAAATGTGTCGGTTTGGCCCTATCAGGACGGCTGGCAACAGGCGATTGTAGATTTCAAATTCCGCAATATGCCCTGGCTGGCTTCTGCATTGGCGGTGGAGACGGCAGCGTATTTGCCGCAGGGATATGATTTGCTGATTCCGGTGCCGCTGCACAAAAACCGGCTGCGGGAGCGTGGCTATAATCAAAGTGCCTTATTGGCGGAAGCTTTGGCAGAGCAACGGGGCTTGTCCTGGCAAAACGCTCTGCAGCGAGTGCGGGATACGCCGCATCAAATCGGTCTCAGCCGAGAGCAACGGCTACAGAATTTGACAGGAGCTTTTCACCTGGCGCCAAAGGCTGATGTACAGGGAAAACATATTATCGTGGTGGATGATGTGTTTACCAGCGGAGCTACATTATTGCACTGTGCGCAGACGCTTTATCGGTATGGTGCAAAAAGTGTGCTGGGTTTTACGTTGGCCAGCGGGCAGGGACGCTTTTGAAATAAAATTTTTGAGATATGCACAGGGACATCAAGTTATCAACATGAACTGGGGAAATAAGATGGCGCAGGTATAAGGCTTTGCGATACTTATCCACATTATCCACAGGTGGGATAGTATGTTCTGTTGATAACTTTGGAAAATGAAAAAAGAAAAAAGTGACAAAAACATCAGAAATGTATTGCAAAGATTGAAAAAAGTCTGTATTATTTTATTGATATCTTTATTATGAAAAACATAGTCTGTTAATTTTGGCATTAGGCAATGCCTGCGCAGGATTTATGGGACAGTTTGTTTTCATAAAAAGGTATATCACAATAAAAAGTTAGGCAAATAGGAAAGGGGATTATTCCAAAATGAAAAGATTCAGTAAAGTAGTGGTTGCCGGTGTATTGGCAGCCAGCATGGTTTTGTTTGCAGGCTGCAGCGGCGGAAACAACAATGCAGATGGGGACAAGGATGTAAATGCAAATGCAGAAAGTCAGGAGAGTAACGTATTAAAGGTAGGTACCAACGCAGAATTTGCACCTTTTGAGTATGTAAATGAAGAAGACGGTACCACCATCGAGGGCTTTGATATTGATTTGATTAATGCAATTGCTGCCGACCAGGGTATGACTGTAGAAATGGAAAACATGGAGTTCGATGGCTTGATAATGGCTCTGGAAAACGGCTCTATTGATGTAGCCATTGCTGGGATGAGTGTGGATCCAAAGCGTGCAAAACAGGTTGACTTTACCGAAACCTACTATGATGCAGGCTTAAATATTGCAGTAGCCATTGATGATGATTCCATTGCCAGCGAAGAAGATTTGGCCGGCAAAGTTGTTACAGCACAGCAGGGTACCACCGGCGCTAACAAAGCGATGGAATTGCAGGAAGCCGGCGTGGTAGCTGATGTAAAACTGCTGGCAAATATCAATGTCTGCATGATGGCCCTGGCCAACGGAGAAGTGGATGCCGTGATTATGGATATTCCTGTAAACAACAGATATGTAGCGGCGCATCCTGATGAAGTGAAAATTGCTGCGGACATTGTTGCAGAAGAACCAGAACAGTATGCTATTGCAGTGGCAAAGGGCAATACTGAACTCTTGGAAAAACTGGATGCTGGTTTAGCAAATGTAAAAGAAGATGGCACCTATGACGCGCTGATTGACAAATATTTCGGCGCAGCTGAATAATTATTTCAGACAAAATAATTTTATAAAATGAAGTCAAGGCGGTTGCATAATGAAGTAATCTTTATGCAACCGCCTTGATTTTTTTATTTCATTTTTTTGTTTTTAATGAGGAATTTGTTGCCAGATGATGGTCAAATGAGGTATAATAATAAAGAATTTTGTATGATAAAGGGAGTGCACGGAGAGTAAATGAATAATTTTGGATATCATTTTTGGACCGTCATGCCGCGTCTTTGGGGAGGCGCTACGATTACAATCAAAATTACCGCTATTGCAGTTTGTATTGGTATGGTAATCGGTATGGTGATGGCGTTGAGCAAGCTGAGCAAAATCTGGCCATTGCGGATTGTTTCTAATATCTATATTGAGTGTTTGCGGGGAACGCCGCTGTATGTACAAATTCTTCTGTTCCATTTCGGGGTGCCCGGGTTGATTAATTCTATGGATGGGGTAAGCGGATTCCATTTTAATGTGATGACCACTGCCATTGTGGTGTGCAGTTTGAACAGTGGAGCCTATATTGCGGAAATTTTTCGTTCGGGAATTCAGTCCATCGACAAAGGACAGATGGAGGCAGCTCGCTCTTTGGGGATGAACCACAAAAAAGCAATGCAGTATATTATTTTGCCGCAGGCGGTAAAACGGGTAATCCCACCGCTTTGCAATGAATTTATTGTGCTCCTGAAGGATACTTCTCTGTTGGCTGTCATCGGCGTAACGGAAATTATGAAAGTAGGACAAATCTATACCAGCACATCCTATGCGCCCTTTCCGGCATATATCGGCGTAGCCTGTGTATATTTGATTTTGACCTTTACTATTTCTCGAGTGGTTCATTACGTGGAAGTAAAGTGGAATATGAGCAGTAATTAAGGAGAGACAGCCATGATCGAAGTAAAAAATCTATATAAAAGCTTTGGCAAGCTGGAAGTGCTGAAGGGGATTAGCGAAACCATTCAGGATCAGGAGGTCGTTTGTGTGATAGGGCCTTCCGGTTCGGGAAAAAGCACCTTTTTGCGTTGCCTGAATTTGCTGGAGGAGCCGACCTCCGGTGTCATTATGGTGGACGGTGTGGAAATCACCGACAAGAAAAATGACGTAAATAAGATCCGCGAGAATATGGGTATGGTATTTCAGCGGTTTAATCTGTTTCCTCATATGACAGTTTTGGACAACATCACGCTGGCTCCCATGAAGGTGAAGGGCATGGATAAGGCAAAAGCAGAAGCACAGGCGATGGAGCTTCTGCGCAAGGTAGGGTTGATAGAAAAGGCACAGGTTTATCCAGACAATTTATCGGGCGGCCAGCAGCAGCGTGTTGCCATTGCCCGCGCATTGGCGATGAATCCGGATATCATGCTCTTTGATGAACCCACGTCAGCTTTGGACCCCGAAATGGTCGGTGAGGTGCTGAATGTAATCCGGGACTTGGCGAAAGAGGGCATGACCATGGTGATTGTAACCCATGAGATGGGTTTTGCTCGGGAGGTGGCGGACAGAGTACTGTTCATTGACGGCGGGAATGTCCTGGAGCAGGGGACGCCGCAGGAATTGTTCGGCAATCCGCAGCAGGAGCGCACAAAGAATTTCTTGGCAAAGGTATTATAATACTGGCAAAATAGAGGAACGACATAGTCTTTGGCTATGCCGTTTTTGTTTTTGTAGGGAGAAAAAGCGGTATACTTGGTGTGTAAGAGTGGTAAAACGGCTTGCGAGAAAATCAAATTTTTTGAGAAATTTAAATTCATAACAAGATTATTGTGTGCGTTGCCCGACAGTTTGAAAAGGAGCGAATAAAAATCATTCTCCTTGAGGGAAAATTTGGATATTGAACAGCATGGTTTCGGGAAAATAATCTATCTGCTGGAGGTTTATGAAGGACAGCTCTAGTTTTTTAGAAGTGGCTGCAAAAAGCTAGGCAAGTCATTTTTTAAAGATAGAAAATCAAGGCGGAAAATCCTAAAGGTGTGCGGAATAGAAGCAAAATGTATAGCAGATGAGTATTGGGCGGAATGGGACAGCGACTCAGATAATAAATGAGAGTAAGCTCTTGACAGTCGCAAGAATTGCTGCGACTGCCAAGAACTGAAAACAGGTGCTCATGAAATCAAAATTTATTTTTCCTGATAAGACCACATGGGGTTTTGTATAATCCATTTGCCGCCGGTGATCTTAATATTGGTGCCGTATTTTTTACTCCAATCCCAAAAAGCGTGCCGCATTGTCATAGAGAATTTTCGGCAAGGATTCCATTTTTACACCGACTTCCAGGTATAATTTTAAGGCGTCCGGCAGTGAAATGCAGGGGAACGCGGAGCCAAAAATAATTTTATCGGCCAGGATAGTGTTGGCTGCTGTAATATAATCCTGACTTCCCGGCCAGCCGCTGAAATAAGCATCAGGAGAGAGGTAAACATTTTTGTGGGCGTATGCCTGATGAATCATTGGCATTACCTGAGGCCAACCGCCATGGGTGATGCAGATTTTCAAATCAGGAAAGGCTTCGGCCAAACGGTAAATGTCGCTCGGGTCATAATATTCTACCGAATTGATTCCGCCGCCGTATTGCAGGATGAATGGGATATGATGCTTTTCACATTTTTCATAAATGGGGAAAAGCCGTTCATCATCGGCATGCATAAGATATTTTTCAAACCGGAAGCTGGGCTCCATATAAACGCCGGTGCATGGCCCGTGAAGGATATATTCTTCAATGCTTTCCAACGGATCCTTTTCTGCGCCATACTGTAAGTGAATCACGCCGATAAAGCGATTGGGATAGTCCGCCAACAGCCCTGGCAAATCACTGTTCTTGGCAGCGCCGCCCCATTCGCTTTCCCGCGCAATGGCGACGCCGTAAACAATATTGTTTTCGTCCATTTCTTTAATCATCAAATCCATATCCCGTTCTATTGCAGCTCGGGATTCTGTTCCTTCACTTCTGCGTTTTTCCTGATTTTGATAGAAGGATGTGGTGGCAAAGCTTTTATAAGGCGGCCGCAGCCGCAAATCAATCACTGGATACATAAGTTTACACTCCTTTTTAATAAATGCCCAATAGTTTGAAATAGGGGATTACAACAATGACAACAAATATTAACGAGATAATCGTTTTTACGGTAAAGAATTTGATGGTGTCCTTCATGCTGATCATACCGAAGCTGAACATCAGCAGGGCATTGGTGATCTCATATGGGAAAAATAATTGACAGCAAGAAGTGATAAAAACATAGACAATACCGTAGGGACTAAGTCCTAAGTTAAGGGCCAACTGAATCATCGGCTCTGTAAATGCAGAAGCCAAAGCCAAGGGTGTCATGGCCATATTGCCCAAAATTCCAATGAGCATTACCATAATATTGATACCAATCAAATTGGATGGAATATATGGTATAATAGCGTTGATAATGGCATTGCCGATATTCAGATAACTGGATACGTTGCCGATTGTCACAGTTGCGGCGATTAGGAATACCATCGTAAAATTAACTGAGCTCACTGTCTGTTTGTCAGCCAGATCCACACCCGGCAAAAAGGCGACCCAACTCATGAAGATAAATACCCAGCCCGGGGCAAATTTGTGCAGGTTCTGTGTGAGCAATAAAATAACGGTAATCAAAAGCAAAAGGATGGCTTTTTTCTCATTCCTTGATATTGGGCCCAGTGCCAGATACTGCTCTTTTATATAAGCCTCGGAGGATTTTGCCTCTTTGGGCGCAAACATTTTCAGCGCAACGAAGACGCAGATGGCGTCTAAAAGCAAGTTGGGAATGCCGTTTTGCAGGAAATAGGAGAGGAAGGTTACTTCATATCCCAGCTGCTGTAAAACTCCAACACAGACCAGGGTTGCATTCCCGCCGGTCATGAAAACCAGACCGGCATCGCAGCTGGCCACGTAGGCGACTAAAAATGCACAGATGGCTTCCTTGCTGAATGGCTTATAGTCCATGGCCTGACAGAGGCTGACCATCAAAGCGCACAGCATAGTAGTTCTTGCCAAAGCAGATGATACAAAGGCAGAAATAAGCACACCTGCAATTAAGGAGGCAAACATCAATGCAGAAAAGCGTCCCTTTGCTTTCAGCATACAATAATAGGCGATTCGCTTACTTAAGCCCGTTTGCTCCATAATGGCGGCAATGATAAAGGAACCCAGCACCAGCCAGGGAATCTGGTTTTGCCATGCGGAAAACACTGTCTCCATTGGAGCAACTTTCAGCAGATAATATCCGATTTGCAGCAACAGTGCCGGCACAATATTATGCGCTAATTCCATTGCCATCATCAGCATGGCCAATGTTGTAATCGCCAAAAAGCCCTTTACCTCATAGGTAAAAAACTCTGTCTCCGGCAGCAAGAATAGTACCGCCGTTACGGTAATGCTGATAATCCATTTTTTTAAAAAAGATGCAGAGTATTTTTTTGTTGCCTCACCCATGAGATTGCCTCCTTTACCGGCAGAAATTGCTTCTTGTCCGTTTGTCTGTGATAACAGGATGGGGAAGGGTGTCCTTTGTGGCGTCAATGACCTTCAGCAGCCAGGCCATATTGCGGCCCAACACCTGCATGGTCTGTACGCCTTCCAAATCCTGCGCCAAAAATTCCTCTGGCGTCCAGCCATAAGCCACATTTGGATATTGACTGTTCACCGTAATCATATTGCTGCAAGAAAAATAACTGCTTAATTGTTGAAATGTATTGATAGCACCGGCTCTGCGGCAAACTGCAATAGCGGAGCATACCTTGTGAGTATGGCCTTCCAGATGCTCTGTGGCATAGAACAATCTGTCCAAAAATGCCTTGAAGGGCCCTGGCACATCTATATAATGAGCTGGACAGCCCAGCAAAATACCGTCAAATTCGTCCAGACGGTCGATGATTTCGTTTACTTTGTCGTTGATGACACAGTGATGGGTTTTGCGGCACTGCTTGCAGTTGGTGCAGCCCTGCACCCCTTTGGCGCCTACATGCATGATTTCCATTTCAATGCCTTCCTTGGTCAGTTCTTCTCCTACCAGATTCATTGCGGTATAGGTTACGCCCTTGGCGTTGGAACTTCCGTTTAATGCTAATACTTTCATGATGGATATTCTCCTTTTATAGTATATTTTCTGATTTTATGACACATTTTCTCGTTGATGTCGCGACCATCATCTGGCTTATGCCTTGATATAAATTATACTTGTGAGTATTATAAATTCAATAAGTATTTATTATCAAAAATAAAATGCTGTAAAAATATTTTACAGCATTAGCGGTTATGCGGCAGTGGGTCACATGGTTTTTACAGCCCTTGGGCAGCCTGCCTGCGCAGAAGTCTTTTTAATTTGGCAGTTCTTTTTTAGGAAACACTATAGTATAATAGGAGCTGAAAATAAATCGTTTTTGGGCAGGGGGAGATTGTTATGCGATTGGAGCAGCTGGAATATTTAATTGAGATTGCCAAACAGAATTCCATGAGTACAGCCAGTGAGCAGCTTCATCTGGCGCCACAGACATTGAGTATTTCGATGAAAAATCTCGAAAAGGAAATGGGCTTTCCCATCTTTGAACGCACCTCGAAGGGCGCCACCATGACAGAGCAGGGACGGCTGGTGTTGCAGTTCGCCTTAAAAACCGTAACAGAATATCATAATATTATTGCCCAATGTGCGCCGCAGAGTGCATCCTTTATGCAGCGGGACATGCAGGGCACACTGACAATTTACGCCAATCCCATCTTTTCTACGACATGGCTACCCTATTATACACGGATGTTTCTCAATCAATATCCCAATGTCAAACTTTCTATCTTTTCCGGGACCACGCCGCAGGTTTGTAGCCGCGTTTACCAAACTGCTTCAGAACAACAGGAAAAAGATGTTTTAGGGCTTACAGCATTGCCCTATTTTGAAAACTCCTTGATTACAGATTACATTCCCTCTAATCATAGTCTTTTTTTAAAAGCTTTCGGCACCGGTCAGTATTACTGCTGTGTTTCCCGCACCTCACCGTTGGCCAAGCATCAGATTCTGTCTCTGAAAAAGTTATTGGAGTATCCCATCATCATTTACTCCGCTTCAGAGAGCAACGAAACGCCGCTTATGTATTTGCTGCAGAAATACAATGACAACCTGAATGTAGCGCTTACGGTTTCTGCCATTCCTTTTTGGGCACAGGCTGTGCAGGATAATTTAGGAATCGGATTTATTAACAATGCTGTGCTGTCGGAAAATTCTTATTTGAAAGAGCACATTGACAAGCTGGTTCTGATTAAGGTGAAGGAACCGTTAATCAGTATCAATGGCTTTTTATATTCCTCTGTTCCCAGTACACTGATGCAAGCCTTCATGGATTTGTGGCCTGCCTATCGTCCGGCAAAAAATGAACCGCAGTTTGAAAGCGTCTATATTCCTCTTTATCGCTGACGTAATGGGACTTTATTACAGCCCCTTTTCTCAAGTAGCGATAGGGTATGCCATCAGGGCAGCGGGAAGCGGATGGTGAACACGGTTCGGTAGGCGGGTTCGCTTTCCAAAGAAATGGCGGCGCCGTGTTTTTCTAAAATCTGCTTGACCACAAACAGTCCCAGACCGCTGTGTTGTTTGGTGCGGGAAACATCGCTCTGATAAAAGGGCTCAAAGATTTTGTCCTGATCTTCCGCTGCAATTCCTGCGCCGTTGTCCTTTATCTGCACCTGATAGTATATCGGTAAAAGCTGGGTACAGATTTGTACCTGCGTGGGCGCAGTGTTGTGGCTCAAAATATTTTCCAGCAGATTGGCATAGACGCGGCGCATGTTCAGCGCGTCAAAATTCAGGTAAAAGGCTTCTTCGTCAATTTGAATTTCCATCTGAAAGCCCTGTTTCTCAAATATGGTGTAGTAATTGGCGCAGACCTCCCGCAAAAAGTCATTCATATCGCGGCGCTCCAGTTGCAAGGGATAATCATTGTACTGAAACTTTACCTGCTCCGACAGCAACTCCACCATACTGTTTAAGGTGGAGATATTGCTGTGAATGCGGCTGATATAGAGCTTTTCTTCCTCTGGCGACAACTGTTCCTGTTCTAACAGCTCTGCATAGCCTTTCAGATTGGTCATCGGCGATTTCAAATCATGGGATAGATTGGCGATGAGCCTGTGGGACTGGGCCTCCAGCTTGTCGTTTTCTGCCTTTGCCTGTTCCAGCTCATCCAGCATGGTGTTGTAGGACAGAAGCAAAGCCCGTGTTTCAAGCAGCATCAGCTGGGACGGGTCCACATGGGAGCGGTCGTGGGGCGTCTTGGCAATGCTATCGCCGATGACGGTCAGGTTTTCCCGCAGTGGCTTATAGATGGCGCGAATAAAGGAACAGATGCAGACGAGCAGAATTAAGATATCAATAAAAATTTGGATGGCCGCATAGAGACGGGCGTTTTGTTGAAACAGCTCAAACACAGAGCTGTCCAGCTGCTGCTCTAAGAGAACGATAATGGTTTCTCCTGCTTCGTTCTTTAATTGCTTGGTGGATATGAGATGATCTCTCCGATCCACCAGCAGCAGACTGAGCAGTTCTTTCTCTGAATATTGATATCCAGCGGTGATTGAAGAATTTCTGCTGTCAATGACAGTCAGGCTTTCGTCCAGCACCTGCAGTGAAGCGTAAAGCTCCTGCAGCTGGGTTTCGGAAATACTCTGATAATGGTCCAGCTCTGCCTCCAAAAGCAGTCCTCTGGGACGGGGAAAGTTGTCCTCCATCTGAAAATAAAAGGGCAGCCAGTAATGGTTCAAGACAAAATTGGCGGCGAACATGCAGACTGCGGCAATGGCAATATGAAAAAGCAGCTGATAGGCAATGAGCTGCCACAGCGTAATGGGTTTATGCGTTGTGTTCAATTTTATAGCCTAACCCCCTGATAGTTTTGATGTAGGCGGGATTTTTGCTGTCCGCTTCAATTTTATCCCGCAGCCGGCTGATATGCACCGGAATGACCGACTCGTCGCCGTCCAGATAGTTGTCCCGAATGCTTTCGTAAAGCTGATTTTTGGTAAACACCCGCTCCGGTGAGGAGAGCAGCTTTAGGAGCAGCTTGTATTCGGTGGCTGTGAGGTTGCAGTCGACGCCGTTTTTGTACACGATACATTTTTGTTTGTCAATTTTCAGATTGCCGTAGAGGATGGTATCGTCGTTGGTTTGCAGCAGATAGTTGCGGCGCAGATGGGCCTTGACCCGACTTACCAGCTCCAGTGAGGAAAAGGGCTTGACAATATAGTCGTCGGCGCCCAAATCCAATCCCAATATTTTGTCCTGCTCCATATTTTTGGCGGTCAGCACTAAAATGGGGACGGTGGAGAAATGCCGTACCTTTTGAATCAGCGAAAACCCATCCAGGCGGGGCATCATAATGTCGAAAATGCACAGATGCACCTCCTGCTCCAGCAAAAAGTCCAGCGCGGCTTGGCCGTCCTCCTTCCAGATCACCTCATATCCTTCTTTCTCCAAAAACAGTCGAATCAAGGCAGCGATTTCGGCATTGTCCTCTGCAATTAAAATTTTCATGTTTCTTCAACTCTCTTTATCAACTTAAACAGAAAAACGCGCTTATCATTACAATTTATACTATAGTATAGCGAGATAAAAATACAATTGCAAGAACATTAAGAAATCTTAAACTTGCCGTAATTGCATTGTTATCTTGGCTTGCTATACTTGCAGGCAGGCTGAAGGAAAGTTTTGCCTGATTTTTTATTTCCAAAGAACAGCGCATACAAGCATGTGAAGAAGGGATGGAGATTTTTGTGAAACGAAGAGGAGAAAAAATCATTTCGCTGGCTCTGTTGGCCGGTATATTGACAGCGGGATTGACCGGCTGCGGTGCAGGAGGCGGGCCCGGCGGCATGAAGGGTGCACCTGAGGCTGATGCGGAGAGCTCCGTACTGACAGTGCAGATTGAGAATCCTGTCTATAACAGTATTTATCTGACCACAAAGATGGTGGGGACTGTGCAGCCGGAGCAGACGGCGGAGGTCTATCCCAAAACCAGCGGCACGGTAACTGCCGTTTATTTTGAGGTGGGCGATACCGTCAGAGAGGGTCAGGTCCTGGCGACATTGGACAGCGATAACCTGAATTCTGCACAAATTTCTATTAACAGCGCCCAGCTGCAGCTGGAAACAGCACAGAAGGAGCTGGAACGCTCTCAAGTGCTTTATGAGAATGACGGGATTACTCAACAGGCGCTGGAAACTGCAGAAAATTCGGTGCGCTCTGCCCAACTGCAGTTGGAGTCGGCACAGGACAACTATAACACGCTGTTAAAAAATATTTCCATTACAGCGCCCATCAGCGGCGTCATTGAAAGTAAAAATGTTGATGTGTATGATAACGCTTCCATGCAGCAGGCCATTTGTGTCATTTCGCAAAAATCCAATATGGAGGTGGTGTTCCAGATTTCAGAGCGGGTGAAGAACAGTCTGCGGCTGGGAAACAGCATTACTCTGGAGAAAAACGGAACCAGTTATAAGGCTTCTATTACCGAAATTGCAGGGAAAACTTCAGACAATACCGGTTTATTTGAAATCACTGCCCGCATTCAGGACGGCGGTAGTCTTTCCACTGGTTCCAAGGTAACAGTGAGTCTGGTGACGGACCGGGCGGAGAATGTGCTGTGCATTCCGCTGGATGCCATTTATTATGATGACGGAAAGCCCTATGTGTTTGTCAGCAGAGATGGCGTCGCCGAAGTAGTTTATGTGGAAACGGGCATTTATGATGACGCCAATATGCAGATTACGTCGGGCCTGACGGAGAAGGATCAGGTGATTACCAGCTGGAGCAGTCAGCTGACCAGCGGCGCATTGGTGCAGTCGGTGGAGGATGCGGAAAAAGAAAACAGTTCAGCACAGGGACAGCCATCTGATGATATCGGAGAAAGTGAGGTAGCATCATGAATCTGACGCGATTGGCTCTAAAACGGCCTGTATCTGCCGTACTGCTCATTGTCATGATTGTTGTTTTTGGCTTTAGCTCTTATTGCTCTTTAGAGCAGGAGCTGACGCCGGAGATGGAATCTCCCATGCTCCTGGTGATGACCATTTATTCCGGCGCCAATCCAGAGGATGTGGAGGAACTGGTGACGTCGGAGATTGAGGATGAGGTATCCACGCTGAGCGACGTCAAGCAGATTACCACATCTTCTTCGGAAGGGCAGTCCATGGTCATGATTCAGTATGAGTATGGCGTGGATCTTGACGAGGCCTATGACGATTTGAAAAAGAAGATTGATTCGGTAGGGCGCAGCTTGCCTTCCTCCGTGGAGGATCCCATGATTTTGGAGATGAGTATGGACGAGGAAACAACAGTATCCTTGTCTGTCAGCGGTGAAGTGACCGGCGGTTTGTACAATTACGTGGACAATCATATCGTACCGGAGTTGGAAAAACTCTCAGGTGTAGCCAGCGTGTCCAGCTATGGCGGTCAGCAGGAATATATCAGTATCACGCTGCAGCGGGACCAGATGGAGCAGTACGGTTTGAGTATGTCTGATGTGGTCAGCACTGTTTCGTCGGCGGACTTTACCATGCCTGCCGGTGATGTGGAGGTAGGAGCATTGGAGCTGTCCGTTTCCACAGGTATGACCTATGATACCATGGAATCGCTGAAAACCATTCCCATCTCGCTGAAAAACGGACAGATTATTCTACTCAAGGACATCGCCACTGTCACAGAGGCACAAAAGGAAAAACTGTTTTTGAGTAGCTATGACGGTCAGGAAACTGTCAATATCAGCATCGCTAAGCAGCAGTCGGCCACAGCGCAGCAGATATCTCAGGGAGTCCAGGAGTTGTTGGAAAAATTGCAGGATACGCTTCCCCAAGGCGTCAGCATTGAAGTGACCAACGACAGCTATGACGGGATCAAAAGCTCCCTGGAATCGGTGCAGTCTACCTTGCTGATGGCGATAATCATTTCAATGGTGATTCTGTTTCTGTTTTTAGGCGATTGGAAGGCTTCTCTGATCGTAGCCAGCTCCATGCCGGTTTCTGTACTGACAGCATTTATTATGATGCGCTTTGCCGGATTTTCATTAAATATCATCACTATGGCCAGTCTGGTCATCGGCGTAGGGATGATGGTGGATAACTCCATAGTGGTGCTGGAGAGCTGCTTCCGCAACAGAGCCAAGGATAAAACTCTATTTGAGGCTGCGGTTGACGGCACGAAAGAGGTCACAGCGTCCATTGTGGCAGGTACCATTACCACCATTGTGGTATATCTGCCTCTGGCTTTGATCAGCGGGATGGCGGGCCAACTGTTTAAACCGTTGGGATTTATCATCGCTTTTGCCATGGTTGCCTCGCTGCTCTCAGCAATGACCATCGTGCCCCTGGCCTATTATTTTTACCGGCCCACGGAGAAGGAAAAGGCGCCGCTGTCCAAATTGATGCAGAAAATTACGGCTGTCTATGGGAAATTTTTGCGCAAGAGCATTTACAGGAAAAAGACGGTGGTTGTGGCAGTGGTGTTGATGCTGGCCGTGGCGTTGGTTTCTGCAACGCAGATTAAAATGGAATTGATGCCAGCGGGCGATGAGGGTACCATTGCTGTATCTGTGACCACCAGACCGGGAATTCGCTTGGCGGAAAAGGAAACGATTCTCGCTCAGGTAGAAGAGGTGATTACCGCCTGCGGCGATGTGGAGCATTATACGCTGATGGATTCGTCCTATACAGTGGAATTGAAAGACGACCGCAGCCAATCCACCGATGCGATTATGTGCCAGTGGAAAACAGAGATGCGCACCATTCTCAACTGCGACATCGAGATCAGCAATTCCTCAGCCATGAGCGGGATGAGCATGGCCAGCGACGCCTTGGAATTCCGTCTGACCAGTAGCGACTATGAGGAATTGAAAGAAACAGCAGCGGGAATCGTCAGTATACTGAATAACCGCAGCGATGTGGCACTGGCGTCTTCCTCCCTGGCCAATGCCGCGCCCATCATCAAAATCGAGATCGACCCGGTGAAAGCGGCGGCGGAGGGCTTCACGCCATCCCAGGTGGCTTCTACTGTGAACGCCATGATGAGTGGGCAGGAAGCCACGACCATCACCCAGGACGGCGAAGAAATGAGCGTGTATGTGGAATATCCGGCAGAAAACTACAAAAGTGTGGAGGATGTGCAGGGAATTACCCTGACCAATCTTGCTGGAAATTCGGTGCCGCTGTCAGATATTGCTCAGCTTACCTATAAGGACAGTCCACAGACCATTATGAAACAGGATGGGTATTATAATATGACCATCTCTGTGGAGGTGAAGCAGGACAATATGGAAAAGAATAAGCAGGCCGTCAACCAGGCGGTCAATCAATATGCGCTGCCGGAGAGCGTTTCCTTTGGTGTCAACAGTATGCAGCAGCAAATGAATGACGAGTTCGGCACGTTATACGAGGCAATTGCCTCAGCTATCTTCCTGGTGTTTATGGTCATGGCTATGCAGTTTGAGTCACCGCGGTTTTCCTTGATGGTGATGACCTGCATTCCCTTCAGCTTTATCGGTTCCTTTTTGATTTTGAATCTCAGCGGCACCTCCATCAGCATGACCTCCCTGATGGGCTTTCTGATGCTGATAGGCACTGTAGTCAACAACGGGATTCTCTATGTGGACACGGTAAACCAGAATAAGCTGTCCATGGAATTGGAGGACGCCATGGTGCAGGCCGGCGTGACCCGTCTGCGGCCTATTCTGATGACCTCTCTGACCACCATTCTAGGTCTGACGCCTTTAGCAGTGGGCTTTGGGGAAAATTCGGAGATGATGCAGGGCTTCGCCGTGGTGGCTATCGGCGGTATGGTAGCCTCTACCTTACTGGCGCTCTTACTGCTGCCCACCTTCTACAATATAATCAATAAAAAGGCCAAAAAGCCCCGCAGCGGAAAGCCCAGCTTCATGACAAAAAGAAGACAGCTGCATCTGACCGCCAAAGGAAAGGCCAGAGCATTGAATCAGGCTGCCGACCAGCTGGCCGGAGATTTGTCCAGTAAGCTGGAAAGGGAAAATCGCTAGAAGAGAAAGGAGCTTGTTTACAATGAAAATAGAAAAGAACACCCTGCGGCGTTGGGCCGCAGGGCTGGCGCTGGCCGTCCTGGTCAGCCAGATTCCTACAGCCGCCTTTGCCGTATCCAGCAATGTTGTCAGCGAGACCAAGGATAAAACGGAATTGACGGTTTCGCAGATTAAAGATTTGGCGGCTATCTACAATCCCACCAATAAAACCTATGCGCTGAATCAGAAAAATCTGGATTTGAATCAGACCACCACTTCCAACAATCTGCGCAGCGCGCAGAACAGCCTGAATAGCGGCTACGATGTGGATACCTCCAGCGTCACGGCCATTCAGGCGCAGATTGACGAGCTACTGAGCAAATATGGCAGCGAGGGGGAGATGTCTGAGAGCGACAAAGCAGAGCTGACCCTTCTGCGGCAGCAGCTCAGCCAGGCGGAGGCCGGCGTGAGCTCAGCCTACGCCGCCAATGAAAGTAGCTTTCAGAGCGCGCTGAACAACATTGAGCAGCTGGACAGCACATTGGACAGCTACGACGATGAGCAGGACGACTTGGACAAAACAGTGTCCGACTGGGAAATCCAGGTGCGCATGATTGCCGAGGTGCTGTGCATGCAGGCCACCCAGTATGAAAAAAATATTACCCTCTTAGAGGACCAGATTACCCTTGCGGAAAAGGCCCTCAATCTGGCTCAGGTACAGCAAGAGCTGGGGATGGCGCTGACCACCGACGTGCAGAGCAGCCAGACAAGCCTGGAGGAGTCCAGACAATCCTTAGAGACCATCAAGGAAAATCTGAGCGATGTCAAACGGCAGATTAACGTCCTCATTGGCCGCAATCAGGGCAGCCCGCTGGAGATTGTGCCCATGAGCGTGCCGGTGATCGTCAGCAAAATACCTGCCTATTCGGATGCGCTGGTCAAGGAGATTACCTCGAAGGACTATACGCTGAAAACCTATGAGCGCACCATTGCCAGCTATAAGGACGACGTGGACGGTGAAACCGACAGCGATGTGCTGCAGGCAGCGGACAATAAGATTGAAGCAGTAAAGCTCAATATCGAGGAGCGGGAGCGCAGCATCGCCAACAATGTGAAAGCGCAGCTGGCCAAGATGACCACCGATAAAGCCAGCTACGAAACCAGTCAGACCAAGGTGGCTACGGAAAAGAAAAATCTGGAGGTGTCCCAGAAAAAATATGATTTGGGTATGCTGACCGCTTCCCAGCTGCTGCAGCAGGAAATCAGCTATCAGAGCGCGGTGGTGACCCACTGGAAGAACAGCTACAACTACTATCTGGACTGGCAGGAATACAAGGCCATGAAAGAAGGCATTGATATCAGTACCTATTCCAGCTATCGCATGTAATGTAGAATTTTTTACGCAACTTTTTTGATAGAGTCAGAAAAATCTTCGGGCGCGTCTCCTCCTTCATCCTTTTTCCTCTGAAAAGGCGTCCGGAGATTTTATCTGCGCAAAAAGCAAGTGCAGTACACAAAAAATGAAAGCAAGCTATTGAAATGAAAACAAAAGCATGCTATTATAATAAACAGAGAAAAGGAGGGAGTTGCTATGATGCTACAGGATACATGCGGCGCTCTGATCAAACAAATTCACGATGAACTGGAAAAAAACGCGAACAATACCATGCGCGCCGACGGCATCACCATGGCCCAGTGCACCCTGCTACTGACGCTGCACGACGCCGCAGAAAAGCAGATGCCGCTGAAGGCGCTGGAAAAATCGCTGCACGTGGCTCAATCCACCGCCGCGGGCGTTGTGGCAAGGCTGGAACAGAAGAAGCTGGTGGAGGGCTTTGGCAATGCCGAGGACCGGAGAATCAAGATGGTGCGGATTACGCCGCTGGGGGAGCAATGTTGCCAGCGCGCCGAGCAGAATATGCAGCATGCGGAGAAGGCGCTCTTGTCCGGCCTGACCCAAACAGAACAGGAAATTTTTTTGAGCTTATTAAAGAAGGTGCGCGATACGCTGTAAGAAAGCCCGCTGAAAAAGGCGGGTTTTCCAATGGACTAATCAAAAGCGTGCTATTGAAATAAAACAAAAATGGAGGGATTTTTATGAAACACAATCAGGCAGAAACACTCTTTCGCGAGGCAGCGATTCCCACAGCCGTGTTGCAAAATGCCGTACCGGCCATGCTGATGGTGCTGATTTATAATCTGGCGGATACCTTCTTTATTGGGCAAACCCATGACGCCCTGCAGGTGGCGGCAGTGTCTTTGGCCACGCCGGTTTTTTTGATGTTCATGTCCATCGGCTCTGTTTTCGGCATCGGCGGAACCTCCGTCATATCCCGCGCCCTGGGAGAAGGACGGCAGGAATATGCCAAAAAGGTCTGCTCCTTCTGCATGTGGGGCTGCGTAGCGACGGGTCTTCTGCTGTCCGCACTCTTTCTCATTTTTATGGATACTATTCTGGGCTGGATTGGCGCCAGTCCCGATACCTGGCAATTTGCCAAAACCTATCTGGTGATTGTCAGCTTTTGCGGTCCCTTTGCCACCATTTCCAACTGCTATTCCAACGTCATCCGTGCCGAAGGTCAATCGGGCAAAGCCATGATGGGCCAGGTGATTGGCAACCTGCTCAATATCGTCCTGGACCCGATTTTAATTTTAGCGCTGGGCTGGGATATTGCCGGCGCCGCTGTGGCCACTGTCATTGGCAATGTAGTCGCTGCCTGCTACTATGTCTATTATTTTCTGCAGGGCAATTCCTCGCTGAGCATTAGGCTCAAGGATTTTACCTGTAAGGAAAAGGTGCTCTGGAATGTCCTGGCCATCGGTATTCCCGCTTCCTTGGGTTCGCTTCTGATGAGCGTATCCCAGATTGTGATGAACGGCCTGATGACCGCTTATGGCGATATGGCGCTGGCAGGAATCGGCGTAGCCATGAAGGTGACCATGATGACCGGCATGATTTGCATCGGCTTCGGGCAGGGCGTGCAGCCGCTGTTGGGCTACTGCGTAGGCGCCAGATTGTGGGAGCGGTTTCAGAAGGTCATGCGTTTTTCCCTGCTCTTTTCCCTGGGGCTCAGCGTAGTGATGACAGGACTGTGCTATCTATTCACGAAACAGATTGTGCAAGCCTTTTTAAATGAGCCAGAAGCCTTTCACTATGCAGTACAGTTCGTGTATATCCTTCTGACCACCAGCTGCCTGTTCGGCGTATTTTATGTATTGGGCAACGCCCTGCAGGCAATGGGAGCCGCCACCGAGGCCCTGATTATCAATCTGAGCCGTCAGGGCTTCATCTATATTCCCGCATTATTCATTATGAATGCAGCCATAGGCGTGAACGGTCTCATCTGGGCACAGCCGGTAGCCGATTTGCTTTCCACTGCCATGGTAGTGGCGCTCTATCTGAGAACCTTGCAAAAAATGCGCAAAAAGACAGACCATGCCGGGCTGGCGTTATGACGCCGCTTTTATAATTGACGCTGTGCGCGGCCAGGCAAACGCCCTTCGGAAAGAGAAAGAAGAAGTGCCTGAACGTTAGAGACGTTGAGTACTTCTTCTTTTTTCCGTATGGAGAAAAATAAGACGATAAAAAATTGTTTTTTGCTTTATAAAAATTGCTTCATCTTTATTAAAAATATTCTGTTTACATTTCTCGCTTTAAGTGCTAAAATAATCAAAGTTGCAGCAGAACCCCTTTGGTGTGCTGGCGGCATTTGATGTGAGTTTGCGGAAGTGGCTCAGTGGTAGAGCATCGCCTTGCCAAGGCGAGGGTCGCGAGTTCGAATCTCGTCTTCCGCTCCAAAATTTTGTTTCACGACAGTATTTGCAGGATTGCAGATGCTGTCGTTTTTTGCTTTTCTGATTCCCTTTTGTCTGTTGTTTTCTGGCTGGCTCATATCTGATTCGTTTTGTAAGATAGACCAGCAAAATGATTGCCGCGACTGCGATGCAATAAATAGAAATTGCAGATTATGGAAAGATATGGTATAGTAGAACCATATAAAATGAAACGGAGCGTTGGGATATGACGAATTTGTTTGATTATCTGGACTGGCGTGGGGATTTGACCTTTCAGCAGGCGTCCTTTAATTTGGTGGATAATCTGATTCTCAGCTGCCTGGGATATGTGGTGTTGGATTCTATTGTCAGCGGCTTTGATTGCGATAGTGTGATTACGGTGAAGGAAACGGCGGATTTGTTTGTGCAGCTGCCGGAGCGCGTGAAAAATTTGCGGGTGCCGGAGGATGAAACGCTGCTGGTATCCATGGGCAAAAGCAAACGGTTTGGAGCGCTGCAGTTATTGTATCATGTGCAGCAGCTGGATCGGGAGGCGGAAAAGCAATTTGCTGCCATCACCATCAATCTGGGAGATGGCAGCTATTATGTAGCCTATCGGGGAACAGATCTCAGCATCACTGGTTGGAAAGAGGATTTCAATATGACCTTCCGTTCTGGCGTACCGGCTCAGCAGGAAGCAGTGCGGTATTTGCAGCGCGTGGCGGAAATCACGACGGGGCCCTTGTATGTGGGCGGTCATTCTAAAGGCGGCAATCTGGCTGCCTTTGCGGCGGCTTTTGTGGAGCCGGAGGTGCAGCGGCGCATCGTGGCAGTGTATAACAACGATGGTCCCGGTTTTTTGGAGGATGTGATTGAGAGCGCAGGTTATAAGGCGATCTGTCAAAAAATACAGACCTTTATTCCGCAGACGTCGTTGTTTGGGATGATGCTGGAGCATGCCGAGCCTTTTACCATTATTCAGAGCAGCGGTCATTTTATTATGCAGCATGATCCTTATTCGTGGAAGGTACTGGGTCCCGACTTTGTCTATCTGGAACAGGTGACGGCCAGCGGCCGTTTTCTGGACCAGACCATTCGCGGCTGGTTGGCCAATCTGTCTTCAGAGCAACGGGAGCAGTTTGTGGATGCGCTGTTTGATATCGTGACGGTGGAAGAAACGGATAACTTGCAGGATCTGGCAAAGCTTTGGCTGCGTAACGGCGGGGAACTGCTGAAAACATTACGGGATGTGGACGAGGAAACGGCGGAGATGATGCGACGTACCTTGAAGCTGTTGGTGCAAAATATGGGACGCAGTGTACAGAGTTTGCTGCATGAACCGGTGAAGCAAAAAAGTGGGTGGAAGGAGACCAAGCATAGCTGGTTCAAACTGCCTGAGTTTTTAGAAAAAAATGAGCGGAGTGCACATTTTTAAAAATTGTCTACGACATAGAGGAAAAAACAAACAAAAGGGGCTGCGTTTTATCACGCAGCCCAAATCATGGTTGAACTATTCTTCTCTTTGAATGACAGGCATATCAATCTCTTCTGACTCTTCGTCAGGGTGATAAACCTTGGCGATGGCAATACAGATGATGGTTTTGTAGCCGGCAGCTTTTAGGATATCATGACCGGCTTTTAGAGAAGCGCCGTTGGTCGTCACATCGTCGAATAGAATGGCGATGGATTCGTCTGTGATTTCACAGCAGCGGGATTTTTCAATGGTAGCCATGTGACCGGATACTTTTTCTTCGCTTTCCAACGTTCTGGTACGCACTAAGCATTTTGCAGCGTCAAAGAAGGATTCGTTGGCACGGCACAAATCCTCTACCAATGGGTACAGACCGGATTTGAAGTTGTCGATGGTGCAGGATGGGAATGCATACAGATGTACGTCTTCACCTTCCAATTCACTGGTGAGTTTCTGCCAGTACGGGTCGTTGTACAGGTAGCCGCGGATATAGTCCAGGGAGTCGCTGATATTTTGCCGGAAGTTCAGCAAGCGGCTGCAGTTATTGTTGTAAAATTCCTGTTTATAACGGTCTACAGGATAGTAATCGCATAGATACAACAATTCAAAGTTCCCGTCTGGGTAAAAATAGCGATGTAGTTTCATAAAAATGCCCTCCAATAAAATATGATGATTGGTGCCAATATAAGCTCCACTTATGTATAAAGAACTTTTTTATAAAATTATATAAAAAAATTTGTACAATTGCAAGAGAAAAAATACATTGGCAGACGATTTCGAATAGTAGCTTATTAGTAGTTTAGACGATTTCTATATAAATGTAAAGGAAAAGTTGGTTTTTTTGCTGCATGGAGGCTGTGAAATGATTTTATATTTGTTATTTTTCCCGTTTCCTGCTATGATTAAGAGGAACAACACGGGAGAACGAGATGGAAGAGGTGGGAGCGTTGAAAATACAATTTGCCATTCCTTGGCAGTGTCAGAAAATTTTAGAGTGTTTTGCGGCCCATGGGTTTCAGGCATATTTGGTGGGCGGCTGTGTGCGGGACTGCCTGTTGGGAAAAGAACCAAAGGACTGGGATATTTGTACGGAAGCGCTGCCGGAGCAGGTGCAGGAATTGTTTCAGAAGGAGAGGGTTATTCTCACAGGGCTGCAGCACGGTACTGTGACGGTACTCTTGGGTGGCTTGCCTGTCGAGATTACCACCTATCGGATCGACGGCGTTTATGAGGACCATCGTCACCCTAAGGAAGTGTTCTTTACCAATAATCTGCGGGAAGACTTGAGCCGTCGAGATTTTACCATCAATGCCTTGGCGTATCATCCCGATAAGGGCGTCATTGATTATTTTCAGGGCATTGAGGATTTGCAGCGGGGCATTGTGCGCTGTGTGGGTAATGCGGCGGACCGCTATCAGGAAGACGGTTTGCGTATCATGCGCGCGGTGCGCTTTGCCTGTGTGCTCAATTTTCAATTTGAAACGGAGACAGAGCGCGCCATCAAGGAATACAGTTATCTGTTGAAAAGTATTGCCAGGGAACGCATCCAGGTGGAGCTGAACAAAATTCTCACCAGCTCCTGGGCGGGTTATGGGTTGGAAACCCTGGCGCGGTTGAATTGCTTTCCTTATTTTATGTCGGAATTTTGTCATACTTGGCACTTTGCCCAGGAGGGCAGCCGACATCAGTTTGATATCTTTACCCATACGCTGAAGGCGGTGGATTTGGCACCGCCAATACTGCATCTAAGGCTGACCATGTTGCTCCATGACATTGGGAAGCCCTTTGTGTGGAAGTCCTGCGACGGGAAGGACATCTATGAAGGTCACAGTGCTGCAGGAGCGGAACTGGCAGGGAAGATTTTGGAGCGGCTACGCTATGACAAAAAGACCATCCATCAGGTGCAGAATCTGATTGCGCGGCATGAGCAGCTGCTGGAGGCGACGGAAGTGTGCATGCGTCGGGCGGTGGCGGAACTGGGCTTTGACGGGGTGTATGATTTGATTGCGGTGAAACGCGCTGACGTGCGGGCGCACAGCGATGCGCTGGCCCAGCTGCCCTTGGAGATCTTTTCGGAGATGGAGTCGCTTCTGGCGCGGATTGCCCAGCGCGGCGATTGCTGCTCCTTGAAGGAGCTGGCAGTTTCGGGCAGAGAGCTCACGGCTTTGGGCTACAAGGGCAGGGCCGTGGGAGATATACTGGAGCGGTTATTGGATTTGGTGTTAGAAAATCCCGATTTAAATCAGAAAACCTATTTATTACGGCAGATAGAAACAGGAAATCCCGGTGCAGGGCATTCGGGTATAGAATAATTTGAGGAGTGTGAACTCTTTGGAACTCATCCAATCAGAGCAAAATCAGTGGCTGAAACGTTGTAAAGCGCTGCAGCAAAAAAAATATCGACAGCAATACGGAAAATTTGTGGCGGAGGGCTTGCGCTTTGTGCAGGAGGCCTTGGAGCATGGCGCGGTGGAGGCGGTGCTTGTGGATGAAGCGCGACAGGAGCTGGTGCCTCAGCTCTCGTTACAGGAGACGCCCTGCTATTTGGTGAAGGCGGGACTTTTGGAAAAGGCGCTGCCCACTATACACAGCCAGGGCATTGCGGCCATTGCCGTGCAGCCCCAATGGTCGTGGAAAGATATCGCTTCTATGGAGCAAATCATCATTATAGACGGCGTGCAGGATCCGGGAAATCTGGGTACGATTGTGCGTACGGCTTTGGCATCGGATACTCAGGCCATGCTCTGTCTGAGCGGGACGGTGGATTTGTACAATGACAAAACGCTGCGGGCTACCATGGGAGCAATTTTTCGGTTGCCGGTATATCAGATCGGGAATGTACAGGAGATGACAGATACGCTGCACAGATGGGGTTTTCAGTTGGTGGTGTCGGATATTCGAGCGGAGCAGGGGTATCATCAGCTGCAGTTTCCGGTGAAGACCGCGCTGGTAGTCAGCAATGAAGCCAACGGCCCGCAGCAAATCCATCATGGCGATATGCTGGTGAAGATTCCGCTGTTTCAGCAGGCAGAATCGCTGAATGTGGCGGTGGCGACAGGCATTTTGCTCTATGCTATCCGCATGGGTAAGGAGGCAAGATGAGATGTTTCGACCGAAGTGGCAGGAAGTCTATTGGTATATTGGTCAAAATGAAGAGGACAAGTGGACCTTTATGACCAAAGCTTGCGAGAATGATTGGATGGATTTGTATCATATCAGTATGGGCGATTGCTATCGCACTAGGGAGGAAGCCATCGACGATGTGTATGAGATGCTGACGAAAATCTGTCAGGAGGACGGCTATGGTGTGTGGCAGCGCGAGGGTGATCACACCGCTTTTTAACCGGTTGGGGTGACAAAAAAGGCGGCGAAAAGATTGTGACAGCTCCTTTCGTGGACCGTGCCCGAAAGAACATATCTAAAAAAGTGAGGAAAGAAGGTGTGATGCTGTGCAGTATGACAAAGCGGCGGTGCTTTCTCTGCTGGCGCAAAAGCAGATTGCTTACCGCATTGTGGAGCATGAAAGGGTTTTTACCTCAAAGGAAGGCAAAGCCCTTGGTCTGCCCAATGGGGAGCGGGTGGCGAAAAATCTTTTTCTGCGGGATGATAAAAAGCAACAGTACTATTTGGCGGTGGTGCAGCAGAATTGCAGGCTAAATTTGAAGGCTCTGCGCGCCCGGCTGGGCAGCCGTCCGCTGACTTTCGCTTCGGAGGAAGATTTAATGAGGCTGTTGGGACTGTCCAAGGGCGCCGTCACCCCCTTGGGTGTATTGCACGATGAGGCCGGTCGGGTGCAGGTATTGCTGGACGAGTATTTTTTGGACGGCCAGATTGGCGTGCATCCCAATGAAAATACCGCTACGGTGTGGCTGAACACGGCAGATTTAGCGGCGCTCTTGGCAGAGTATGAGCATCCGGTGAGCTGCTTGAGATTTTCATAAGAAGACAATGCATAAAACGGAACAATAAAAAGGCGCCGGCATGGATAGGATATTCCCTTAAATGGGCATATCATCCTGCGCGCCTTTTTCTTTGCTCTGCAAATGTTTTTGTGCAGAGGCTAGCCTAACCTTGCCACAAACATAGTACTCAGCCGTGTTTTATGGTTTTGCAGTGTGGTGATGCGGGCGGCCAGCCCTAAGGATTCTTCGGTGGTGGTTTTCCGATATTTTGCTTCCGCAATTTCGATTTCCCGATTGAGTGCGACCAATTCCAATACCAGCTGCTTCAGGGCTTCTTCTTCCGGCAGTGTGATGTTCTGCAGCAGATTTGCAGACTTTGCGTCCGCCTTTTGCAGAGCTTCGGCGACTTCTGCTTCGGTTAGCGTGACAGGCTGAGCAAATTTGGGATCGGGCGACAACAACTCCTGTGTGGAAGCTGCCAGCGGGATTGCTTGAATTTCCTGTAGATTCATAAAATGACCTCCTTAAATTAGGTACGTAATAAATTGATAAGTTAATTATATCATACTGATTAGAAGAATGCATTAACTTTATGAAAAATATAAAAATAACTTTAAAAAATAAGGTGGAAGATTGGCAGGAATTATTGCTTTCAAGAGACCTATGCATTGTGATATATTTATAATAGAAAAGATAAAAAAATAGAACCTCGAATTGCAGACGGCGCTACTTGTTATGTGTATAAAATATTGATACAATAAAACCATAGAGTTACCATAGTTAAGCAAGCTTAAGATGAAAAGGGAAAGGACGAGGAACCTATTATGAAAAGAAATTTGGAATATGAAATCATGGAGGAAATGGCAGAGCGGTATTCTACGATGTATTTTTCTGACGTGCCGGTGGAGGAAGAGGATTTGCAGGCGATGCTTCTGGCTGCTACCCAGGCGCCTTCGGCGTACAATGAACAGCCCTGGCGTTTTTTTGTGGCGAAAACTCCTCAGGATAAGGAAATGCTCATGGAGTATATGATGCCCAGCGAGAAGGAATGGATTGCTGCCGCGCCGGTTTTAATTTTGTTGGCAGGCAATATGGGAGATACCCACAATGGGTTGTTCAACTACTGGACAGCCTTTGACAGTGGCTGTGCCTGGGGATATTTGAGCCTGGAAGCGCAGCGCAGAGGCTATGTAACTCATTGTATCGGCTCTTTTGACAGAGTGGATTTGCGGAGCATGTTTCAGCAGTCAGAAAATCTGGAACTATATGGGATTGTGGCGTTGGGTCGTCCTGCTGCCAGCGAGCTCACCGATAAAGAAAAGTTGATGACTCGTAAAACAGTGAATGCAGTACAGTTGCGTCGGAGATAATAAGCATTTTTTATTTTTCTAATTTTTAAGAAAATGTGAAGATTGGTTTGCATTTTTGTTCACAATCAAAATTATCCCCTACAGCAGAAAGGAGATTCTGTTCTATGGATGAGCAGTGGCAGTGTGAAGAGTTTTGTGTACATGATCAGGTTTTAGAAAAGTTACAGGAGCGGAAAATAGACGAGGCGCAAAGCCAACAGACAGCGGAGCTGTTCAAGGTATTGGGCGACAATACCAGAGTGAAGATTTTGTATTATCTGCTGCAGGCTGAGCTGTGCGTATGTGACCTGACTGTATTGGTAGGAAGCAGTCAGTCTGCGGTTTCCCATCAGCTGCGGGTTTTGCGCAACTTGCGGATTGTGCAGGGACGCAAGGAAGGAAAACAGGTTTTTTACAGTATTTGCAATGATCATGTGCAGCGACTTCTGTGGGAAGCACTGGCTTTATAAAAAATGCGGATTGCATAGATAGCCAGACTTGTATAGCTTTTCACAATAAAAAGATATTGCGGAAAACCTACAAAACAGTATAAAATAAGATATAGATAACTAGGTTGTCTACATTGTCATTAAATTGTGAGGATTTTCCCTGTTCAGTATATTGCATTTCTTTTTGCTGTACAGTTCGGAGTGGTTCGGCAGAAAACTGGCGGTATTTCATATCATAGTCGGCTGCAAAAACAGTCAGGGCGGAGTTCTCATTTAAATTTTATGTAATGGTTTCATTAATTTTTATTTCGTTGAGGTGAATAAAATGGAAAAACGCAAAGAGTTAGAAAACAAAGGTATGAGCAGACGTCGTTTTCTAAGTGTGATGGCAGGAGCCAGCGTGGTAGGTGCTGCGGCAACTATGACCGGTTGTTCTCCTGTCAGTGATCCAAGCGGTACGGGCTGGCTGCCAAACCAGTATCGCAACGCAAGCGCAATTCCTTCACAGGTAAAGGGTCGTGTTCCTTTGGATCCCGACAATGTATCACTGGTACGGAACGATGAAAAATGTATCCTGTGTGGTCAGTGTATTGAAGCTTGTGAAAAAGTACAGAGTGTATTCGGCTATTATGAATTGCCGGTACATGATGACTTTATTTGTGTACACTGTGGTCAGTGTTCTCTGTGGTGTCCAACTGGCGCTATTAAAGAGCGTAGTGTAGTGGAAGAAGTATGGAATGCCATTCAGGACCCAGAGACAAAGGTAATCGTACAGACTTCTCCGGCAACTCGTGTCGGGATTGGTGAAGAGTTTGATATGGGCGCTGGTGCCTGGGCTGAAGGTCAGATGGTAACAGCTCTGCGTAAATTGGGCTTTGATGTGGTGGTGGATACCAACTTCAGCGCCGACCTGACCATTATGGAAGAAGGCTCCGAATTAGTAGAACGTGTGACAAAAGGCGGTGTACTGCCACAGATGACCTCCTGCTGTCCAGGCTGGGTAAAATTTGTGGAATATTATTATCCAGAATTGATTCCTAATTTGTCCTCTGCCCGTTCGCCTATGATGATGCACGGTTCTACTCTGAAAACCTACAATGCGGATAAGCTGGGGATTCCGTATAAAAAGATTGTCAATGTGGCAATCATGCCATGCTTGGCCAAAAAATTTGAAATCAGCCGTCATCAGTTCCATGGACTGGAAGGTGGTGCCGGTCAATATCACGAAGATTCAGATGTAAAGGATATGGACTATGTACTGAGCGTGCGGGAATTGGCAGATATGATTCGCAAATACCTGCCAGGTGAAGATTTTGCCAACTTTGAAGAAGGCCAGTATGACCAGATTGGCTCTACTGCAGGCTTGATCTTTGGAAACTCGGGCGGTGTTATGGAAGCTGCGGTACGTTCTGCGTATTATCTGATTACCGGTAGCAATCCTCCTGAACTGCTGTACAATTTGGAACCGGTACGTGGTTTGGAAGGTATTAAACGGGCTTCCGTCAATATTCCAGGCGTAGGTGACGTGAAAGTAGTCGTGGCCTCCGGTTTGGCCAATGCTCGTCAGATGTGCGAAGAAATCAAATCGGGCAAAGCAGATTTTCATTTCCTGGAAGTCATGGCTTGCCCAGGCGGTTGCATCGCTGGTGGTGGCCAGCCAAGAACTGCAGTGCCGCCTCAGGATTGGGTGCGTCAGGCAAGAACCGATACGATGTACAATCGTGATAAGATTGGTAATATTAACGGTACGTCAGTGGGCGGCGGCAATGCCGGTCAGAATGCTGTGAAAACCGGAAATCTGCGCTTGAGCCATGAAAATCCGCAAATTACTGATATTTACACCAATTTCCTGGAAAAACCATTGAGCCATCTGGCACATGAACTGTGTCATACCACTTATGAAGACCGCTCTGGTTCCTTGACCAGAAAAGAAGTTTAAGAAGGGGAGGTATGAACTATGGCGAACAAAGTAACCGATCAAAAAAGTGTTTTAGTGGATTTGACCAAATGTGTTGGCTGCGGTAGCTGTACTGTTGCCTGCAAACTATGGAATAACCAGAGCTTCCAGAATCCACAAAGTGAAGAATTTGAAAACGCTCACGGAGAAGACGTGAAATTAGATAGCAACACCTGGACTACCGTACAGCATATGAGAGTGCAGAAGGATGGACAGGAGGTTTGGCGTTTTGTAAAACGTCAGTGTATGCATTGCTTAGAACCAGCTTGTTCTTCTGTATGTTTTGCCCATGCATTTCATCAGACAGAACAGGGTGCAGTACAGTATGACCCTGAGTTGTGCGTAGGATGCCGTTATTGCATGATCGCCTGTCCGTTCGATATTCCAAAATACGAATGGGAAAAGGTAATGCCATCTGTCATGAAGTGTCAGTTCTGTAGCTCTAAGCTGGCTGACGGCGAAGCGCCTGCCTGCGCCAGCGTTTGTCCGACCAATGCGCTGATGTTTGGCAATCGCGATGAGATGTTGGCAAAAGCACATGAGATCATTGACAATGACAGCAGATATTTAAACCATGTATATGGTGAAAAAGAAGTCGGCGGTACTAGCTGGCTGTATATTTCCGATGTGGACTTTGGTGAACTGGGTTTCCCAACCGATCTGCCGGAAAAATCAATTCCAAAAAATATTCACGGTTTCACCCGTTTCACACTGCCGATTTTTGCAGTAGGTGCATTGACATGGACCGGCGTAAGCCTTTATGCAAAACGTCGTCATGCTGTTGCGCATGAAGGGCATGCCGCTGAACATAAATCGGAAGAATAGGAAGGGGAGGTTGTAACGATGAAAGAATGGACTTTGAAAACACCGAAGGCCAGATGGAACCTGCGCATCACCCCAGTGCGTATCGGGATGCTTGCATTGCTAGTGTTCTCTCTGCTGCTGATTTTTGCCAGATATTATGCAGGTTTGGGTCAATGGACTAACTTGAGTGACCAGGTGCCTTGGGGCGCTTGGATTGGCGCTGATATGAACGTAATCGCTTTAGCCGGTGCTGGGTTCAGTACGGCCATTATCACCCATATCTTCCATGCTGAAAAATATGAGCCAGTATCCAGAAGATGTCTGTTGTTATCCTTCATTGGATATGTTTTGGTACTTTTGATTCTCATTGTGGAAATCGGACGTTGGGATAACTTCTGGAGACCATTTGTATCTCCTGGTGTACATTCTCCTATGTTTGAAGTTTACATGTGTATCGTGGCTTACATGGTATTGCAGGTTATTGAATTGATTGAAGTTGGGGCAGAAAAAGTTTCTCCTAAATTCAAAAAGAAAATGCAGCCGATTATGCAGATCGTGTTTATTGCTGCATGTACTGTACCTCTGGGTCATCAGGCTTCTTTGGGCTCCTTATATTTAGGTATGCCCGCTAAATTGGACCCAATCTGGGCTACCCAGATGATGCCGTGGTTGTTCCTGTTGTCCTCCTTCTTCGTTGGCCCATGTGTTGCCATCGTAGAATATATCTGGACCAACAGCCGTTATAACATGAAAGTTGATACAGAAATGCTTTATGGTTTGAGTAAAATCTCTGTAGTGCTCATGGCAGTTTATTTTGTTATGAAGGGCGCAGACTTATTGATGCGTGGTCAGTTGGGTAATGTGTTCTCCTTCACACTGTGCGGAAATATGTTCCTGCTGGAGATTCTGTTACTGTGTGTTGTGCCGATTATTATCCATTTCCTGCCCTTTGGTAAAACAAAAGGCGGTTTGCTGGTATTTGGTCTGTCCGGTATGGCCGGTTTGGTTTTGACCCGTTTGAACGTAGTGTTCACTGGGATGTCTGCGCATGTGGCATCCATGGGCGGTAGCTATTTCCCATCCTTCATGGAAATCGTATCTACCCTGGGCCTGTTCTGTATTGCATTCTTGGCTTATCTGTGGATCACCGAAAACTTCCCATTCTTCTATGGCTTGCCTGATGATGCGGCAGCCAACAAAGATGTGGTGAACGAATCGGAAAGTGGTTTCAACCAGGCTGTTATGTAAGAGAAAGTGTTTCAATTAAATAAACGAAACAATCAGTAATCAGAAATTTTATCGTCGGTCATTCAATGACCGGCGATATTTTTCTATTGTTAAGAAAAAATTTAAGTGAGGGTTTGTGGAATGAAGGATACGATGCTGGAATCGTTGTCAATAGTTTTGCTTTGTGCTATAATGGGAAAAAACCTAGAAAAAGCCTAAAAAATCAGGAGATAAGAGGTGAATTTATGCGCACAGAGCAATGTTATTGCGTGGTGGAGGCGGTGAAAACAGGTAGCTTTACAAAGGCGGCAGAAAATCTATTTTTGAAACAACCAAGCTTGCGGGCAAATATTAATCATCTGGAGGATGAGTTGGGGCAACCGTTGTTTGAACGCTCTAAAAGTGGCGTGAAATTAACAGAGTTCGGAGAATTCTGTTATCCTTATATTCTGAATGTGATCAAGTCCTATGAGTCTATGAAGAATTCCTGTGCAAAGAAGAACGAAAAAAGTCTACTTATTGGAGCAACAAGAGTGTTTAGTTCATTGCTGGGTAAAAGCTATGAGTTATACGAAAATTATAGCCAAGGGGCAAAATGCATATTTTTTAGTTCCACATCGGATCAGGATATTTTACAGCGCGTTGTAGAGCACAAACTGGATATCGGTTTAATTTCTTATTTTCCTGCTTTATGGAAAGAAAATAAGTGGTTTCATATGCAGCAGGGTCGTTCCTTTGAAATTTATAAAATTCGTGAGATTCAGACCATTGCAGTGATGCGCAGAGATCATCCTTTAGCATATTACAAAGAAATTCCGTTAGAAAAATTAAAAGACTATTTGTTAGCTTTTTTCAGTGACGACGTGTCGCAGGTGTTAGACCTCATCAAACAGGAAACTAAAACGAACGGTGTACTGAGGATTACCAAGGTGATGGATGAACAGCTACTTAGAAAATATTTACTGCAGGAAAATGCAATTTCGTTTTCTTTGGATTGGACAGCGGAACGATATAATGGTGATTTGATATCGGTACCACTAGATGAGCGTTTTATTCAGCATGCTGTGGCGTTATATTCTACAGAGCTGTTTCCAGAAGATGTGATGGGATATTTGAATATTATCAAAACGCTATTGACAAACACTCCTATCTATTAAAATGGTACATAGATTTTGAAAAATGAATGTAAAGAGCAGGGAACTCCGGGATGGGAGCTCCCTTTAATTTAATGATACAGAGTTAACAGGGGCAGTTCATAATCCCTATTATATTAATTTCCACAATGAATAGATTACAGATAAATTCACCAATGTACAATCCATATCATATTGTTTAACTGGGTAAAAGATTCTTGAATGACAGATACAACAGTTTCTCTATTATGATATTGACAGCGGTCTCCCTTTGATGTTACAATATCGATAAATGATATCAATAAACGATATTGAGCTGGGAGGGGTTGATATGCCGAAGAAGGCGTTGGAGAATTTAACTGAGTCAATGTTTTATGTCCTGATGGCGTTTCGCGGCGGTCCAAAATGTGGTATCGACGTGTCCCAGTTTATTGAGCAGAAGACCGCCGGGCGTTGCAAGTTGGGGCCAGCCACGCTTTATACCATTTTAGCCAAATTTGAAAAGGAAAGGTATCTGACAGAAATCGCGGTGGAAGGTCGGAAACGTACCTACCAGATTACAGGGAAGGGCGTACAGGCCTATGAAGAGGAGGTTGCCCGTCTGCGTCATTGCGTGGAGGACGCTGACAGCGAGGGATGGATGAACAGATGAAGAAACAGACCAAGCGAGAGGAATAAACCTACCGGTTAGCTCCTTACTCCAGATACGATATCGCCGTGATGAAGGCTAGTTGATCGATATGGTCGGCAATTGGCCGGGAGAACTGCAGTAGCCTGATCGACGGCTATGGAAAAAGCCTTTTAACGGTATGAGCCTTTGAAATTGCCAGAACTGGATATAGGCTATGCAATAGCCTATTGAACGCTGTTGCCAACGGTGACTTTGACCGACGATTGCTGGTTGTTGTATATCGTATTATCAGTCGGCCGGTTCAGAACAGGTATCATTGGAGCAGTTGGTACAGTTTTATGTGGAGGATTTACACAGAGGGAGGAAAATCGTGATGGCAGAGGACAGAAAAAAACGCTACGCAATTTGTATCGCGCCTTGTTCCAGCTATGACGTGGGTCGTATGGAAAGCTGGTTGGAATATATGGCGCAAAAGGGCTATATCTTGGACAAGATGATTGCCGGTATGGCAGTTTTCCGGAGGGAAGAGCCGCAGAAACTACGCTATCGCATGTGCGAATTGCCGCAGGATAGCCTGTATGAGGACAAATCGCCGTCCAGCCAGCAGGAATTGATTTCCATTTGTCAGGCCAGCGGCTGGAATTTTATAGCGGAACGGGGCGCTTTTGGCATTTTTGCCACGGCAGATAATGCCGCGCTGGAGTTGCAAACGGAGCCGTGGATTGATTATGATAAGGCGTTGCTGCAAATGGGGTATGCGTTGTTTTTGGCAGTGTTCTGCGGGATCTCATGTACGTTTGCAGACTGGCGCTGGCGTCTGGGGATTGCGGCTGTACTACTTCTGCCTATCTTTTATTGGGGGCATAAAAAGAAAATTCCCCGCGTATTGCAGACCTTTATGTGTGTCATGCTGATAGCGTTACCCGGTTTTTATGGCCAATGGAGTCTTTATCTGGGGAACGGTTTTTTCATTACCTGGATCAATGAAGGCAGCGGCGTGTTTGTATCTGCACTGCTGCGCACCCTGTTTTTTATATTTTTCTTCTTTTATGTACTTGCAGGTCCTTTTCAATACTGCCTGCGGATGCAGCGCGGCATATCTGTCGATCATAGCCAGAATTGGCGCTGGAAAGCGCCGGTGTACCGGGTAACGTCGGTCGGTGTGCTGGTGATTTTTACCTATATGTTTATGACCATGTTTAACGGCTGCACAGCAGAAACACAGCCGACCAATCTGCAGCGGTGGGAGCAGTATAACGGCACTGTGCCCTTTGCCTTGCTGGAGGATTTTGTTCCCCAGTCGGTTGCGCTGGAAGCATGGAATGATACGACAAAGGTGCAATTTGATGAACAGCGGCAGCGCACCAGAGATGTTCCGGCGGTTTTCTATAACTGGAGAGCAAGCGGTAGCCATATAGAAGAAAAGCCGGACTGGCTGGCGCCGCAGGTGTATTATCTGCAGCAGGAGGGCACGTTGCGTCTGATAGACGGGCAGCAATTACAGGGCAGCTTATCAGTAATCTATTATGAAACCCACTGGCCTTGGATTGCCCGCGCCCTGGCTCGAGAATATGAACATTTGGCCCAGAAACGCCTGGGCGAAGACTATCAAATTCTGGCGCTGCCGGAGCTGGATGTGGACTACGCCCTGGCTTATAGCGACGCTCAGCTGACCGAGTCCTATCCCCGTCTGCTTTTGGTGGACGGCAACCGCATGGCCAAGGTATATTTTTATCAAAATCCAGACGGATACACCGTGCCCGTGGAACAGTGGAGCCAGATCTTTGCCGCCCAGTTAGGGAAATAGAAAAAAATATTACGAAATGCGTTCAAGCATAGAGAGATGATTGATTATCAAGAAGGCATAATATTTGCGACAAAAGAGGACGAACGACAACCAGATTAGATGAATTTTTGCGCCTATGAATCACGCGGATGTGGAAATCAGAGGAAATATGAGTATGGGAAAGCCATATTTCCTCTGACAAAAAGATGTACTTTATTTGAAGTGACTACTTTTTTTATACGTATTTGCGCATGGTTTGTAGTGCGCCTTTTTCCAGGCGGCTTACCTGCGCTTGGGAGATGGCGATTTCATCCGCGACCTCCATTTGCGTTTTACCTTGGAAAAAGCGCATGTCGATAATCATTTGTTCGCGGGGCGTCAATTTGTTCAGCGCCTGTTTGATGGCGATATTCTCCAACCATTGAAAGTCGGTATTTTTGGTATCGCAAATCTGATCCATAATATAAATGGGGTCGCCGCCGTCATTATAAATTGGGTCATAGAGGGAAACAGGATCTTGAATGGCATCCAATGCTGATGTGACATCTTCCGGTGCCAGTTCCAAGACTTTGGCAATCTCCTCAATAGAAGGCTCCTGTCCGCGCTGGGCAGTGAGCTGCTCTCTCACCTGGAGCGCCTTGTAAGCAATATCCCTCAGAGAACGGCTGACACGAATGGGATTGTTGTCGCGGATATAGCGACGAATTTCACCGATAATCATGGGCACGGCATAAGTAGAAAATCGCACATTTTGGCCCAAATCGAAATTATCAATTGCCTTCATCAGACCAATACAGCCTACCTGAAACAGGTCGTCAGCATTTTCGTTGCGATTGGAAAAACGCTGCAGTACACTCAGTACAAGACGCAGGTTACAGTGAATGAGCTGTTCACGGGCTGCATCATCACCGGCCTGGTATTGCCGGAACAAGGCAACCATCTGATCATTTTTTAAAACTGGTAGTTTGGATGTATCTACACCACAGATTTCAACTTTACACATAAAAGCCATGTCAATTCCCTCCGCTTGCAATTCCTGTGATGAGATTAGTTATTGCCTTTCACGTTTTGATTTATGCAGGCGAGGAAATAGTACAATTTTTCAGAATGTAAAGGGGCCATAGTAAGGCATATTGCGCAATAGGCGAACAGACAGGCAGAAAATAGCTAGTGTTGGAGAAAGGTATTTTCACATAGAGAGATGCTGCTTAGAGGGCACATACATAAAAAGAGGGTGGAGAAACAGTATAAATGTTTCTCCATCCTCTTTTTTGTGATTAGAAGGGCACAATTTTCACAGCTATTTTTTGAGCAACGGTTTCAGTTCATCCAGCAGCTCCTGGAAATAGTGTAAAGTATCTTCGATGGGCTGTGGACTGGCCATATCAACACCGGCAATCTTAAGTAGATTGATGGGATAGTCGGAGCCACCGCAGGTGAGGAAGTGGCGGTAATGGGCTACGGCATCCGGCTCACCGGAAAGGATCTTTTTGGAAATGCTCACCGCAGCGGAAATGCCAGTAGCATATTGGTACACATAAAACGCCCGATAAAAATGAGGGATACGAGCCCATTCGCAACTCAATACATCATCAATGACAAAATCTTCACCGTGATAGATTTCATACAACTGGCGATAATTTTTGCATAGTACTTCTGGCAGCAACGGCTGGCCTTGTTCCACCATCTGGTGCGTCTGATTTTCAAAGTCGGCAAATAAGGTTTGACGGTACAGGGTAGAACGAATGTTATCCAATTGGTTGCACAGAAGCAATGCTTTTTCAGCGTCAGATTTGCTGTGCTTATACAGATAATCAAAAAGCAGTTGTTCGTTGACAGTGGAAGCTACCTCTGCTGTGAAAATGCAATAATCCGAATAGACATAAGGCTGGTTGTTGTTGCTGTAGTAGCTGTGCATCACGTGTCCCAATTCGTGGGCGATGGTGAATACATCATTTAATGTGCCGGTAAAGTTCAGCAGGGAAAAGGGATGATAGCCGTAAGAATGAATAGCATAAGCACCGGTGGCTTTATTCTTTGCAGGATACACGTCAATCCAGCGATTGCTGAAGGCTTCCTTTAACACAGCAGTATAGTCCTCGCCCAGCACAGCGGTCGCTTCCAGCACGATTTGCTGTGCTGCTTCATAGGTGTAGGTGCGGTCGATTCCCGGCACTAGCGGCACAAAGAGATCACTGAAATGAATTTCCGGCAGACTTAGTACCTCTTTGCGCAGAGTGACATATTCCTGTAGTGGCGCTACATTTTTGCGCACAGTGGCGATGAGATTGTCGTATACTTCTTCGGGAATATGATTGCCAGAAAGCGCCATAGCCCGTGCAGATGGGTATTTGCGGCTTTTTGCGATGAACACATCATTTTTTACAGAGCCGTAATAGGCAGAGCAGATGGTATTGATGTGTTGTTTGTAAACGCCTAAGAGCTTTTGAAAATACTCGGCACGGAATTGAGCATCTTCGTGAATCAGGGCCACCTGATAATTATTGTTATTAACCTCGATGGTGTTGCCTTCCGGCGTGGTCAATTCGGGATAGTGGATATCATTGACGCTGAGGTCATCATAAATTTTTTCAAAAGAATTGCCCAGAGAACCCATTTTACTCAAGATTTCTTCTATTTGCTGATTGAAAATGTGTTCCTTCTGTTCAAACAAGCCTTCCATGAGAAATTGATACAGCTTCAGCTCCGGCTTTTGTGCTATATAATCAGCAAAAATTTCCGGTGTGAGCTCCAGCAATTCCGGCTCCAAGAATGCAATCTGTTCCGCCAGGGCAGTATATACGCTGTCTGCAGTTTCGTACAGATTTTTGGCTTCACCGTTGGACATATTCTGGTCAAAATACATTTTGGCGTACACAAAAAGCGCAGTCAAGGTTTCTCCCAACTGGTCGTTGGTCTGCAGCGCACGGTAGAGATTGTCAGCGCTTTTTGTGATCGTGCCCTGCATAGCTGCAAGGGTTTGAGTGAGCGTTTTGGCTTTTTCCAGACCATCACGCCATTTCTCCGTATTTTCGAACATCTGGGTCAAATCCCAGGTATCTTTTTCTGTTGGCATGTAAAACCCTCCTGTTAAAAATTTTCAATACTAGTATATACCTTCTTGCAAAATTATAGCATGAAGATGCTAGAAAAAACAGGGGCGGTAGGGAATTTTTTATTTTGCAAAATATTTCGCAATTTTTTCTGAAAATTCTGTTTGCTTCAAAGAATTCGCGGGTATAAAATAAAGGACAAGACAGAAATGTCTTTTTGAATTTTGTGCAATGATTTGGAGGATGAAGGTATATGACGATGAAAAAGTTTGTCTGTTCTGTATGTGGTTATACTGTAGAGGCAGAAGAAGCTCCAAAAGAATGTCCGAAGTGCCGTGAAATGATGAATATTTCCTGGCCTTTTGACGAGGTGGCTTCCAAGAAACAGGCAGAAGATTTAGCAGAGAAATTGGTTGACCACAAAGTAAAACGGTTTGTTTGTTCTGTGTGCGGATACACGCTAGTGGCAGAAGAAGCTCCGAAGGAATGTCCACAATGCCGTGAAATGATGAACATTTCCTGGCCTTTTGATGAAGTTGCACCACAGAAATATGTGGATGAACTCTTGGCGAATAAAGCAAAAGTGGAAAAACTGAAAACCTTTGTCTGCTCTGTATGTGGATATACCATTGTGGCAGAAGAAGCTCCGAAAGAATGTCCACAGTGCCGTGAGATGATAAATATTTCCTGGCCTTTTGATGAAGTAGCTCCACAAAAGTATGTGGAAGAAATGAAAAAAGCAGGAAAAATGTAAGAAATCCATTATTTTGGCAGGAAAACAGTTGGAAAGATGGAATAAAAAATATGAAGGATAAACTGTATCTAAAATATGGCAGTTTGTTTATAAAAAATAAAATATAAATTAATGGAGGTTTTATTATGAAAAAGTATGTATGTGCAGTATGCGGTTGGACCACTGAAGCAGAAACAGCTCCAGCAGAATGCCCTATTTGCAAAGCTAAAAAATTCATTGAACAGGAAGCTGGAGAAAAATTAGTGTTTGCTGACGAACACAAAGTAGGAATTTGCGAAGGGATTGACCCTGAAATCGTAAAAGGTCTGCGCGATAACTTTACCGGTGAATGCACCGAAGTTGGGATGTATCTGGCAATGGCTCGTGTAGCTCACAGAGAAGGTTATCCTGAAATCGGCCTGTATTGGGAAAAAGCTGCTTATGAAGAAGCAGAACATGCTGCAAAATTTGCAGAACTGTTGGGTGAAGTTGTAACCCCATCCACAGAAGAAAACCTGAAACTGCGCGTAGCTGCTGAACACGGTGCCACCCAGGGTAAAAAAGATCTGGCTAAAATGGCAAAGGAACAGAACTTGGATGCAATTCATGACACTGTACATGAAATGGCAAAAGACGAGGCAAGACACGGCAAAGCATTTGAAGGTCTGCTGAACAGATATTTCGGTAAATAAGAAATGCTATAAAATCAGAGGCTTCCAGTTACAAGGAAGTAGGTTTTGATGAGGCGGTATAGCCCCGGTTGTAGGGGCTATACCGCTTTTTTCTATATGTGAACAAACCTGTCCACCCGTGTCTATGGCTTGCGGACAGATTTTGCTTGTTGGGGGTTTGTCATGTATCATAATTGCTGATTGAGTCTGGGGAAATATTGTATTCCGCAGGATTGGGAAAGAAGGAAAAATATCGGCTCATGGCTTATGCAGTCAAGGGAGAAAAGCAAATGTCAATTATCGAATAACTGCCTCTCTTTTTTGTGCAGGGATAGAGAGGACAACTTTAAAAATAAGCCTTATAATGATAAAGACAAATGTATGTTGACTAAGCGCAATCTATGCGGACAAGGAGGCAAGTCATGGAATGGGTTCACAGATTAAATCAAAGCATAAATTATATTGAGGAACATTTGACAGGAGAAATTGACTATGAACAGCTTGGGCGGATTGCCTGCTGCTCCACCTATCACTACCAGAGGATGTTTACTTATATGGCGGGCATTACACTGGCAGAGTATATCCGAAGAAGAAAAATGTCTTTAGCAGCAGTAGACCTGCAGGGTGGATGTGAACGGATTATTGATATTGCGGAGAAGTATGGCTATCGTTCTCCGACGGCATTTAACAGAGCATTTCAGTCTTTTCATGGGATAGCTCCGTCGTCCGTGAAAGACGGGGGCGTAGCTGTGAAATCTTTTTCTCCCATTGTGTTTAACATTTCTGTGAAAGGAGCGACAGAAATGAACTATAGAATTGAGACAAAAGAATCATTTCGCATTATTGGCATATCTGTACCGCTTGATAGGGAAATCGAGCATAATTTTATGGTGGTGCCAAAGATGTGGCAGGAGGCTTCTATCGATGGAACCATCCAGAAATTGGCAGGAATGATGAATACGCCGCCAATGGGACTTTTGGGCGTGAGTGTTTGCAATGATGAAGAACAATGGAAATATTTTATTGCTGTTTCCAGTACAAAAACAAGTGATGAGCTTGAAGAATACACCGTGCCTGCGTCTACTTGGGCAATTTTTTCGGGAACGGGTACAAACCGGTCTATACAGGAATTGGAGCAGCGGATTATAACAGAGTGGCTTCCAACCTCTGGATATGAGTATGCGAATGCCCCCGATATTGAGGTTTACTTAAATCCAGATCCACAGAATACACAATATGAGGTATGGATACCCGTAGTCAAAACAAAAGGATAACGGAGGGGTGTATGAACGAGAAATTTGCCCTGTTCACAGAAACAGTTGACAAGCATTTCCGCAGTTTTGTAAACCAGCTTCATGAGTATCTGACAGAAAATGTCTGTAAGTGCGACATAAAATCACAAAAAGCGACTAGGTTGTATAAAGAATAGCAAAAGGATTTTGGTAGCATTTGTGTCCCGAAAAATCTTTTCTGTTTGTTCGAAAGGCAAACAGAAAAGGTTGATTGATGCAAGAGATTTACAGATCACAGTCTTTGAAGGACTTGAAGTAAAAATGTAGAGCTGAATACCAGAGTTAAATGTAGCGCGATAAACTCTGATTTGTAAAAATGAATGGAGATATAACTTGCTTGGTCATAACACTTTTTCAAATAAAGCAGGTAGTTCCATTGTGATGGTTTTGGTATTCGAATGAGAAAAGAGAAAAGAGGCGTTTCCGTGATGTATGCTCACGGAGACGCCTTTTTTCGCGTGGAGTTGTTTAGAGCCGTCATAATGGGACAGCGCTTGCACATAAGGTGATAGTAGGAAGGGAACAGGAGGGAGAACATTGTTATTGGAAGTAGTAAAACAGTTGGTGCTGCTGACCGGTTATATGACGCAGAACGCCTTTCCCCAACCGCTGGATGAGGCGGAGGAAGCGCGATGTCTGGAACGGTTGCAGCAGGGGGATCTGGACGCGCGGGATGAGCTGATTCGGCATAATTTGCGTTTGGTCGCTCATATCGCCAAAAAGTTTGAGGGCACATCGGAGGAACAGGACGATTTGATTTCTATCGGCACCATTGGCCTTATTAAAGGAATCAATACCTTTAAGCCAGATAAAAAGGTGAAGCTGGCTACCTATGCGGCGCGATGTGTGGAAAATGAGATTTTGATGCATTTGCGGGCGCAGAAGAAGCACAAATGTGAGGTGTCGCTAAACGAGCCTATCGGCACAGACCATGACGGCAATCAAATCAGTCTGCGGGATGTGTTGGGCACAGAAGGGGATATGGTAGCGGAAACGGTGGAGCAAAGCTGTGAGTATCAACATTTGCTGCAAAAGCTTCATTGTTTGACAGAGCGGGAAAAACTAGTGCTGGAGTTGCGCTATGGCTTGAACGGCGATGAACCAATTACCCAAAAGGAGGTAGGCGCGCGGTTGAAAGTGTCCCGCTCTTATGTGAGCCGTATTGAGAAGAAGGCGTTGGAAAAGCTGACGGAGGCGGCGAAGCTGCGTGAATAAGGCACGCTGGCCTTTTTCGCATCTGGCGTTGTTGTTTTGAAATTTCCTCGCCTTGCGTACGTAGAGTACGCGTCGCTCAGAAACTTCAAAGCCGCCTAGCCAGATGCGAAAAATCCTGCGCTTAGGCTAACAGCATTCACCAATAGCTGATCTTTGACTTTTTTAGCAAGGTCTCCAGCGCAGAAATATGCGCTAGTAAGTAGGCAAAGGCCAAGCGGGGGGGTTCGAGACGGTACGCTTTTTGGTGCCGTCCCCCCGTAGCCCCTCGCCCGACCAGAAAAGCGTCGGGCGACGACTCCGCCGGCGCGAAGTTCTGCGCCGATGGGAGCCTAAATACATAACGATTTATTATTTAGAGCTATAGAAAAAGTTGCTGCACAAGGCCCTCGCTAACCTTTTATGGGTTTCAACTCTCCTGCTACCTTCGCCAAAATTCTGCGTCAATATGAACAGCTGCACAGACTGTTCTTGAAGCGGTGGACGCAGTCCACAACGCGAAAGACGGTCAAGCAGATGTACATATTGGGCAGGACGGGCGAAGGGTAGCAAAAAACAAATAGCTGGTTGTTTGAATTGTTCCACGTGAAACATTTGCAAATTTAGAGTAAAAAATAAAGAAACCCAATAGATTTTTACTGGAACTTTGCCGGGGAGTATGCTATAATGCATAAATAGTATTGGGATGAGTAAGTGAAATGGTCGCGGCCACAAGGCTGAGGAAAGTCCGGGCTCCACAGGGCAGGATGCTGGCTAACGGCCAGTGAGGGTGACCTTAAGGAAAGTGCCACAGAAAACAAACCGCCGCATTTTTGCGGTAAGGATGAAACGGTGCGGTAAGAGCGCACCAGCGGCAAGGTGACTTGTCGGCTTGGTAAACCCCATCTGGTGCAAGACCTAATAGGAGAATAGAAGGAGTGGCCCGCTCCGTTCTCGGGTAGGTCGCTGGAGATTCCAGGTAACTGGGATTCGAGATAGATGACCATTCAATGACAGAACCCGGCTTACGGCTTAGTCAACCAATACGAATCTGATGACTGTGTCTTGGAGAGCAGAATTTCTGCTTCTGCGACACGGTTTTTTTATCGGCGAAGAATTGCACTCCTGGGCAAGGTCTGTGCCGGACAAGTCAAAAAAGAAAGGACGAGAATGGGTGAAAAAAATGCAAAAGAAAGATTCAAAATCTCTTATTGTGTATCTTTTGGTCTTAGGCATTTCTGTGATTTATATTTTGGGAGGACATCAGTTGGCTATGACCAATTATCATGCTTTTGATGATGATGACCAGTCTATTGTGGTAAAAGCTACAGTGTTGGAAATAACGGACCGCTACAGTGAGAGTTATCAAATCAGCGAGACAGAAATAGCGGAGAATGAGACCATTCTTTTCAAAGCGAAGATTCGCAGCGGCGCGCAAAAGGGTCAAGTCATTGAAGCGGCGCAGACGCTGGATTATTTTACGGCAATTAATTTACATGCTGTGGAACCGGGAGATAAGGTGCTCTTGTATACGGTTCCTGGCGGGATGGCAGAAAATCAATGGCTACTGAGCGATTACCAGCGCTCCGACCAGATTCTCGTTTTGCTGGTTATTTTTCTTATATTGCTGTTGCTCTTTGGACGTTGGCAGGGTTTTCACACCATTGTGTCTCTGACGTTGACTTGTCTGGCAGTATTCTATGTATTTATTCCAGCAGTCTTGGCAGGAGAAAATATTTATAGTTGGTCCATTGCTACATGCATTTATATGACCTTGATGACACTCTTTATCGTCAATGGCGTGAACCGGAAAAGTATCGCTGCAGTGCTGGGCTGTCTTGCCGGCGTATTGGTAGCGGGTTTACTGACCGTGCTGATGGATCATACCATGACGCTGACCGGTGTATTGGATGAAAATTCTGTGATTTTGTACAATTTGCGCGGGGAAAATCCTCTGAATCTGCGGGCAATTATTTTTGGCGCCATTATTATCGGTGCGGTGGGTGCCATCATGGACGTGTCCATTTCTATTGCGGCAGCGTTAGCGGAATTGAAAGAAAAACTTCCCCATATTGGTTTTAAGGAACTGCTGCACTCAGGGATGAACATCAGCCGCGATATCATGGGCACTATGTCTAACACGCTGATTTTGGCGTATATTGGCGGATTTATGAGCAGTGTATTGTTGATGGTTGCCTACAACAGTTCTATGTTGGATTTATTTAACAGAGAGATGATTGTGGTAGAATGCCTGCAGGCTCTGGTGGGCAGCCTGGGAATTCTGCTGACACTGCCTTTTACCTCGCTGATTTGCGCGGTACTGTTCCATGGAGATGGAAAAGGGAATGACGGTGAAGAAGCGGAGGGGTACAGCAGGGCAGAAGCGCTGCTGGATATTGCTGAGGACGAAGTGAAAAGTAAACTGGAAGAGGGAAATGAGGAGTGAAGCCCATGACAAAGGAAGAATTGGCACTACAGATTGTGGCGCGTTTAAAGGTGGCCTATCCCGATGTGGATTGTACGTTGGAGTATGATCAGGCGTGGAAACTGTTGGTCAGTGTGCGATTGGCGGCGCAGTGCACAGATGCCCGTGTGAATGTGGTGACAAAGGAGCTCTATGGGAAGTATCCCACACAGGAAGCATTGGCGGAGGCAACTGCGGAGGAAATAGAAGCGATCATACGTCCCTGCGGGTTGGGAAATAGCAAGGCAAGAGATATCAGCGCCTGTATGAAAATGTTACAAGAGGAGTATGACGGTAAGGTACCGAATACCTTGAAAGAACTGTTGAAATTGCCTGGTGTGGGTCGTAAGAGTGCCAATTTGATTCTGGGCGATGTCTTTGGCCAGCCAGCCATTGTGACAGATACCCATTGCATCCGACTGGTTAATCGTATGGGCCTGGTGAAGGGCATAAAGGAGCCTAAAAAGGTTGAGATGGCACTTTGGAAACTCATTCCGCCGGAGGAAAGCAATGATTTCTGTCACCGGCTGGTAGAGCATGGCAGAGCGGTCTGCACGGCGAGGACAAAGCCTTATTGCGAAAAGTGTTGTGTGGCGGATATCTGTGCAAAACGCATCTAGGAGGATGGCGTGTTAAATTTTCCTCTGACGTCGTTGTTTTTGATTTTTTTCGCCTTGCGTACGTACGCAAGGCGAAAAAAATCAAAAGCCGCCTAGTCAGTGAAAAATTTCTTCACGACATGAAAATAGAGTAAAAATATTTTGTGTTTTGGGAATGAGGAGGTGTTTTATGGCACAGAAGTTTTATGCAGTGCGGAAAGGCAGACAGACGGGACTGTTTACAAAATGGGATGACTGCAAGGCGCAGGTGCAGGGCTATTCTGGTGCGGTCTATAAAAGCTTCGCGACTTTGACTGAGGCGCAGCAGTATCTCTGGGGAGATGAGGAACGGCAGCATGTAGAAGAAGAAGCACAGGCGGCTCCTGGTGAAATGGTGGCTTATGTGGACGGCAGCTACCATGCGCAGAAAAAACGTTTTGCTTTTGGAGCAGTTATCTTTTATGAAGATGAGGAATACCACTTCTTCGGCAGCGATGATGACGGGGAATTGGTGGACATGCGCAATGTAGCCGGTGAGATTAAAGGTGCGGAACGAGCAATGTCTTTTGCCTTGGAGCAGGGTGCGCAGGTTTTGCATATTTATCATGATTATGAGGGTGTGGCCCGTTGGTGTACCGGCGAGTGGCAGGCGAAAAAATTGGGCACGCAACGATATCGGCAGTTTTATCAGGAGGTAAGGCAAAAGGGGTTGAATATTTACTTTCACAAAGTAAAAGGCCATTCCGGCGACAAATACAACGAATTGGCGGATCAACTGGCGAAAAGAGCGTTAGAAATAAAGGGTTGACAGGACAAAAGAAAATTTCTATAATTATACATATTACAGTATAAATATTTATGTATACAAGATTATTTGCGCAACAGACACATTTTTAGTAGACATTTTCTGCAGGGCTTGTTATAATATCTCTAATGTAAATTAAATAAAAGACCTTTAAATTTAGTCCCGTGAGACTAAAAAGGAAATAGCAAACAGCATTCTGACGACTGATAGTCGACAGGAACTGTGTTTATGTCTATCGTTATGTCTATTTATCTGTATGCGGGATAAATAGACATTTTTTTAGGTCTGCAAATTTTAGAAAAGGAAGGGACAGGTATGAGCGAACAGAAAGCATATTTGCTGCTGGCCAATGGGCAAGTATTTGAGGGTAAAAGCTTTGGTGTAACGGGCACTACCATCGGTGAAGTTGTATTTGCCACAGGAATGACAGGATATCAGGAGACGTTGACAGATCCCAGCTATTATGGGCAGATCGCGGTACAGACATTTCCGCTGAATGGAAACTACGGTACTAATAGTGATGACTTTGAATCGCCACAGTGTTGGATGAAAGGTTACATTGTACGGGAATGGTGTGAGGTGCCTTCCAATTTCCGTTGCGAAAAAACCATTGATGAATTTTTGAAGGAACAGCATGTGATTGGCTTATACGGTGTAGATACCCGCCAACTGACCCGCATCATTAGAGAGTGCGGCGTGATGAACGGCGCTATTACAACAGAGGATGTCTATGCCAAGAAAGAGGAGCTTTTGGCGCAGATTCAGGCTTATGAAATCAAAGATGCAGTAAAAACTGTAACGACAAAAGAAATCAAGCGTTATACTGTGGAAAATCCAGAGCATGAGGTTGTGATGATGGACTTTGGTTATAAGGCGCATATTTTGCGTCATTTGCTCAATCGCAACTGCAATGTGACCGTGGTACCGGCGCACACTACTGCTGAGGAGATTCTGGCCATAAACCCTGACGGCGTGATGCTGACCAATGGTCCGGGAAATCCTGAGGAAAATACAGAAGTGATTGAAACCTTGAAAAAACTGATTGCAGCCAAGATGCCGATGTTTGGGATTTGCCTAGGACATCAGCTAACCGCGTTGGCTAACGGCGGGAAAACCATGAAGCTGAAATATGGTCACCGCGGTGGAAACCAGCCGGTAAAGGATTTGAATACAGGTCGGGTTTATGTGACCAGCCAGAACCACGGCTATGCAGTGGTGGGAGACAGTATTAACCCTGCTGTGGGAAAAATGAGTCATTGGAACGTAAATGACAATACTTGCGAAGGGGTAGAATATTACAATGCACCGGTCTATACTGTGCAGTTCCATCCGGAGGCGTGCGGCGGTCCCCGTGACACCAGCTATCTTTTTGACCGGTTTATGACAATGATGCGCAAGGAGGGCGAATAAGATGCCATTGAGAACAGACATTAAAAAAGTATTGGTAATTGGTTCTGGCCCTATTGTAATCGGTCAGGCGGCAGAATTTGACTATGCAGGGACACAGGCATGCCGCGCATTGAAGGAAGAAGGGCTGGAGGTTGTCCTGGTAAACTCTAATCCCGCCACCATTATGACAGACAAGGCTATGGCTGATAAGATTTATATCGAGCCGTTAAATTTGGATATCGTGAAGCGAATCATTGAAATTGAAAAGCCAGACAGTATTCTCTCTACTTTGGGCGGTCAGACAGGTCTTACCTTGTCCATGCAGCTGGCCAAGGAAGGATTTTTGGAGAGCCACGGCGTAAAGCTTTTGGGCGCTAACCCAGAAACTATTGATAAGGCAGAAGACCGGCAGATTTTTAAAGACACGATGCTCAGCATCGGCGAGCCATGCATTCCCTCCAAGGTAGTAGAGACAGTGGAGGATGCATTGAGCTATGCGGAGGAAATTTTCTATCCGGTCATTGTACGTCCGGCCTTTACGCTGGGTGGTTCCGGCGGTGGGATTGCGCACAATCCAGAAGAACTGCATGAGATTGCAGAAAATGGTCTGCGTTTGTCGCCTATCACTCAGGTACTGATTGAGAAGAATATCTCTGGCTGGAAAGAAATTGAGTTTGAGGTCATCCGTGATTCCCATGCCAATATCATTACCGTTTGCTCTATGGAAAACTTTGACCCAGTAGGGGTGCACACAGGGGATTCTATTGTAGTAGCGCCGGCAGTAACTCTTTCTGATAAAGAATACCAGATGCTGCGCAGTGCAGCGCTGAATATTGTGCAGGCGCTGGAGGTAGAAGGTGGTTGCAACTGCCAGTTTGCTCTGCATCCAGACAGCTTTGAATATGCGGTAATTGAAGTAAATCCCCGTGTGTCCCGTTCTTCTGCTTTGGCCTCCAAAGCGACAGGCTATCCTATTGCCAAGGTTGCCACGAAAATTGCAGTGGGCTATACGCTGGATGAAATTGTAAACGCGGTGACAGGAAACACCTTCGCCTGCTTTGAACCGGCCATTGACTACATTGTCGTCAAATTCCCCCGTTGGCCCTTTGACAAATTTGTCTATGCCAACCGGACACTGGGTACGCAGATGAAGGCCACCGGTGAAGTGATGGCCATTGGCACCAGCTTTGAGCAGGCTATGATGAAAGCAGTCCGTTCCATTGAATTGAAACTTGATACCTTTAACTTGCCCAAACTGCAGATGCTCAATGACAGCGATGTGGTGCGGCTCCTAAAACGTTGCGATGATGAAAGGGTGTTTGTCGTATACGAAGCATTAAAACGGGGCATTGAGCTGGCGAAAATCCATAATATCACGAAGATTGACAAATGGTTCTTGGCCAAATTGCAGAATCTTGTGAAAATGGAGCGCAAGCTGGTGAAAAAAGAGCTGACACCAGAATTGTATCTGGAAGCCAAAAAGATGGGCTTTTTGGACAAAACTATCGTGCGCCTGTCCGGAGAAGACGCGCCGGAAAAACGTTTTGCTTCTTATAAAATGGTAGATACCTGCGCTGCAGAATTTAAAGCGGAAACACCGTATTTTTATTCTACCTTCGATGAAGAGAATGAAGCAGCAGAGTTTTTGCAAGAACATGACAGCGGTAAAAAGAAAATTATTGTATTCGGTTCTGGCCCGATTCGTATTGGCCAGGGGATTGAGTTCGACTATTGCTCGGTGCATTGCGTGTGGGCGCTGAAAGAGGAAGGCTATGAGGCCATTATTGTTAACAACAATCCAGAAACAGTATCCACAGACTTTGATACTTCTGACCGGCTTTACTTTGATCCGCTGACACCAGAAGATGTGGATTCCATTATCGAAACGGAAAAACCGTGGGGCGCCATTGTACAATTCGGCGGACAGACCGCCATCGGCTTGACTAAGCATCTGGAAGAATCCGGCGTGCATATTTTGGGCACATCGGCAAAAAGTATTGATGAAGCAGAAGACAGAGAAAGCTTCGATGAACTGCTGCAAAGATGTGAAATTCCCCGTCCTGAAGGAAAAACGGTGTTCCAACTGGATGAAGCGCTGAAAGCAGCAAAAAATCTAGGTTATCCGGTATTGTTGAGACCTTCTTACGTGTTGGGTGGCCAGAATATGATCATTGCTTATAGCGATGCGGACGTAGAAGAATATATGAATATCATTTTGGCCAGCGGAATTGAAAATCCGGTGCTCATTGACAAATACATGATGGGCATTGAAGTGGAAGTAGATGCCATCTGCGACGGCACTGACTATCTGATTCCGGGCATCATGGAGCATATTGAGCGCGCAGGGATTCATTCCGGTGACTCCATCTCGGTATATCCGGCACAGCGGCTCACAGAAGAAAACAAAAAGACCATCGTGGAATATACCGGCCGTTTGGCGCGGGAACTGCATGTCATCGGTCTGATGAATATTCAATATGTGGTGCACAACGGAGAAGTGTATGTCATCGAGGTTAATCCCCGTTCCTCCAGAACAGTGCCGTATATCAGCAAGGTAACCAATGTGCCCATGGTGGACTTGGCAACCAAAATTATGCTGGGTGCTACCTTAAAAGGCATGGGCTATGAGACCGGCGTACATCCTGTAGGAGATTATGTGGCGGTGAAGGTTCCTGTATTCAGCTTTGAAAAGCTCCATTCTGTAGATACCATGCTAGGACCGGAAATGAAATCTACAGGGGAAGTATTGGGTATCGCCAAGAGTTTTGACGAAGCGTTATACAAAGGTTTGATTGCCGCCGGGTATCAGATCAAGCATGAGGGCGGTGTGCTCATTTCTGTGCGGGATAAAGATAAAGAAGAGATCTTCTCCATCGCGAAAAAGCTGGAGAAAATGGGCTTCAAGCTCTACGGCACAAAGGGAACCGCAGCCTATTTGAACAACTACGGCCTGCATGTAGAGCCGGTAAATAAGATTTCTGAACCGGGCAAAAACAATATCTTGGATTTATTGGAAAGCGGCAAGGTGGATTATGTGATTTCTACTTCCACCAAAGGGCGGCAGCCAGCGCGGGAAGGTGTACGGATTCGCCGTAAGGCTGTAGAGCGCTCTATTGCCTGCCTGACGGCTATTGACACTGCCAAGGTATTGGTAGACTGCATCAGCATGAATAAATCCATTCAGGATGTGGAGCTTGTAGACATTACACAAATACAAATTTCTGATAGAAACCATGGAATATAATTTGTCCTTGTCTTTTTCACAGAAAAAGTATATGATATATTTGTAAGCTGGTTCGTTCTAAAAGCGAAGGAGGTAGTCGCATGTTTGGATATATTGCAAATATTGGGATTCCAAGTTTAATCTTAATCTTGATTATTGCCTTGATTGTTTTTGGACCGGGAAAGTTACCTGGTGTGGGCAAGGCATTAGGAGAGAGCATCCACGGTTTCAAAAAAGGAATTGCCGGTGATGACGAAGAGGAAAAGCCAAAAGAAATAGAGTAATTTATAAAACTGCTGTCTTGCGATACGAGACAGCAGTTTTTCATCATAGCGCGACCCTATGCGCTGTTTTGGAGGGGGAAGTTGTGAGTCAACAGTTTTATATCGTGGTCAATCAAGTGATCATGTTTGCCGTTTTAATGTTGATTGGCTTTGTTATGGCAAAAGCAGGCGTGTTGGGCAACGACGTGCTGAACGGGCTGTCAAAATTGATTGTAAAATTGCTTTTGCCATGTCTTATTTTTCATCTAATTATCGGAAACGGAGTTACGATACAGCGCATATGGGATAACCGCTATTTTGCGGCGGCATTGTTGCTTATGTATGGTATTTTGTGCCTTCTGGGTTATGCCATGGGCGGGGCCAGCGGACTGCGGCGCAGCGGGCAGGATATATTTGCGGTTGCGACGATGTTTTGCAATATTGGTTTTATGGGCCTGCCGCTCATTGAGTCCATGTTTCCCAACAACACGCAAATTGCGGTGTGCCTGCTGATCTATATGACGCTGGATCAGATTTTGCTGTGGTCAGTGGGCGTATTTCTCAGTGGTAGAAATGCAAAAAGAAAAGGGAACAGCTGGTTGCAGAATTTTCTGAATCCTTCGCTGGTGGGCATCGCCATTGCCTTGGCACTGTTATATTTTAATATCTCGCTGCCAGCGCCGGTGACAAATGCAGTGTTGGGTCTGGGAGAATGTAGCCGTTATCTGGCATTATTGTATTTGGGCGCACTCTTGGCCACGATGCCGGTGCTTTCCATGCTGATGAAGCCCCATGTGTACTTTTTAATCGTGCTGAAAATGACGCTTCTGCCCTTGTTGGGTTATTTCCTGACCTCGTTGTTTTTTGATGCCACGACCAGCAGATTGCTGGCTACGATTTTAAGCTTGCCGCCCATGGTTGCCATTACCATGATAGCACGGACTTATGGAGGAGATGAGCGTGTAGCGGCAGAGACGGTATTTGTCAGTACCATTGCCTGTCTGGGCACCATCCCTCTAGTACAGTTTTTGCTGGGAATTTTATTTTAGTGAAATTGTTGAAAAAAACGGCACAGTCGCGGGCGACTATGCCGTTTTTTGCTGCAGAGAGTATGTTGTGTTGGTGTCTCTTTCTAACAGCCAGAAAGCTTATCAATGGCAAGCGCAACATCAGGTTGGAAATAAATATTTTTTCCATGGTTGCTCTCATAGATAAAATCCTTTAACGCCTTACTTGTGTATATTGAAAAATCTCCATAGATTGCCAATCTTACGTCATAATTGATAAATTTTTGTAAAATTTCTCCTGCCAGACGGGTGCGTAGGTTGAAAAAATCTTCTGTGATGGCTTCTTTGCTGATGACGATATTGGAGCAGCCCGTCTCATACTTCACTGTCATCATTAAGTCCAGTGCGGACTGCACGTCGGTGATCAATGGCGTATCGCTTTTTATGACAGCAATCTTTGTGCCATTTTTCTGTGTTGTTTCTATATGCATAGGATTCCTCCGTTCTGATTTTTTTTGCAGCGAAAAATTCCTTGCAATCTATTATTCATATTTGCGACAAAATGTCAAGAGCAGGCATAAAATTTGCAAAAAAATATATTAAAGAAATGGTTACGAAGGCAGATTTTGACGAAGTGGGAGAGATGGGGAATTGCTTTTTAGCAGGGACTATATTATAATAAGATGACTATAAACTTGGAGGGTTATGAAACATGGAAACCAATAAAAATCGTGTTGTTGTAACAGTTGTGGGAAAAGATAGAAAGGGTATTATTGCAGCCGTATCTGGTGCGCTGTCTGATTGGGAAGTAAATATTTTAGATATCAGCCAAACGATTTTGCAGGAATTCTTTACTATGATTATGATTGTGGATTTAACAGAAGCTACAGTTAGCTTCAGCGAGCTGCGGGAGCAGATTGGGCTTTTGGGACAAAAGTATGGTGTGGTTATTTCCTGTCAGCATGAAGAAATTTTTCAGTATATGCATCGTATCTAAGGAGGAAGAAGCATGCCGATTTCTATTTCCAATGAAGAAATTTTAGAAACTATTAATATGATTGAATCAGAAAATCTGGATATTCGCACAATTACCATGGGAATTTCTCTGCGGGACTGTGCCCATAGCGATATCGACGTAGTATGCGAAAAAATTTATAAAAAAATTACCACCTACGCTAAGGATTTGGTAAAGGTGGGGGAAGAAGTAGCAGAGGATTACGGCATCCCTATTATTAATAAACGGATTTCCGTGACGCCTATTTCCATCGTAGCAGACGCCTGTGAGGCACCGGACTATGTGAAAATCGCCAAAACGATGGATGCAGCAGCCAAGGAAGTGGGCGTAAACTTTATCGGCGGATTTTCCGCTTTGGTACAAAAAGGGATGACCAAGGGCGATGAAAAGCTGATTCGCTCCATTCCTCAGGCTTTGGCAGAAACAGAATTTGTCTGTGCATCTGTCAACGTGGGCTCTAGCAGAGCAGGTATCAATATGGATGCAGTGCGTTTGATGGGGCAAGTGGTTAAAGAGAGTGCCGATTTGACAGCAGAGGAAGACGGCCTGGGCAGCGCCAAACTGGTAGTTTTCTGCAATGCGGTGGAGGATAATCCCTTTATGGCAGGCGCTTTTCATGGCGTAGGGGAGCCGGAGGTTGTACTCAATGTAGGCGTTAGCGGTCCCGGTGTAGTGCTCAACGCAGTGCGCAAGATTCCCAACGCGCCGTTTGACGAGTTGGCCACCACCATCAAGCATACTGCCTTTAAAGTAACTCGTAGCGGGGAATTGGTAGGTCGGGAAGCGGCTCGCCGTTTGGGCATTCCCTTTGGAATTGTCGATTTGTCTCTGGCTCCTACGCCGGCGGTTGGTGACAGTGTAGCAGATATTCTGGAGGCAATGGGCCTAGAGCGCTGCGGCACCCATGGCACCACGGCAGCTCTGGCAATGCTCAATGATGCGGTGAAGAAAGGCGGCGCAATGGCCTCCTCCCATGTAGGCGGCTTAAGTGGTGCGTTTATTCCGGTCAGTGAAGACGCAGGTATGATTCGTGCGGTAGAAGACGGCGCTTTGAGCTTCAACAAACTGGAAGCGATGACCTGCGTTTGCTCGGTAGGATTGGATATGATTGCCATTCCAGGTGATACCAGCGCTGAAACCATCGCGGCAATCATTGCTGACGAAGCGGCCATCGGTATGATCAACAAAAAAACCACCGCTGTGCGTGTCATTCCCGTGCATGGCAAAAACGTGGGCGATAAAGTAGTCTTCGGCGGATTATTGGGCTATGCGCCGATTATGGAAGTAGGAAAATTCAGTGCAGATGAATTTATTCATAGAGGCGGTCGGATTCCGGCGCCTATTCATTCTCTGAATAATTAAAAATGATAGATGTAAAGGGTGATCAGGAGACTGGTCACTCTTTTTGTATGAAGAAAACCCCCAGCTAGGCTGGGGGTTCCGGAAAGCTTAAAGCT
>CAJUDO010000014.1 GCA_910585405.1 uncultured Peptococcaceae bacterium | reverse complement strand
ATTCTATAATTTTTTTCTATGGGGTTTTTGCACCCCAACATTTGACGTAGAGCCTTTTTTTCTTCTTATACCTTATTCAACTTCTGCAGTCTGCATGGTATCATTTTTCAACAGCTCCTGCAGCTTCTCTTTGTAACGCTCCACACCGGGCTGTACGAACGGGTCCAAATCACTCAGCATACAGCTCACCGCACAGGCCTTCTCAAAGAAGTACACCATTTTACCGAAAGAATACGCGGAGATTTCCGGCAGTTTAATCACAATATTCGGCGTATGATTTTCCAAATGAGCTTCTTTTACACTCTCCCGCACCATCTGATTCAGCTGATGCAACGTTTTCGCATGGGCCGTCAAATCTTCTGGAAGCATGATATCATAGGTTACATCTTCAATGACAACGGCAGTTTCAAAGAAATCCTGTCTGCCGTCCTGCAAAAACTGCCCCAGAGAATGCAAATCCGTAGACATCTGCATAGATACCGGAAAAATGCCCTGCCCTTTCTGACATTCGCTCTCCCCAAACAGCTGCTTTAGCCACTCTGTAAAATAGCGCAGTTTCCCGTCATATACTTCGAATACTTCCATGCGCTTATCCTGTTCTGTTTTCAGCAAATAGCGCGCCAGTGCATAGCGATAACAATCATTGTGATTCAAATCCGTATCCATCGTAGCCTGCTGGGCCTGGCGGGCTCCCTGTAGAACTGCCTCCAAATCAATCCCTGCCACGGCGATGGGCAGTAAGCCTACTGGCGTTAACACAGAAAACCGGCCTACAATATCGTCAGGTACGTCAAAAGTTGTGTAGCCTTCCTCTTCTGCTTCTTCCCGCAATTTTCCTTCGCTGCCTGTCACCACATAGATGCGCTCTTTTGCCCCGTCCCCGTATTTTTCATACATGAATTTCTTAAACATCTCAAAAATCACCATGGGCTCCAACGTGCTCCCTGACCGAGAGATCACACATACCGCCACCTCTTCTTTTCGCAAACGGTGAAATAGCTCATGATAATACACACTGCTCAAATGATGTCCTGCGAAATAAATTTTAGGCAAATTGCGTTCTTTGGCAAAGAATTCATTGTAAAAAGGAGATTGCAGCAATTCCAGACACGCCTTTGCGCCCAAGTAAGAACCGCCCACACCAATCACCACAAACGCAGTGCATTGTTTCTGAATTTTCCAAGCGGTGGTCATAATCTGCCAGACCAGATCGCCCTCTATCTTTGTCGGATACTCTACCCATCCAGTATAACTGTGCTGACCATGATGCAGCTGCTCGTGAATGGCATCAATTTTTTCCTGATACTGCTCCACAGGAAGCTGGGCAATGGCATCAGAAATATCAACTTTAATTTCAGACATAAAAATCTCTCCTTTATTCTTTATTTTTCTTTTTCAAATTATAGAGACTGATCTGACAAACCTCATTTTTCTATTTCATATCCCTGAGGATTTTGTCTCTGCCAATTCCAGGCATCACGGCACATATCCTCTATCGTGCGTACAGCTTTCCAGCCCAGATCCCGTTCTGCCTTGGACGCGTCCGCATAAAATTCGGCGATATCGCCTGCTCTGCGCGGGCAGATATCATAGGGAATCGTCAAGCCGTTGGCCTTTTCAAAGGCATGTACCAGCTGCAATACACTCACACCTTGACCGGTGCCCAAATTATAAACCAGCACGCCCTTTTCCTCACAGAGCTTTTCCAAGGCTTTCACATGCCCTTCCGCCAAATCCATCACATGAATATAATCCCGCACACCGGTCCCGTCTACAGTAGGATAATCATTGCCCCATACCCGCAGGCGTTCCCGTTTTCCGCTGGCCACCTGCGTCACATAAGGCATCAAATTGTTGGGAATCCCCTGCGGGTCCTCTCCGATTCGTCCACTTTCATGGGCGCCAATGGGATTAAAATAACGCAAAAGCGCCACCGACCAGTCGCTTTCCACTGCAGCGACATCCTGTAAGATGCGCTCACTCATCACCTTTGTCTCGCCGTAGGGATTGGTGGCAGGCAATAACGCCATGGTCTCCACAAAAGGAATGGCATTCTCTCCATAAACAGTCGCGGAAGAGCTGAATACAAATTTGTTCACGCCATGCCGTTTCATCACCTTACACAAAACCAGAGTGCTGACCACGTTATTATAATAATACCGCACCGGCTGTTCCACCGACTCTCCCACTGCCTTCAGCCCGGCAAAATGGATGACGCCGTCAATCTGCTGTTCCGTAAAAATTTTTTCTACCGCTGCTTCATCCGTCACATCCGCCTGATAAAAAATGATTGGCTTTCCTGTAAGCTCCTGCACACGGCGCAGGGATTCTTCTTTGCTGTTGCAAAGATTATCTGCCACGATTACCTCATGCCCTGCCTCCAACAGTACCAAGCATGTATGACTGCCAATATAGCCAGCGCCGCCTGCTACTAAAATTCGCATATAAAAACCTCTCTATCTCTTGAAATTCTGTTCCTGTTGTTTTCTATTCTATCACAATTTGCAGTCCAGTCCAACAAGATTTGTCACTTCACCGCAATTTCGGGAAGAAAGCTTCTTATGACCAGCAAGCTAATTTTGCCGCTTCTCTGCAATCTCACACAGCTGCGCAATTGTCTTCCCCAAAAGAGGATGACGCACAAAACCGGCAATCTCAGCTAATGGCTTCAACACAAACAATCTGTTCTGCATATCAATGTGAGGAACTGTTAAGTTTTCCATGTCAAGGACGGCGTCATCATAGAGCAATATGTCCAAGTCAATTGTGCGCGGTCCCCAATGCATCGTCCGTTCCCGACCCAATTGCTGTTCAATGTTATGCAACGTCGTCAGAAACTGCTGGGGATTTTGCAGTGTATGCACCTCTATGCAGCCATTCAGAAACTCAGGCTGCTCCGTATAACCATAAGGCGCTGTCGCGAACAAATTCGATACCCGCACCAGCTTGCAATTTCGCTGCTGCTCCAAGAGCAACAGTGCGCTGCGAATAAACCCTTCTCGATTGCCCATGTTGCTGCCCACACCCACATATACCCTGTGCCATTGGCGCTCTACTGTCACTGATATGCTTTCCAAAGGCAAGGATACCGGCGCATTGGGCTTTTTCACCTCCAGGATGATCCGCTGCACCAGTGGATATTGCAATAACACCGCCTGCGCCAAACGATCCGCCACTGTTTCAATCAAACAGAACGTATTTTTTTCCATCCAGTCCTTCAGGAAAAAGCACACTTCCCCATAATTCACCGACTGCATCAAATCGTCCTGCCCTACTGCCCTGTTTGTGTCGATAAAAAGCTGCAGCGAGAGAAAAAATTTCTGTCCTAATTTATTTTCCTCAGGATACACACCATGATAGGCATATACCTCCAAATTCTCTATTGAGATTTTGTCCAACTGCCGTACCTCCTTAGCCGGTAATATCACGAATCGCTTCCATCATCTTAATAGCGCGGTAATTGGCCTCTACATCATGCACCCGTACAAAATTCCAGCCAGCCTGTACTGCCAGCACTGTCGTCACCAACGTACCCTCCAACCGCTGATCAATGGGCAAGTTTAACGTCAAGCCAATCATAGATTTGCGGGATGTGCCCAACAGCATAGGATAATCCAGCAAATTGAACCGGGGCAGTTGCTGCATGACTTTTAAATTCTGCTCCCACGTTTTTCCAAACCCAATACCCGGGTCCAGAATAATATTTTCCTTGGGTACACCTGCAGCCAGGGCCAGTTCCGCGCTGTGCTGCAAACTCTCCATGCACGCCCATACCAGATTATGATAATCGGTGTTCTGTTTGTTGTGCATCAAACAGCAAGTGGCTCCCGCCTGGGCAATTACCCTGGCCATATCACGATCCTGCAATAAACCCCAAATATCATTCACCAAATCAGCGCCGCTTTGCAGCGCAGCCTTGGCCACTGACGCTTTTTTGGTGTCCACAGAAACCGGCACGTCAAATCTCTGCCGCAGCGCTTCCAATACAGGTAGCACCCGCTCCATCTCTTCTTCTGCACTAACGCCATTTTGGTCATAGCCCGGGCGGGTGGATTCTCCGCCAATATCAATGATATCCGCGCCCTCCGCCAGCATTTGCTCCACACGATACAACGCATCGTCTACCGTCTTATAGCTGCCGCCGTCAGAAAAAGAATCAGGCGTTACATTCAAGATCGCCATAATATATGTGTGCCCTTGTAAATCAAAAATCCGATTGCCGATTTTCATTGTCTTCTGCATGTTGTTCCACTCCTTTTTGTCATTACCTGTTGTTGTTTTCACCACAATATCGTTCGATTTCGTTTTTCCTCTGGCCATTTACATTGATCCTGCACTGTACATCGGAAACAATTACGGCTCAGCTTGTCGGCCTGATACAGCACCTGGGCCAGTGAACTTTGCTCACTGTTAGGTTTACCATGCTGTGCAATGGCATCTATAATCAGTGTTGTTTCCGCAAGATTGTACCCGGCCTCAGGCAAAATTTCCGCCGCCAATCCAGCGCTGGCCTGATGATGGGGAATCTGCTCCTCATATTGACGGTCGCGCCCAATATCATGCAGTAAAGCCGCACCGTATACAATCTCCTTGTCTAACGGCAACTGCCCTTCCATTGTTAGAATCCAGGCAATCCGCGCGACATCCAATAAATGCTCCAAACCATGACGGCAAAAAATACGCTGCTGCTCCAATTGCTCAATGCGCAGCAAACTTTTTTGAAAACGGACATCCTGTAAAATTGCTTCAATGCGTTTCATATGCCGCCTCCCATTGTTTCACTGCATTCTGCACATCGCAAATAGTAGATAACGAGCCGCAGGATACCACGAGATCATCAGCCTCCGCCTCCGTCAAGACCTGCTGTACTGCCTGCGCCGCATTCTGCACCCACGTTACACGAGTATAATATAGTTTCAGCACCTGCGCCAATGCTTCTCCCTCAAGTCCCCGTTCTGTCGGCGGTTTAAAACAGCAGACATTGTCGCTGACACTGCTCAAAATCTCTCCCATTTTTCGATAATCCTTATCCCGAAATACGCCCAGCAAAAGCCAGATCCGCCGTCCGGAAAAATGCCGCTGCAATGTTTGCACCAACGCCTGCGCACCTGCCGGATTGTGCGCACCGTCCACAATGCACAGTGGTTTCTGTCCAATCACCTCAAATCGGCCTGGCCATCGGGCCAGTGCCAATCCCCGCGTGATATGCTCTGCACGGAGTCGTACTTCCCATTGCTGCAAGCACTGCAATGCCTCCAAAGCAATCGCTGCATTTACACACTGATAATCCCCCAGCAAACGAATATGCACACTTTCCCATTCTCCATAGGAAAAAATTTGTCCTTCCTGGCTCCAGTGATGCTGTTTCAGTTTTTCAAGCTTTACAAGACGCGGCACCACACCGCAGCTCTGGCAACGCTTTTGCAATACTTCTAATACTTCTCTCTGCTGCGGACCAATCACCACCGGACAATTGTGTTTGATAATACCGCCCTTTTCCGCCGCAATCTCTGCCAATGTACTTCCCAATAGTTTTGTATGATCCAGACTGATAGGAGTAATCACCGACAGTACTGGTTTTTCTATCACGTTTGTGGAATCAAGTCGTCCGCCCATTCCTACTTCCAACAACACATAATCACATTGCTGCTGCGCGAAATACAGAAAAGCCACTGCAGTTTCCACCTCAAACACCGTAGGCAATTCCAGACCATCTTGCTCCATGCGTGCACAGGCCTGCTGTATCCTGGTAATCAGCTCTGCCAGAGCTTGTTTTTCTATATACTTCCCGTTCACTTGAATCCGTTCCCGATAGTCATACAGGGTGGGAGAACTGTACCGTCCCACCTTCAAACCTGCCTGACGCAGCGCTGCCTCCAAAAAAGCACACACCGAGCCTTTTCCATTGGTCCCTGCCACATGGATACAACGCAAGCCCCTTTGGGGACAAGCCAACAGCCCCAGCAAACGCTCCATTCGCTCCAGTCCCAGGACAATTCCCTTACTGTTCAATTGCTCAATATATTGTATCGCTTCATCATAATTCATGTCATCCATTCCCTGTCCCTGTTTCTGCCGATGCAGAAAAATCTGTATCTCTTATTTTAACACGCACATTTTTTTCTGTATAGTCTTATCCACACCTTTTGGCTGCCTGTTTCACCATTTCATGGCAGACTTTTTGCCATTGGCAATCAGGAATATTTATGCAAAGTATTCATTATACAGAGGTATGTTCTTCTCGCAAATACTCCTGCATTTCCGCTGCAAGCTCCATATGTCTTTCATAATTTTCGACATAGCAATTCCTCCTTTGCTTCTCCCCCTCACAGCTATAGTAGAGGTTACAATCGCAAAGGTTTTGACACCTTATAAGTGCCAGTATTGACGCTCTGTTTGTCATGCAGTTTTTTAGGTTCTAAGAATCGTTTTTCTATTCTTTTATATCTGAATTGCATTTCTACAATTCATTCAAATCATTTTTATTTTAGACTTGACTTTTAATAGTTAGTCTGTCGTTATACTAAAAACTTGTACAAAAAAGGAGATATCCCCACAACGGAATATCCCCTCTCATATACCTATTTATTTTGTTACCACAGACAAGATAAATACAGAAACCATAAAGACAACTGCAAATATTTTCGACCATGTCGCAAATTTATCATCCATACCTTTTTTTCCAAAAAAGGTTTCTGCACCACCAGTAATCGCGCCAGATAAGCCAGCACTCTTTCCAGACTGCAGCAAAACTGTTGCAATCAAACCAATCGCGGAGATCACTACAATAATCGTCATCAGAATCTTCACTGAAAATCCTCCTTCACCTATTTCTACTCAATGCACCTATTCTAGCAGATACAGAGAGAAATTGCAATGAAAAAATCTCTTTTTCTTTCTATTTTTCTCCGGCTTCTCTTGCGACTTACTTTTTCAGATTGTAAAAGCTCTTGATTCCGTTGTAAACGGCTACATCGTCCAGTTCTTCTTCGATACGCAACAGTTGGTTGTATTTTGCCACACGGTCGCTTCTGGAAGGCGCACCGGTTTTAATTTGACCGGCATTGGTGGCCACTGCAATGTCTGCGATGGTGGCATCTTCCGTTTCACCGGAACGATGGGAAATAATTGCAGTATAACCAGCCTGTTTTGCCATTTCCACTGCTTCCAATGTCTCTGTCAGCGTCCCAATCTGATTTACTTTTACTAAAATTGCGTTCGCAGTATCCTGCGCAATTCCCTTTGACAGCCGACGGGTGTTGGTTACAAACAAATCATCGCCGACCAACTGTACTTTTTTGCCCAACCGTTCCGTCATCATCTTCCAGCCTTCCCAGTCTTCTTCGGCCAGACCATCTTCGATGGAAATTACCGGATATTTGCTGCATAATTCTTCATAAAAATCTACCATTTCAGCAGCTGTCTTTTTCACGCCTTCACCGGCTAATTCATAAATTCCATCGTGATACAGTTCTGTGGACGCAACATCCAAAGCCAAATATACATCTTTACCTGGTTCATAGCCGGCTGCTTTAATTGCCTCCACAATCACCGCCAAAGCTTCCTCATTGGAGCCTAAGTTTGGTGCAAAACCGCCCTCGTCACCTACAGCAGTATTGTAACCTTTACCCTTCAAAACTTTTTTCAGACTGTGGAACACTTCTGTACCCATACGCAGCGCTTCACTGAAGGTCTCTGCACCCAACGGCATAACCATAAATTCCTGAATATCTACATTGTTATCCGCATGCTTCCCACCATTCAGAATATTCATCATCGGTGAAGGTAGTACCTTCGCATTTGCGCCGCCGATATAACGATAAAGGGGCAGTCCTGCTGAGTCTGCGGCGGCTTTTGCCACAGCTAAGGATACTCCTAAAATAGCATTTGCACCCAGTTTGCCCTTATTGTCAGTGCCGTCAAGTTCAATCAGGAAACGGTCAATGCCGCTCTGGTCTGTTGCATCCAAACCAATTAAGCCGGGAGCGATTAAAGTGTTTACATTATCTACTGCATTTAATGTTCCCTTTCCCAGATAACGGTCTTTATCCCCGTCACGGAGTTCTACAGCTTCAAAAGCTCCTGTAGATGCGCCGGAAGGAACAGCTGCCCGACCGAACGCGCCATCCTCCAGATAAACATCCACTTCTACCGTTGGATTACCACGGGAATCTAAAATTTCTCTTGCATACACATCAGTAATCATACTCATTGGAATCTTCCTCCTCTTTATTGAAACAAAGATATTTTTGTTTTTAAACTCTTTATTTATTGACTTGTTTTCTGTACCATAGTCAACAGCAATTGCAAAATAGCATGATGCCCTACTGAATCAGACTGCTTCCTGTCATCTCCGCTGGCTGTTCTACACCCAGCAATGCCAACACAGTAGGCGCTACATCCTGCAAGGAACCATCCTTTACCTTGCATGCTGTAGTTGTCACCGCAATAAACGGAACGGGGTTCGCCGTGTGCGCTGTATGCGGCGTTTTCTTTATCGGGTCAATCATTTGTTCCGCGTTGCCATGGTCAGCGGTAATCAAAAGTGCGCCGCCCGCCTTCTGCACAGCGTCCGCTACTTCTCCCACACAGCAGTCCACTGTCTCTACCGCCTTGCAGGCCGCCTCCATGATACCGGTGTGTCCCACCATATCGGTATTGGCGAAATTGACCAGTATAAACGGATATTCCCCGCTCTCAATCGCTTTGATTAGCTGTTCCTTTACCTGAACAGCGCTCATTTCTGGCTGTAAGTCATAGGTGGCCACTTTAGGTGACGGAACAAGCAAGCGATCCTCTAAGGCATTGGGTTCTTCTACACCGCCGTTAAAGAAAAATGTCACATGGGCATATTTTTCTGTTTCTGCTACACGAAATTGTTTGATATGATGATCGGCCAGCACTTCCCCCAGCGTATTCTGCAAATCCTGCGGAGGAAAGGCCACTGTTACATCCAGCCCGTCTTCATATTGCGTCATGGCAACAAAATTCACATGCAGGTACGTCCGCTCAAATTGAGAAAAGTCTTTATTCACAAAAGCTTTGGTAATTTCTCTAGCTCTATCGCCACGGAAATTGAAAAAGATGACACCATCTCCCGCGCTAATCTTCGCCACCGGCTGACCGGAAGCAGCTTTAATCACAGTTGGCAACATAAATTCATCTGTCGTCCCCTGGGCATAAGACTGCTGCACTGCCTGTGCTGCACCGTCAGCGCTCTCACCTGCACCTTCAGTCATGGCCCGGTATGCCTTTTCAACCCGCTCCCAACGATTGTCTCTGTCCATGGCATAATAACGTCCTGATACCGTTGCAATCTTTCCAACGCCTATCTGACACAGCTTATCTTCCAATTCTTCTACAAAGCCCAGTCCCGTAGACGGTCCCACATCACGACCATCTAAAAAGCAATGTACATATACTTCCTGTAATCCCTTGGCCGCAGCTAATTCCAATAAACCATAAAGATGACTGCTATGGCTATGCACGCCGCCCGGCGATACCAAACCCATGAGATGCAGCGGTTTTCTCTGCTGCAAACATGCATCCATGACCTGCTGAAACGCTGCATTATCCTGCAGAGTATGGTTGCGCACCGCCTGATTAATTCTGGTCAGTTCCTGATACACAACTCGGCCTGCACCCAGATTGAGATGTCCGACTTCCGAATTGCCCTGCTGCCCGTCCGGCAAACCCACTGCCTCACCGGAACATTGCAGTTGACTATGTCCATAGTTCGCCCACAATCTATCCATATTTTTGGTATTGCTTTTGGCTATTGCATTTCCATCTGTCTGTTCACTGATTCCCCAGCCATCCAGAATCATCAGCACAACAGGCATATGTTTTCCTTTCACAGATGTCCCCCCTACAATACGTTGCATACCTACAATCATTACGCATAATGCACTAACTGAATAAAGCTCTCTGCTTTTAAACTTGCTCCGCCAACCAAGGCACCGTCAACATTGGGCTGTGCCATCAGTTGAGAAATATTTTCCGGTTTTACGCTTCCGCCATATTGAAAACGCACACAGTCAGCCACAGCCTGTCCATACTGTGCAGCCACAGCCTGACGCAAAGCGCTGATTACCTGCTCCGCATCCGCTGCCGTAGCAGTCTTTCCTGTGCCGATGGCCCAAATCGGCTCATAAGCCACTATAAGCGTCCGCAACTGTGTTCCTGTAAGTCCGTTAATTGCCGACAGCAGTTGTCCGCTGCACACTTCCACAGTCATGTCCTGTTCTCTCTGCTCTAAACGTTCCCCTACACAAAGAATAGGCTGTATTCCTGCAGCATAGGCTGCCTGTACCTTCTGTCGCACCAACATATCGTCCTCGTGAAACAGCTCCCGCCGTTCCGAATGCCCGACAATTACATATCGTACACCCAACTCCTGCAGCATGGGCAAGCTCACCTCTCCAGTGAATGCCCCCTCCGCAGCGGGATAAAAGTTCTGCGCACCGACTCCCACAGCACTGCCTGCCAATGCATCTGCTAACACATCTAGTTGTGTAAAAGGCGCACAGATTACAATATCCGCCTTTTCTGTTGTATGCAACAACGGCACCAGCGCTTGGCAAAAAGCAACCGCCGCTGCTCTGTTTTTATACATTTTCCAATTTGCTATGATAATGGGTTTCCGCAAAGCAACTCCCCCATTCTGTTTTTATTTGTCTTGTAATACTTCAATACCTGGCAATTTTTTCCCTTCCAAAAATTCCAGAGAAGCGCCGCCGCCAGTAGAAATATGATTAATTTTATCGTTCAAACCAAATTTTTCAATAGAAGCCACGGAATCGCCGCCGCCCACAATAGTATATGCAGTGCAGTCAGCCACAGCCTGCGCCACAGCGTTGGTCCCTACAGCAAACGCATCTACCTCAAACACGCCCATTGGACCGTTCCAGATTACAGTTTTCGCATCTGCTACAGCAGAAACATACATTTTTACCGTTTCTGGCCCAATATCCAATGCCATTTTGTCCGCTGGAACTGCATTCACTGCTACAGTCTGTGCTGTTTCCGGCTGTTCAATCCCATCTGCTACAGTCAAATCTACAGGAATCAGCAGCTTTTTCCCCAACTGCTCTGCATGCTGCATAATTTCCAAGGCCAAATCAATTTTATCATTTTCCACCAAAGAAGTCCCCATCTCATAGCCCTTTGCTTTCAGGAAAGTATTGGCCATGCCGCCGCCAATAATCAGACAATCTACCTTTTGCAGTAAATTCTGCACCACGCCGATTTTGTCGGAAATTTTTGAACCGCCTACGATAGCTACAAAAGGACGTTCCGCTTCGCTCAGCGCTTTACCCAGCACAGAAATTTCTTTTTCCATCAAAAAGCCCATCACACCAGGCAGGATATGTCCAACGCCCTCAGTGGAACAATGGGCACGATGTGCTGTACCAAAAGCATCATTCACAAATATATCTCCCAAAGCAGCAAGCTGTTTGGCCAACTCTGGGTCATTTTCCGTTTCACCAGGCAGGAAACGAACATTTTCCAACATAATAATATCGCCATTCTGCATGGCGTCTACTGCATCTTCTACTTCCGGGCCCACTGTTGTATTCAGTTTTTTCACCGGCTGTCCCAATAACTCCGCTAAACGCTCTGCCACACGGTCCAGACGCAGTTCTTCCTTTACCTCACCTTTCGGGCGTCCCATATGGGTCATAATGATTACTTTCGCGCCCTGCTCTACCAGATATTTAATCGTAGGCACACCAGCCTGAATTCTCACATCATTGGTGATTTCACCAGTCGTTTTACTTCTTGGGACATTAAAATCTACTCGAATCAACACTCGTTTTCCGGTTAATTCAATGTCCTGCATTGCTTTTTTTGTCATAAATTTATCGCATCCTTCCAATTTTACATATTAAATTTATTATAAACTCTTTTTTATTTTGACGCAATACAGAACCACTCACTTCCTGTAATTTATCGGCAAAATTCTCGCACAGTTTTATACCATAACCGCAAAAAGCAGACAGCCACCTTGTATCTCATCGGCTGTCTGCTTGTGTGGACGCGAGACCTCTCCCGCGCCAATCGTACATATTTTTCTTCGCTCCCTTATCCTTCTGCCGGAGCGTCATATAGTTTTACTACAGTCTGCTGTTCTGTTTCTGCGTCCAGTTCTACATCAAATTGAATTTCTGTGTCTGGCTCCAGCGTTTCAAAAGAAGCTGCTATCGTTTCGTCAAAAAACTGATAAACCTGCGCTTCTCCATCCACCAGAATTTCCGCGCTGTGTCCGTCAGCCATCCCCTGAAACACACCAACCTGCGTAGAGATTTCTCCCTGCGGCTGCTGTTCTTCTCTTTGCTGAGCATCATTTGACGGTGTTTCCTTGTCGCTAAAGCAACCGCTCATCAACAATCCTACAGACAAAATCAATACCAGCAGCACCAATACCTTCTGTTTCATCCTGAACCCCCGCTTTCTGTCATTCTATACTTCTATACTATTCGTCTTTTAGCGGATAATTCCTCTTATCTGTAAAAAATAGAATATCTTATTTTCTCGCATACTTCCATTCCAAAAATTCATCATAGGTTCCCACTTTACTCAGAACGCCTTCTTTTTCAATTTCAATGATGCGGTTGGCAATGGTTTCCACAAACTGATGGTCATGAGAAGCAAACAGCAGTACGCCCTTGAACTCAATCAAGCCATTGTTTACAGCGGTGATAGATTCCAAATCCAGATGGTTGGTCGGCTGATCAATCACCAACACATTGGCGCCATACATCATCATTTTGCTCAGCATGCAGCGCACCTTTTCTCCACCGGAAAGTACATCCACTGGTTTTAACACATCATCACCGGAAAAGAGCATCCGGCCTAAAAATCCTCGCAGATAAGTTTCGGTATGGTCTTTCGGCGTATATTGCTCCAACCAGCGCAGAATAGACAGCTTGCAGCCATTAAAATAGGCACTGTTATCATGTGGGAAATAGGACTGACTGGTGCTGACACCCCATTTGAAACTTCCTTCATCCGGCTCCATTTCACCCATGAGAATCTGAAACAGCGCTGTCGTTGCAATCTCATTTTCACCTACAAAGGCCACCTTCTCGCCCTTTTCAATGCGGAAAGAAACATTGTTCAATACTTTCACGCCATCCACCGTTTTGCTCAGATTTTCTACCGTCAGGATTTCTTTGCCCGGTTCTCTGTCCATCTCAAACCCCAAATAGGGGTATTTGCGGGAAGATACCGGCAGTTCCTCTACGGTCAGCTTGTCTAACAGCTTGCGCCGTGCAGTAGCCTGTTTCGCCTTTGACTTATTGGCGGAAAAACGAGAAATGAAACTCTGCAATTCTTTAATTTTATCTTCCTTCTTGCGGTTCTGATCCCGCATCAGTTTTTGCATCAGCTGGCTTGATTCATACCAAAAATCATAGTTGCCTGTATAAATCTTTATTTTCTTGAAATCAATATCCACAATATGCGTGCAAACCATATTCAGAAAGTGACGGTCATGGGATACAACAATCACAGTGCCCTCATAATCCATCAAAAACTCTTCCAGCCAGTTGATAGACTGAATATCCAGGTTGTTGGTCGGTTCGTCCAGCAAAATAATCTGCGGTTGACCAAACAGCGCCTGTGCCAACAATACCTTCACTTTTTGTTTGCCGTCTAAGGCACTCATCATAGAATATTCGATGCCGCTCTCCAGTCCCAAACCCTGCAGCAGCTTCAACACCTCTGTCTCTGCCTCCCAGCCGTTCAGCTCCGCAAATTCTCCTTCCAGCTCAGAAGCCAAAATTCCATCCTCTTCACTGAAATCAGGTTTCGCATACAATGCATCCTTTTGCTGCATAATCTCATACAGCCGACTGTTGCCCATAATAACCGTGTCCATCACAGTATATTCATCATACGCATAATGATCCTGTTTCAAGACGGACATCCGCACATTTGCCGGAATGATCACCTCACCGGTTGTAGGCTCCTTCACACCGGACAAAATTTTCAAAAAAGTAGACTTTCCCGCTCCGTTTGCCCCAATAATTCCATAGCAATTTCCCGGTGTAAATTTCAAATTCACATCGGAAAAAAGAGTGGTGCCATCAAAACTCAAACTTACATTGTTTACTGTAATCATATTGCCTCCTGGAATTTACATATATTTTTTAATTTTTTCCAAAAACTTTTCATAATTGTCCCCTTCACGTAAATGCTCGGGACAATTTTTATTGGTGAAATCACCATGCTGTTTCACATCATCAATACTCAAATGATATCTTTTTACCAACTCTGCCGCCAAATGCGCCGCATTGTCCACCGCTTTATCATAATCCCCGTCCTCATTCACACAAATCTCAATACCAATGCCGCAATCATTGCCGCCGCCTGATACTCCAGAATCACTAGCATGATATCCCCGCTCTGAATCCGGCAAATGATGATAAATTTGGTGATCGTCCACCGTATAATGCCATGACAGCGGTATTTCTTTTTGCTCCTCGCTATGCAAATACCGATTATGCATCGCTGCATCAGCGCCCGCAGCTGAATTTCCTGTTTCATGAATAACCAGCCATTTTATGCGATGGGTTTCTCCTGTACGGCCTCTCCAGTCTTGCTCTAGAAAATCGGTGTACAAAGGAATCCCATCAATTTCAGACTGCGTAGCATCCAAATAATGAACTGGCCACAGCAAACCTATTACAGCATGGAGCAACCCGCCAAGAATCAGTATAATTCCCGCCAATGTAATTGCTGCCTGTATCCGCGCTTTTTTTGTTTTTTTCAAGCGATACTGTGTTTTTCTTCTGCTTGCTGTCATCTTCTTTATTCTCCTCATTTCATATCTTTTTATTATATCGTAAGTGCACACTATGGGCAAACCATTTTTTTCTACTTTTCTTCTATAAATATATCTAATAAAATACTAAAATCCTATACTATTCTATTCTTCGCACTTGACATTTTTAAGCTCTGCGTCATAATTAGATAGTACGCTATGAAAGTAAGAGATATGATCTTTTTAATCTGCCTACAGATTGAAACGGTCATTTTTTTCTCTTAACCTTACTTAACGACAATTCTATTTATTTAGATTACTTAACTTTTAGAAAGAAGGGGCTTTTTATGGCAAACGTTTTGACAAAAATGGGCATCAGCAAAAAAATGCTTATGATTAATTTTGTGATGCTCTTTGGCGGATTTATCGCTATTTTAAATCAAACTCTGTTGACACCTGCACTTCCCAGTATTATGAGGGAAATGCAAGTAGACGCTTCTACTGCGCAATGGCTCACAACTGGTTTTATGCTGGTAAACGGAATCATGATTCCAATCACAGCTTATTTAATTGACCGGTTCACCACGCGTAAACTATTCTTTGTTTCCATGGGACTTTTTACTTTGGGCACGTTCATCGCTGCTATTTCCAGCAGTTTTTCCATGGTACTCTTAGCTCGCATTTTGCAGGCAGCTGGCGCCGGTATTCTAATGCCTATGGGCCAGACTATCATGTTGCTGACCATTCCCAGACAATATCGCGGTGTGGGGATGGGAATGATTGGTCTTGTAATGGGCTGTGCGCCTGCCATCGGTCCTGTAGTTGCTGGTTTTGTGATTGATGCCTTTGGCTGGCATATTCTATTTTACGCCATGGTGCCACTAGCTCTGTTGACTATAGTCGTAGCCTATTTCTATCTGGAAAATATGGGAGAAACTACAGATCTCGATTTGGATATTCCTTCTGTTATATTATCTACATTAGGGTTCGGCGGGTTGTTGTACAGCTTTAGTGCCATCGGCTCTTCTGGATTCAGTCTCCTTGTGCTTATTTCATTTTTAATAGGCGCAGTGGCACTGATTTTGTTTATTCACCGGCAGCTTCATATGGAAACTCCGTTGTTGAAAGTTTCTATTCTGAAAAACAAAAAATTTGCAATCTCTGTAGCGCTCACGATGTTAGTGCAGGCTGCTCTGATTGTGGGTTCTGTACTGAATCCAATCTATATTCAGACTATTCGTGGCTATGGTGCCAGTGTTTCTGGCTTAATTATGCTACCTGCCTCCATTGTCATGTTGATTATGAGCCCTGTCAGCGGTCGTTTGTTTGACAAATTCGGTCCACGCGTGTTGGCGATTCCTGGTTTACTGATCACAACGCTATTTACCTTACCAATGGTCATGATGAATGAAAACACTTCTTTGTTATGGCTTTCCTTTGTTTACACTGTCCGCTGTATTGGTTTGGCCTTAGTCAATATGCCGCTGAATACGTGGGGACTCAATGCTTTAGAAAATCGTGTGATGGCCCACGGTACTGCCATCGGGAATACCTTCCGTCAGGTAGCAGGTTCCTTAGGTACCGCAGTGTTAATCACGGTCATGTCTATTGTAGTGGCAGCATCTGCGAATCCTGCTGCTGATGCAGCACAGATTCACGGTATCAATATGGCTTATTTAGGCGCTATGTTCATGATGCTTGCCGCATTGATTCTAACAATTGTCTTTGTAAAAGAAGAAAAGTAATTTACCGAATCAGTATCTCTATAAATACTTTCATGCAAAAAGTCTTAGGTGTTGTTTGCACCTAAGACTTTTTACAACTTACCCCTGCACCGCCAGTTGAATCACTTCCGTCAATTCCTCCACCGGAACAACCTCTACTCCCTGAATATGAGAAAATGTATCCTGCCAATTATCTTTGGGAATCAGCACTCGTTTTAAGCCGGCCTGACGGGCAGCTTCAATTTTTGCAGGTGTACCTCCTACCGGCAGTACCTTGCCTCTGACCGATACTTCACCGGTCATAGCCAGCGTATTATCCACCGGCTTCTTACAAATTGCAGAATATACCGCTGTGGCAATGGTTACACCCGCTGAGGGACCGTCAATGGGTGTCCCGCCGGGAAAATTCACATGAATATGATAGCGTTCCACATCCAAATTCATAACTGTTTTCAGCGCAGTACATACATTTTCCATTGAACAGCGCGCCATACTTTTTCGTCTTACCTTCTGCCCTCCAGCGCCGGGCAGCTCTTCCTCCTCCACAACTCCGGTTATATTGACATTTCCCGGTTCACCTTCCGCCGCCGAAACCGCAGCTTCCACGCTGCTCACAATTCCCATATTGGGGCCGCACACCGCCAAACCGTTCACTAATCCAACTTCGGCTGTCGCTGCAACATTGCTGAAGGGGCGCGGTTCATAATGGCAGCTGTTAATGACCCATTCAATATCTTCCCGGCAGATACAATTTCGTTTCTCTGTGATAGTCATACCTGCCGCAATCTGCACCATATTCACTGCCTCTCGGCCATTGGTCGCATAATGGCTGATCAGTTCCAGAGCTCTTTCATCAATCTCTCTTTCTACACGCTCCGCCGCTCGTTTTGCCACAGAAACAATTTCCTCCGGCAGTAAATTGCGGAAATAAATTTCCAGACAGCGGGAGCGAATCGCTGCCGGAATTTCATTAGGCTGTCTGGTTGTCGCTGCAATCAAGCGAAAATCCGCTGGTAAGCCCTTGCGAAAAATATCGTGAATATGCGGCGGAATGCGTTCGTTATCTTCACTGTAGTAGGCACTCTCCAACAACACTTTTCTGTCTTCCAGTACCTTTAGCAGTTTATTCATCTGCATAGGATGGAGCTCGCCGATTTCGTCAATATACAATACACCGCCATGTGCTTTTGTCACTGCACCGGGTTTGGGCTGGGGAATACCAGCCATACCCATAGAACCCGCACCCTGATAAATAGGATCGTGTACCGAGCCAATCAACGGGTCGGCAATACCCCGTTCATCAAACCTCGAGGTCGCACCATCCACCTCCACAAATTTCGCATCTGCCGCAAAAGGACTGTCCGCCTGTCCCTTTGCTTCCTCCAAAATCAACCTCGCTACAGTTGTCTTGCCCACACCGGGAGGCCCATAAATAATCACATGCTGAGGATTGGGACCGCACATCGCTGCTCGCAGCGCTTTTATCCCCTCCTCCTGTCCGATAACATCGGCAAAGGACTCTGGACGAGTGCGCGCCGTCAACGGCTCCGTCAAATGAATATTCCGCAGCTCCTGCAGCTTGTCCCGCTCCTTTTCTGTATGTACCGATACCTGCTGTTTTCCGCTGCGCTGACTGCGCAACAGATTAAGAAAATACACTCCAATCACCAAAGCAAAAAAAATCTGTACCACGCCGAAAATACTCCAAACCTGCTCGCTCATTTTCACACGCCTCCCAATCAAAACCGGCATACTGCATCACAATCTGCTTATTAGTATGCCGGTTCTTTATTTTTTTATGGGAGGATTTCTTTTCCAAATGAATTTTACATGTAACAAGCTAAATTTTGCATCATCCTTACTTTTCTTCTTTTTGCAGCAAAACCTCTGCCCACTGCACTTCCTTAAATCCCGACAGAATCACACCATTCCCCACCAACAATGGTCGCTTCACCAACATGCCGTCACTGGCCAGTAGCGCAATCTGTTCTTCTTGGCTCATCATCGGCAGTTTGTCTTTCAACGCCATCTCTTTGTACTTGTTCCCACTGGTGTTGAAGAATTTTTTCACCGGCTGACCGCTGACCGCAATCCATTCTGTCAATTCTTTCACCGTAGGATTTTCCTCCACAATATGACGGCTTTCAAAGGAAATTCCCTGGGTTTCCAACCATTTTTTTGCTTTCTGACAAGTACTGCATTTTGGATATTGCACAAATAAATACATTATCTTTCCCTCACTTTATATTTTCTCGTAAATCGACGACTATACTAAGATAAGTTTACCGCAAAAAGAATCTCTTGACAACTATGCTATAATGGTAGAAGTATTGCAAATTGTCATAATAATAAGGATTTACACCAGATTTGTCGAAAATAAAACTACCCTTAGGAGGAAATCATTGTGAACGAAAAACGTATCGCTTTATTGCGGGATGCGCCTGTCATGTCATCTATCATTAAAATGTCACTGCCCGTAGTTATGGGCATGATGGTGCAGGTATTGTATAACTTGGTCGACGTCTTCTTCGTCGGTATGCTGCACGACCCATTTCAGCTAGCAGCTGTCAACCTTGCTGCACCCGTTGCCATGATTCTGATGGCCATTGCTTCTGTGATTGGCACAGGGGCCGCTTCCTATATTTCCCGCTCCATTGGAGAGGAAAAACTCCAGCGCGCCAGTGAAACGCTCACAACAGGACTTATTGCCTGTATGATAATGGGACTGCTTGTGACGATTATGAGCTTATTTTCTCTCACACCCATCGTAAACTGTTTAGGTGCTGATTCCGACACCTTCGCACCGACCCATTCTTATGTATCCATCATTTTGTTGGGCAGCGCATTGCTTATGGTCAATTATGCCATGGGGCAGCTCCTGCGGGCAGAGGGCGCCATGATGCCCTCCATGCTGGGCATGTTCATCGGTACTGTATCCAATATCATTCTGGACCCTATTTTTATTTTCGCGCTGCATATGGGAATTCGCGGCGCGGCTATTGCCACTGTGCTGGGCAACGCCTTGGGAATCTGCTTTTATATATTCTGTTATGTCAGTGGCAAATCCGCCCTGCAAATCAAAGGCAGCCTTTTTAGTACCAATGGCATCATCTGGAAAGAAATTTTCACCATCGGCACCCCATCTGGATTGAACCAGATGTTAGTCAGCGTTGCTTTGATTTTATGTAACAATGTTGCCGCCGATTACAACGCCAATCTGGTGGCCGGTATGGGAATTTCCTCTAAAATTATCACTCTTGGCTCCTTTATTTTTATGGGAATCTCCGCAGGTTGCCAACCAATGATTGGTTACAATTATGGAGCCCGTAATCTGAAACGATTGCAGAGTATTGTAAAAAACGGAATTTTCCTTACTACTTGCGTAGGTGTCACCTTGACACTTTTATTCGGCATCGGCGCGCCATGGATTATCAGCTGGTTCACACCACTGCCTGAAGTGCAGACAGCGGGCGCTTACGCACTGCGGGTTACTATGCTTTCCCTGCCCTTTGTCGGAAGTCAGATGCTTTCTGCCTCCACCATTCAGGCTATGGGAAAGGCTCTTCCAGGATTATTTCTTTCTATCGCACGGCAGGGATTATTTTATATTCCTTTGCTGTACACCTTGAACTATTTCTTTGCAGAGCGAGGTTTTCTATTTGCCCAACCCCTCAGCGATTTTGTCACCTTGTGCATTTCGCTGACCATTCTCACTGTGTTGCTGCGTAAAGAAAAATCCTTTACCTAATGCCAAAGCTTCCAAAACAGATAGGAACTGTATTATCATCATGACAGTAATACAGTTCCCTTTTTTGATTTTACCTATTCTATATTACAGGCTCATTATGCCGCTTTCTGCAGATACACACTGCGGCCATAGCCATTCCACTGCACCTGATAGCCAAAACTTTCAAACACTGCCCGCGCGGGGACATAAGTGCGTCCGTCAAGAATGCGCGGCGCGCAATCCAGCAATTGAACAGCGGAGCCCACCTGCATCTCCTGCGAATCCACAACCAAACGCACAAGCTGTTCGTCACTGGTCAGGGTGATAGCGCGTTCTGTCTGATTATAGGCAACTTCCACGCCGATGGCCTCCGCCACCTTGCGCAAGGGCAGCAATGTACGGCCATTTTCGTCAATCAACGGCTTCCCCAAGCCTTCTTCGGCAGTAAAGGTCAACGGGTGATTGTCCAGATATACCCAAACCTGCTTTTCAAATCGGGTTTTCTCTATGCTTTCCGCTTCCCGCACCAAATCGCCAATCATCGCAACTGCGCTCAGCTCGCCCTCGACATCTTCATTGATGTCAAAAAACATAATGCCGCCAGTTTCCTTCAGCGCATACACAGCTTTATCATGCAGCAGCGGCAGCCCATTATAGCTGGATTCCAGCTTGGAAACTGTCCCCGCCTCTACAAAATTTTTATAGGCATTCTCAGGGTCTGCCGCCACTAAATGACGGTACTGCACCCAGCTGGGACGGGCATACAGCGGCACGCCCAGAACTACTTTTTCTTTTGGCAACTGTTTCAGCCAATATTGGGTAGAGGTACGGGCAAACCACAACGGACTATGCTCTGTAGCGTGTAAATCATAGGCCATAATTTCTACAAAATCCAGCGCTTCCAACGCTTTTGGCGTAATCATCTTTGACACCGTAGCGCTTTCATCCGCAGCGGTAGCCCCTGCCACTGCCGCCGATAATTCCTTATCCATGGTGTGCAATGCTTCCGCCAGCTCCAACACTAAAGCCTCATAGCTTTCCTCTGTTTCCTCCCGCGGATATTCCCAATCCAGCTCCACACCGTCCAAATCATACGTGCGCACGACATCCACTATAGCCTGCACAAATTTACTCCGACTCTCTTCACTGGCCGCCATGGCCGCAAAAGTGGGCGCTAACGGTTTATTTTCGTAGGAATAGCCACCCACTGCAGCAAATACCTTTACATCATTCTCATGGGCTTTCTTCACCATTTGTTCCAGCAATTCCGGTCTGGGCACTGGCAAAATCGAGCCATCTGTCTGTGGCTTCAAAAAGCCATACATAATATGGGTGTACTGCTCCATCTGTACCCGCTCCAACGGCTCATCAAAGGACGTCGCTGTGTAATAGCCGATCACCCTGAAATCTCCGTCCGCCGCCATGGCTGGCGCTGCGCAAACCAGCAGCACTACCATCGTCAATAAACCCAACAAACATTTTATCTCTCGATGCATCTCCATCCTCCTTGTATACACTCCTGCGCGACAGCTATAAAACGCCTTCGCTTCTCTTTGCAAATAAAAGGATTCTGGAGCGGTGAAGCTTCGGAATCCTTTTGCGTTTAGAATTTTATTCTTTGTAACATTTTATTTCTCTGCGTTTTCTTTCACCATAGCCCGTACTTTTAAAGACAAGCCAAAGAGATTGATGAACCCTTCCGCATCGTGATGGTCATACAATTCACCGGTGGTGAAGGAAGCCAGACTTTCACTGTACATACTATACGGAGAAGTGGTACCCTGTTTGATGATATTGCCTTTATACAACTTCATCTTTACTTCACCAGTCATGGTTTCTTCGGTGGACTGAATGAAGGCCTGCAGTGCTTCTCTCAGTGGTGTAAACCATTTTCCTTCGTACACAACATCAGAAAATCTGGTAGCCACAATCTTTTTGAAAGCAAAGGTATCGCGGTCTGTAATCAGTTCTTCCAGCTGTTTGTGGGCTTCCATCAGGATGGTACCGCCTGGAGTTTCATATACGCCACGGGATTTCATACCTACTACACGGTTTTCTACGATATCCACAATGCCAATGCCATGTTTGCCGCCCAATGTGTTCAACTCCGTGATGATTTCAGATACTTTCATTTTTTTGCCGTTCAGCGCCACCGGCACACCCTTTTCAAAGGTCAGACTCAGTTCTTCTCCTTCGTCCGGTGCTTTTTCCGGCGATACGCTCAGCACCAGCAGGTGGTCATAGTTGGGCGCGCAAGCGGGATTTTCCAGTTCCAGCCCTTCATGGCTGATATGCCACAGATTGCGGTCGCGGCTGTAGCTGGAATCGGTAGAGAACGGCAGCTGAATCCCATGAGCCTCGCAATACGCAATCTCATCCTCTCTGGACTGCATATTCCATGTTTCATTGCAACGCCATGGCGCAATGATTTTTAAGTCAGGGGCCAACGCCTTGATGCCCAGTTCAAAACGCACCTGGTCGTTACCCTTCCCTGTAGCGCCGTGACAAATGGCCACAGCCCCTTCCTTGCGGGCTACTTCCACCAATTTTTTGGCAATGAGCGGACGCGCCATCGAAGTCCCCAGGAGATATTTGTTTTCATAGACTGCACCAGCCTGTACGCAAGGCATGATAAAGTCTTCGCAAAATTCATCTACCACATCTTCAATGTACAGCTTGCTGGCGCCGGAGTACAAAGCCCGTTCTTCCAGACCGTCCAACTCTTCTCCCTGCCCTACATTCACACAGCAGCAGATGACATCATAATCATAATGCTCCTTCAACCAAGGAATAATTGTGGTCGTATCCAAACCACCGGAATATGCCAATACAACTTTTTCTTTCTCAGACATTCAAAACGCTCCTTCAAAAAATTATAATTTTCTGCAATGATTTTTATCTGCTTTCCATTTCACAGACAGTACGCAAGCTGTTACATCACCGATGCCATAATGGCTTTGTGAGCGTGCAGCCGGTTTTCCGCTTCGTCAAATACCACCGACTGGGCACTTTCCATCACTTCGTCGGTTACCTCATAGCCCCGATATGCAGGCAGGCAATGCATAAAGATTGCATCAGGCTGTGCCAAAGCCATTTTGGCGCTGTCCACCTGATAACCGGCAAAAGCCTTCTGCCGAATCTCTTTTTCCGCTTCTTGTCCCATACTTGCCCAGGTATCAGTATATACCACATCTGCTCCGGCAATGGCTTCCAGCGGGTCATGCATCACACTCACACTTCCGCCGTATTCTGCGGCATACTGCTGCGCCAGCGCCACAATCTCCGCATTGGGCATATAGCCTTCCGGACAGGCCACCATCACATCCATACCAGTTTTGGCGCCGCCAATCATCAGGGAATGGGTCATATTATTTCCGTCCCCTACATAGGCAAACTTCAATCCTTTTATCCGTTTTTTATGCTCCTGGATGGTGATTAAATCGGCAATGACCTGCGTAGGATGGAAATCATCGGTCAAACCGTTGATCACCGGCACGTCGGCATATTTGGCCAAATCCTCCACTTCCTTGTGGCTGAAGGTACGAATCAAAATCCCATCTACATAGCGGGACAACACCCGCGCTGTATCCTGAATCGGTTCACCGCGGCCAATCTGCAGATCATGGCTGCTCAAAAACAGCGCCTGACCGCCCAACTGATACATCCCAACCTCGAAAGAAACTCTGGTTCTGGTGGACGCCTTCTGAAAAATCATCCCCAGACTCTTGCCCGTTAAAATCGGCGTAGGAATTCCCGCTTTCAATTTTGCTTTCAAGTCAATCCCCAAATTGACCATGTCCATGATTTCCTGCCCTGTAAAATCCTTTAGGGTTAAAAAATCTCTGCCCTTTAAACTCACAAATCTCACGCTCCTTGTTTCATTTGAATAATAATACAATAAAATTAATAATAATTCAACAGAAAATCCAGAACTTTCTAAAAAATTACTAAATTTTATATTATCAGATTTTTCGACACTTTTCCATCCTTAATCTGCATAATCTCCATCAGAATTTCTAACCGCTGCAAAATTTTTGCCGCGCTCCGCTCAATCTGCCAGCCGCGTAACTTTTTTATGGTCGGTCAGATTGATTACCTGCAAGGTGTCAGAATTGTACACATAGAGCTTTCCGTTCGGCGTTAAGAAAGCTTCGCCGTCTACATAGTCATGCACCTTGTGCAGCTTATCGTTGCTGTCGATATAAAAATAGCCATCCTGAAACAGATTTACTTTGTTGCTATACCAATCAGGTCGTTTCAAGTCGTCTTCATCGCCAAAATAGATGGCCCGCACATAGAGCTTATCATCAGCGACACCGATGGCTTCCAGACTTTTATATTGACTGTACAAATCGTTCAAAATGGTTTCCTTGCCGCTGGCCTTGTCCACCTTTACAACTGTAGATAAAGTATTATAGAAACGGCTAAATACATTTCTGGCATCAGAACAAACATAATAGGCATTCTGTGTCTCGTAAAGTTTCTCTGGGTAATCAAGTTCATTCCATTGGGTCATTTTTTTCACTGCTCCATTCGTTTCTAAAAAAACATACCGCACATAAGGCGTATAAGGTGCAGGCGTCTCTGTGTAACGAACCATCACGTCCAATAAATTTGCGCTATCAGAAACAAAACGGTAGTACGCCAAAATATTTGTATGATCCAGACATTCCTCTGGAAGTTCTTCGATCAGTACCTTTCCTTTATAAAAAATTTGGTTGCCCCTTACTGTAAACTCGCTTCTGACATCCTCACCAATATCCTGCTTCCATGTCACTTCTTCTTCCTTATCGCTGACCTTCTGCAATGTGTCCGCAGCATAGTTTAAACGATAAGCCCGATACCGATCGCCAATTCTAGCGTATCCAATCCCACCGCCCTCCGGAGTATATTCTTCGTAATCTGTAATGTACTCCTGAAACAGCGCATCCTTTTCATTCACCTGTATCAATGCATACGACGAAGAAACTGTCCCATGATCCTGATACGGCCTGACCTGTAAGCCAGTTTTGGCATCCCATTTTATGTTCCAACCAAACTCATCATGGGCATAGCGCCAGCTCAAGGGAAAATAAGTCACACCGCGGAAATTCAGCAACGGATAAGGTTCCTTGCTGTTGTCAATGGACCAGCTATTCACCTTAATGGGATAATCGGCAATGCTGGCGGTGTATTTGCCGCCCAGCTTATTTTTACCGTTCATTTTTTCATCTTCAGGATAAAGCCCTTCATCATGCTGGGCAATGTACAGACCTTTTGTATTATCCCATGCAGTGATCAGCCCCATAGAGCGAGTCATTCGATAGGTCATGGGAAAATAGGTGATGTCCTGATACACTAGCAGCGGATAGTTCGCCCGCTGATTGTCATACGCCACATCATTCAGCTCTACCGGAAAAGTCGGCACCTGTACTGAAACATTCTGAGCATACGCAGGCGTGCACCAAAGTAGTACGCCCAGCAACAAACATAACAACAATTTTCTTTTCACAGGAAACACCTCCAAGTTTCTCTTGATTTCTCCGACATCCTGTTTGTACTATACTATGGAATAAAGTACTTGTAAAGTCCTTTGTATTTTTCTTTTTCACCTGCGATGAGCATATCATTTGAACTTTATTTGCTACACTTCGCCCGTTCCTCCATCACCGGACAGTTCCTTGATTATGCAGCTTTGCTGAACTAACGTTCATCACGCTTTGCACAATCTGCGTCACAGTCCGTTTCAAGTCGGAATTTTAGCGAAGGTAGCGGGAGATGAAAAAACATAAGGCGGTAGTGAGTGCAATTCTCCTACTTTTTGCATTAAAGCGTTGTCCGTATTCAGCAGAATTGGCAATGCAGACAGTGCCTTTTCCCCATCAAACTAACTTTTATATTTACCGCGACACGCCCGGCTCAAAAAATGTTTCACATGAAACATTCCGCCATACAAAAAACTGCTGCAGAAAGAAGATTTCCTGAATTTTTCACAAGAACTCTTTCCGCAGCAGACCCTTTTCATAGGCTTAACCACCCAAGTATGCTTTTTTTACTTCATCATTTTCCAATAGCTCTGCAGCGTTACCACTCAGCACGATGCGGCCTGTCTCTAGCACATAACCTCTGTCCGAAATGGACAACGCCTGCTTGGCGTTCTGCTCTACCAACAGCACTGTGATGCCATCGTCATTCAGTTCTTTAATAATTTTGAAAATTTCCTTTACCAGAAGCGGCGACAATCCCATAGAAGGCTCATCCAAGAGCAGCATATCCGGTGATGCCATCATAGCACGGCCAATAGCCAGCATCTGTTGTTCCCCGCCGCTCAATGTTCCCGCCAGCTGTTTTTTTCGTTCCTCCAGTCTGGGAAAATGAGCAAATACTTTATCTAAATTCTTTTTATCCTTCGCTTTGTCTTTGGAAATGAACGCGCCCATCTCCAAATTTTCCAGCACTGTCATCTGCGCAAAAACCCGACGTCCCTCAGGCACATGGGCCAGTCCATATTGTACAATTTTGTGGGACGGCGTCGTCAAAAGATTATGCTCCAGATATTCCACCTTGCCCGACTTTGGCTTCAGCATCCCTGAAATCGCCTGCAAGGTCGTTGTCTTGCCTGCGCCGTTGGCGCCTACCAGTGATACAATCTCTCCCTTTTGTACTTCCAGGGAAATATCCTTGATGGCATGAATCATGCCATAATATACATTTAGATTCTCAACCTTCAGCATGATATCCCTCCTATTCCCCCAGATAACTGCGAATTACATCCGGATTATTGATAACTTCCTGAGGCGTTCCCTTGGCAATAATCTTTCCATAATTCAAAACCGCAATGCCTTCACAAATGCCTGTCACCAAACGCATGTCATGTTCAATCAATAAGATGGCGATACTGAAGGTGTCACGGATTTTGCGGATATTTTCCATTAATTCTTCCGTTTCAGATGGGTTCATCCCTGCTGCCGGTTCATCCAACAGCAACAGCTTCGGCTCTGTGGCCAATGCGCGCACAATCTCCAGCCGGCGCTGCGCACCATAGGGCAGACTGCCCGCTTTATGGTTAGCCAAATGCTCCATATCAAAAATATGCAGTAGCTCCAGCGCCCGTTCATGCGCCCGTTTTTCTTCCTGCCAATAACGAGGCAAACGTAAAATGCCTTCCAGTGTATTATAATTCACATGATTATGCATACCCAGCTTTACATTATCCTCCACCGACAATGTGGAAAACAGACGAATATTTTGGAAGGTACGGGCAATCCCCGCCTTATTCACCTGAATGGCATTCATGCCGTGGGTGTCGATGCCGTCCAAAAGGATGGTGCCATGGGTAGGCTGATATACTTTGGTCAGCAGGTTAAACACCGTAGTTTTCCCTGCGCCGTTAGGACCAATCAGCCCGGTAATCTCTGTGCGGCCTACTGTAAGATTGAAATCATCTACCGCTTTCAACCCGCCAAACTCAATTCCTAAATGGGTGGCCTCCAACACAGGCGTTTTGCCGATATCCCGTTCATTCAGAAACCCTGTACTGGGGATGGGAACCAATTTAGACATTCGCATTCTCCCCTTTCGCCTGTTTTTTGCTAAATTTCGCTATCACCATATCCAAGCCATTGCGCAATGTCGGGTTGTTGGTCACCAGCATCATCACAATCAGCACAATCGCATACACCAGCATCCGGTAATCAGAGAACTGACGCAGCAATTCCGGCAATACCGTCAGTACTGTAGCGGCAATGATACTGCCCCGCATATTGCCCAAACCGCCCAATACCACAAACACCAGAATCAAAATCGAAGTATTAAAATCAAACTTGCTGGCTACCACAGTTGAGAAATTAGCTGCGAACAACACGCCAGCCATACCTGCCATCGCTGCAGAAATTACAAAAGCCATCAATTTATAATTGGTCACATTAATCCCCACAGACTGCGCTGCAATGCGGTTGTCCCGCAGAGCCATGATCGCCCGTCCGCTCTTACTGTTCACCAGATTGAAGATAATAAACAAACAAACCATAATCAGTACAAACCCTGCAGTAAAGCTGGCAATACGAGGAATCCCTGTCAGACCCATAGGCCCGTTAATCAGTACCTTTCCGCCTTCCATCTGCATGGTGTTCTTAATCATACTGAAATGCAAGCCATTGGCATCCAGACCTACATACAGGTTATTGACAATTCCTTTGATAATTTCACCAAAAGCCAGAGTCACGATAGCCAGATAGTCACCCTGCAAACGCAGTACCGGCACACCTACGATGACACCTACAATCGCTGCCACAACACCGCCCACCAGCATGGAAATCAAGAGAATCACAGGTTCACTACCGCCGTTTTGTGATAAAACAGAAGCTACTACAATCCCGCTAAAAGCGCCAGCACTCATAAAGCCAGCATGTCCCAGGCTCAATTCGCCCAACACGCCGACAGTCAGGTTCAAAGAAATGGCCATCACAATATATGCGCAAATAGGCACCAATTGTCCAGTAAGGCGGCTGGAAATACTGCCTGTGCCCAAAAGGACTTGTACAATCACAAAAGCGGCAATCACCATGATATAGGTGATCATATTACTGCGAGTTGTTTTATTCATTGTTTTTAATTTATTCATGGAAAAACACCTCACACTTTCTCACTGATTTTTTTGCCCAGAAGCCCTGTCGGCCGTACAACCAAGACAACAATCAATACAGCAAATACAATGGCGTCGGACAACTGGGTGGAAATATACGCTTTCGCAAAAATTTCGATAATTCCCAATAAAATTCCGCCAATCAACGCACCAGGAATGGAGCCAATCCCGCCGAATACAGCAGCTGTAAACGCCTTAATCCCAGGCATCGCGCCGGTAGTCGGCGTCAAGGTCGGATATGCAGAGCACAAGAGCACCCCTGCAATCGCTGCCAAAGCAGAGCCAATGGCGAAAGTCAAAGAAATGGTTCTGTTTACGCTGATGCCCATCAGCTGAGCAGCCGCTTTGTCCTCCGATACAGCGCGCATAGATTTTCCGGTGCGCGTTTTATTCACAAAGAACACCAATCCAGCCATGATGATGACACAGACAATAATGGTCACGATGGTCACATACGTAATAGACAGCTGACCGTCAAAGATTTTTACCGCACCGTTTCCCACAACCGATGTAAACACCTTTGGATTGGAACTCCACATCAGCTGCGCAGCATTCTGCAAGAAATAACTCATACCAATGGCCGTAATCAACACAGCCAATGCTGGAGCCTGCCGCAAAGGCTTGTACGCCAAACGGTCAATCACCATCCCCAGTAAGGTACACACGATCATAGACAGCAGTACGCCTAAAATGGGAGGCATACCGTAACGCATTGTCGCGAAAAAGCAAATATACGCGCCGACCATGATAACATCACCATGAGCAAAATTCAGCATTTTCGCAATTCCGTATACCATCGTATACCCCAACGCAATAATCGCATAAATACTTCCCAAACTGATGCCGCTGATCAAATGGGAGAGAAACATCATAACAACTCACCTCAATAAAATAAATATAAGCACACAAGTGCCTGCACAGCAACTATTATTATAACAATACCTGTCAGAAAACTCAAGAACACACCTGAAGGGAAATACAGGCTTCTTATGTTTTATGTAAAAAAAGGCCGCCGCACTTGCGGCGGTCCTTCTTATTTTTTCATGCTATTGATTACAGACCTACATATACGCCGTTTTCGATTACCATACCTTTTGGATCCTTGCTTACCTGTCCATCTGTATTCCAAGTAGCGCCCTCACCAGTCAGACCATCAAAGGTCATGCTGGAGAACTGTTCAATCATCAGATCGTTCAGTTCTTCCGCAGTCATGTCAGCGGTGGCATTAGCAGCGGTGCAAGCCTGATACAGTGCATAAATGCAGTCATAGCCATCAGCAGCGAACTGGTTTGGTACTTCATTGTACCGTTCCTGATATTTCTGTACAAAGTTCTTTGTACGTTCATCATCTGCGTCAGCAGAGAATGGAGTCAACAGCATTACACCTTCAGCTAATGAAGTGTCAAAACCATCCAAGGTCAAGATACCATCCATACCGTCAACACCGAAGAATTTTGGTTCATAGCCCATGCCGTCAGCCTGGGTCAGAATCAGAGAAGCTGCATCATAGTACATTGGCAGGAACAGCAAATCAGCACCTGCATTTTTCGCTTCACTCAGCTGTACAGAGAAGTCATTCTGGCTGTCAGTGGTGAATGTGCTGGTAGAAACGATTTTCAGACCCAGTTCTTCTGCTTTTGCCTGGAAGGTTGCATAAATTCCGGAGGAATATGCGTCGTCATTTTTATAAATGATACCAATTTTTTCGCCCAGCTTCTGGTCGAAAATGTACTGTGCAGAAGCGGAACCCTGGTTCGGGTCAGCGAAGCACATCTGGTATACATTGTCTTTTCCTTCTGTCACGTTGGTAGCAGAGGCAGATGGGGTCAGAGCAAAAATTCTGTCATTGAAGTTTTCTGCGGAAGTTGCAATCCCCGGTGTGGAGGTTACAGAACCTAAAGAAATCTGCATACCCCAGTCTTTCAAGGTGTTATATGCATTTACAGCTTTTTCAGCATCGTGTGCGTCATCTTCATAGCGCAGTTCAAACTGCAAACCGCCCATTGCATTGATTTCTTCCAGTGCAATTTCAGCACCTTGCTTTGCAGCATTCCCATAAATAGCAGCACCGCCTGTCAGTGGGCCTGTGCCCCCTACTTTAATCGCTGCAACTTCGCCGCCTGCATTGTTGTTGTCAGCATTGTTGTCCTGTTGCTTGTCCCCGCCGCAGCCTGCAAACATGGTCAAACCCATTGCAAAGATCAGGCCCAGCGCAATCTTCTTTTTCATCATGAGATTTTCCCCCTTAAAATTGTCATACACTTTTCTGTACTATATCTGTCGTGAAAAGTATCTTGTATTATATAATACATGTTTTTTTGTCTTTTGCAATGCTTTTTTTTCATTTTTTCAGACAATTTTTTATATATTATATATAGAAGATATATAGAAAAAACAGCAATGAAATTATATTCATCGCCGTTCTCCCACAAGCAAACCGGCAAAACCTTTCCTATCCTATGTTTGCAGTACTTCATAGACAACTTGCGCAAAGCATTCCAATGCATAATTTGCTTCTTCCTGTGTATTGAGGTCTGAACCGATTTCCAACAACACACTATGCCCATTGGCCTGCTGATTGTAGCGTCCAGTCTCTCGAATATGAATATGATCCCGCAAAAGTCCCGGATATAGCTCATTACATTTTGTTTCCAGCTGTCGGGCAAAGGCCAGATTTTCCTGCCAGTTTTCATGATTGCCCCCAATCACCAGCATGATGCGCGCCGCGCTCTTGCCGTTGATCATCGTAGTCGTAGGCTTTTTCGATGTAAATCCAGCGTCGCGATGAATATCAAACACTGCTTTCACATTAGGATTAGCCTGCAGCAGCTGCTGTACTGTAATCAAAGAATTCTGATAGGCTCGATTCCAGTTGGGATAATCATGCAGCGTCGTATTGTGCACCGTGCGAATGCCATACTTCTGCTGCAGTGCCGCCTGAAACACATCGGCAGCCTGTACCACACCGCCGTTTTGTCCATTCACCTTACTCACACCGGCATCAGGCACATAGGTTTCCGCATTATGAGTGTGGTAGAGAATCACCTGCACATCCTCCGACACCGTCAGCTCCTTTACCTTCTCAAAGCGATGTTGCCATTGGTCCGGCACTAACGCCGCCGCATAGAAAGCTTCTTCCTCTGTCACCACGTTTACGATATGTCCCGCTGCACCTGACACACCCGGCATCCCGCTGGCAAGCTGCCCATAGGGATTGGTAGGCACCGTACCGCATAAAAATTGCCACAACAGAGCCGACATACTGCCATCCTGCCCGCCCAAACTCCAACCTTCCAACAGCCATTGCTCCCACTGTTGCTCCTCCCCCTCAGCCAGTCCACTTGCTTGCCACAGACCACTGCCGCATCCGGAAAGCATCAGCGCCAAAAGAAGCCAGGGCAACACACGCCGCACTCTTCCTTGCCAATTTTGAAACATAATACTCGTCCTTTTTCCGCTGTAAATTTTTTATGCTGTAAAATTTTTATATTGATATATATGCGGGAATTGCAGCGATTATTCTTGCTTTTTTTTTTGCTGCATGGTAGAATATTATCTGTTAAATTTTCCAGCAAATCTTTGCATATGGTAAATACAACGGGAAACCCGTCCTGTTCCCGTTTTTTTGAACTAACCGAAGGAGGTGACTATCTTGGCTAACATCAAATCTGCAGCTAAGCGTGCCCAAATCGCTAAAGTGCGCACATTAAGAAACAAAAGCGCTATGTCTAAAGTAAAAACCACCATCAAAGGTGTTGAAACTGCTGTCGCAGCAAACGACGCAGAAGCAGCAAAAGCAGCATTAAAGGTTGCTGTACAGACAATTGACAAAGCAGCATCCAAAGGGATTCTGCATAAAAACAACGCAGCGAACAAAAAATCTCGTTTAACAAAAATGGTCAATGCAATGTAGTCAGCTCTGCTGCACATAAAAAGGAACGCCGCAAAACAGAAAGTTTCTGAACTCTCTCGGTTTTGCAGCGTTCCTTCTTTTTTTGCAAAATAGAATACGTGATACGATAATAAAAAGATACTATCCCAAATTGATAAAATACTTCGTATCTGTAAATGACGAACTCTGCACCAATTTGCTGCACAGTGTTACTGTCTTCAATTTTGCAAATGTTTCACGTTTATACAAAAAATTATTCAAACATCATACTGGATATGTTACGATATAGGTGGAGGTGGAGAAGCTATGCATAGCAAGACAAGAAAAATTTTGTACCCTATCATCACTTTTATTGTGATTGCATTAACCATGACTTCCTGTTATTCTCAATCGAAAGTAAGCGAATTTTCCGTAGGAAACGAAAAAATGCAAGAAGGGGTTATCTCGGAGCCGCTCTATTTAGGAAAAGAGCAATTGATACGGTTTGATAAACATACAGGCGCGCACATCTATCTGACTGAATACGAAATTGACGAAGATGGTTTGTATCATATCACAGGTAATATTGATTATGTGATACTGCAATCAGACAGAAAGACTGCTCAGGAAGAACTATACGTTGCGCTGCGCACCCAATTTTCGTTACTCTATCAAAAAGAGGATGGACTGCGAAAGATTGTGAACTATCAGGTGCAGGGCCTGCCCGGTAATAGATATGTGGAAATGCTTGAACAGTCTGGTCACACAGATGTGCAGGCACAGGATTTACTTCCCCTTGAAGAACCACTGACAGCGACACTGTCTGTGTGCTTCCGTGATACACTGTGGAATAACTCCCCTGACTTTACCTGGCAATGTGAAATGATGCTGGACAAAAATAAAAGTATCATCTTATCGTTGAAGCCCTTGACCGAGGAACCCACTCTATAGACTGCAAAAATGAAGATCTCGCCAGAGTTGCGCATGAAAACTACTTTTCAAAAGTGAAACATTTTTCTACGCTATCCTTATGCATAAAAAATAACCAGCCATGCTGCGCCAATCCGATGTTCTCGGTGCAGTATGGCTGGTTTTTCACTGTCGCAAAAATGTTCTAAATTGTCAAGCCAGCGTCAAAGCCGGTGTGTACGGCATGCACAATGCTGGAGGCTTTTACGCAGTCGCCGACGTTAATCACGTCAAAGGCTACGTCAATAAATTTATCCCGTTCTTCTGCCAAAGCTTTGGTGCCTACGCAGATAATCACGGTGTCTGCTTCGATAAACTGTTTGCCGTCTGCATTTTCTACATAAGCGCCTTTGTCGGTGATTTCCACACAGGCAGTATCTACCATAGTCGCAACATTTTCCTGCTCTATCACTTCCAGATAGGAAATCCGCTCGGTGAGTTGTGCTTTTGGCGCGATAAAATGGCCCATTTCCACGATGGTGCTTTCATGGCCCAGCTGATTCAGATGAATCCCCAGCTCAACGCCGATATCGCCGCCGCCCACAATCAGAACCTTGTGGCCAACTTTATCTTCGTTGCCAAACACATCAAAGGACATCGTGGCCTTTTCTACACCAGGAATCTTCGGCACAATCTGCTCTGCACCGACTGCTACAATCACAGCGTCAGGGTCCAGCTCGTCAATCATATCGCGGGTTGCAGTGGTATTCATCATCACCACAATATTGCGGCGTTTTTTCACCTGCCGCTCCAAATATTCATGGAACAGCTTCATTTCCTTTTTGAATGGCATGACGTCGGATAACAATGCCTGACCACCCAGTTTGTTAGTTTTTTCGTACAGAACGACCTCGTGCCCCCGATCAGCCGCACTGATGGCCGCTTCCATACCGGCTACGCCGCCGCCGATAACTGCAACCCGTTTTACCCGTTCTGCTGGCGGGAAATCCCGCTTAGACAAGCTCTGGAAGGCCAACGGATTGGTCGCACAATGGCGATCATAGCTGGGATGGCTCAACAAGTGTAATTCGGTGGTCAGCGCTTCCCGACGGCCGTGATCCATGCAGTAGTTGCAGCGCAGACAAGGACGAATCTCATCTTCTCTGCCTTCTTTTGCTTTTTTGATGATTTCCGGATCCGCCATAGCAGAACGGGCCATCAAAATATAATCTGCCTGCCCTTTTGCTAAGATTTCTTCGGCTACTTCCGGCGTATACACAGCGCCTACTACGCCGATAGGAATCTTCACGCCAGGAGTGTTCTTGACAATTTCGCTGGCATAGGCATTGTGCGCCATGGGGAAGAAATTGCTGGGATGCTGTTTGGGACGGGACAGCGCATCTACACGATGTCCGCAGGTAATGTGAATCATATCAGCATATTCCTGAAGCAGAAGCACCTGCTGAGCCGCATCCTCAGGCAGAATGCCGCCTTCTACTTCATCATTGCCGTTCAAGCGCAGCTCGATTAACAAATCGTCACCCACTGCATCGCGGATTGCTTTCAAGACCATCATGGGGAAACGGCAACGGTTTTCCACACTGCCGCCGAATTCGTCGGTGCGGTGGTTGGTCAGCGGCGATAAAAATTGATTAAACAGCCAGCCATGTGCCATGTGAATCATCAGACCGTCAAATCTAGCAATCTTAGCCCACACAGCATACTGGGCAAATAAATCGCAAATGCCTTTCATATCCTCCAATGTGGCTGCTTTTACCTGATACCCGCTGGTCACATAGGTATCGGCGCCCAGTCTGGGATAATCGGGCAGATTGACAAACGGCCCGCAGTGCAGCAGTTCGGCGAAGGTCAAGCCTCTGTAGGCATGTACGGAGCGCTGCAGCAGGTGAAAATTCATCTGGTTACAGGTTTTGGGATTTAAGTTAAACATATGTTCATGGCCGCCGTCAATGGGCACTTCCATAGGCAATGCCACAGTGGAAAATCCACCGCGGATATAATTCATCGCCTGGTCGATCCCATTTTGAGTAATGCGGCCTTCGCTGCTTTCCCCGCCGCCGGTGGCAATAGAGCCGATGGGCGCCATACAGGCACGATTATTAAAACGGACTTTGTTTTTTCCTACATACATGGGTTCAAACAGATGCGGATACTTTTCTTTATAGGTTGGTTTCATTTCATTCGCTCCCTTTTTTAATTTCACATACAAGCAAGGTATCTCTGTTTGCGCCGCCTGCCAAAGGCAGACAGCGTTCAAAGTTTGAGTTTGAAATGAAAAGATATTGATACTGTCCCGGGTTTCTCTTTATATTTTCATTATTTATATATAGCATAGCACAATATCATTAGTTTGCATAAGTTTCATTTTTTATAGTGCATTATTCAGTAACTTTTATAACCTTTCACACAAATTTGTACAGGAATCGCCGTTTTTCTATAATAATTGCCACTGGTACACAATATGATACATTCATAATGCACCTCTATACATCACAATCGCAGCCTCTGCCCTCTGTCAGGCAGCAGGAAAACTGCTCGCGGATAATATCCAGCATGCGGATTTCATTGACCGACATGGTTTTCAGATCTGGATACAGCAGATAATACGAAATTTTGGTGTCCAAGTCCTCTGCCGGTACCGGACGAATCAAACCGTTTTTGATAAAATAACTGCTTCTTGTAGTTTTTTCTGGAAATACCGCGGCGGCACCATCTTCAGCCACTAGCTGCAAAATGCTTTCCCGGCTGTTTAAGCGGAAACAACGCTCTGGATTAAAAAATTTCCGATAAAATTCAGAGATATTATCTGTCAAGTCAGAATAATATGCCAAGGTCAGCTGGCTCAAATCTTCTTTCGTCAATATTTCTTTTTGGGAAAGGGGATTTTTGGCGCTCAGCATAATGCATCGTTCATCCTCCGCCAGTTTCTCCGCATGTAAATCATTTTGTTCTGCCTTTTGCAGCAGCTTTTTCTCCTTGTCCTGCAAATAGGATACGATTCCTATATTCACCGCACCGTTGGCAATGGTTTCCACCATATGCTGCGGTGTTTTTTCGTGGAGGAACACCGATAGTTTGGGATATTTTTTCTGCAACTCAAAAATTAAGGTGTTGGACATAGCCACGCAGATAGAAGGAATGGCCTGAATATGCACCACACCATCCAATTCATATTCCTGCTCGGATTTGGCCAAGTACCAATTCTGGATGGTATTCAACACCATTTGGGCCTCCTGTAGCACACGGGCACCGTCCTCTGTCAGAAGCACACCTTTTTTGGTGCGTTTCAGCAGCGGATACTGCAATTCCTCCTCCAGTGAATTGATGGCGATACTCAAAGCCGGCTGGGTGATATACAAATTTTGCGCAGCTTTATTAATGGATTTGCAATTGGCAACCTCTATCAGATATTTCAACTGTTCTAAGCGCATAAACATCCCTTCTTTCCAGAAAATTTTATACTCATATGGTTTCGCCCATTTCAATTTTTTATCATATCATACTTCTCATTTTAACACAAAAACAAAAGAACTATCACGATAATCTGCGCATACTCGCTCCCCATGATAGTCCTCTCTGTTTTTCAAAACCTCATATTAAAATTTAGAGAATATATCCTGCATCGAATCCGCTTTCAATAGCATGCTGCATATTAGAAGCCTTTTTGCAGTCCCCAATGTTGATGACATCAAAAGCCACATCGCGGAAAGTATCTCTGATGTTTGTCAAAGCTCTAGTGCCTGTACAGATAATTACGCTATCTGCTTCCAACATAGATTCCCCGTCAGCATTTTTGATGCGCACACCAGTATCCGTGATTTCCAGTGCCTGGGTATCCAGAAGCGTATTGACATGTTCCTTTTCCATCCATTGCAAAATGGACATCCGCTCTGTCAATTCAGCGTTGCCAGCCTGATAATGGCTCATTTCAATCACAGCGCATTCATGACCCAAACCGGATAAATGAATAGACAGCTCGCAGCCAATATCACCGCCGCCGATAATAGCTACCTTTTTACCTAGCTGGTCTTCATTGCCGAATACATCAAAAGCCATAACTGCTTTTTCCACACCGGGGATAGGCGGTACAATCTGCTCTGCACCGACCGCAATAATCGCCGCGTCTGGATCTAGATCTGAAATCATCTCTGGAGTTGCTTCTGTATGCATCATCAATTTGATACGAGGATGCTTTCTTACCTGCCGTTCCAGCCATTCATGGTAGGCTTTCATTTCCTTTTTGAACCACATCACGTCGGAGAGCAAAGCCTGCCCGCCCAGTTTTTCGGATTTTTCAAAGATGGTAACGTCATGACCGCGATCGGCAGCACTCAAAGCTGCATTCATACCAGCCACGCCACCACCGATGACAGCTACTTTTTTGCTGCGCAGCGGAGCAGGAAACATTTTTTTGCTGATGCCCTGCATGGACAATGGATTGACCACACAGCGGCGGTCAAAACTCACTTCTGCGGCCATAGCCAGCTCTTTCCCGCTCACCTTAGCTTTTCTGCGGCCATGGTCTAAGCAGTACAGGCAGCGCAGACAAGGACGAATATCCTCCTCACGGCCTTCTTTTACTTTATTGACCCAGTTATTATCGGCAATGGCAGCCCGCGCCATCAATACATAATCCGCCTTGCCATCGGCCAGCAGCTTTTCTGTCCGCTCCGGATCACTGATTGCACCTACCACACCAATAGGAATGTGTACGCCCGGTGTCTTTTTGATAATTTCGCTGGCGTAAGCATTGTGCTCTGTCGGACAATAATTGGTCGGATGCATTTTGGGACGGCTGGTTACGTCTACACGGGTACCGCAGGTGATGTGAATCATATCCACATAGTCCTGCAGCAGCAATACCTGCTGTGCTGCATCCTCGGGCAAAATACCGCCTTCCATTTCATCATTACCATTTAAGCGCAGCTCAATAATCAGATCATCGCCAATGACTTGGCGAATTGCCTTCAAAGCCATGATTGGGAATCGGCAACGGTTTTCTACGCTGCCGCCGAATTCATCGGTACGGGTGTTGGTGATAGGCGAGAGGAAATCATGGAACAACCATCCATGGGCCATATGTACCATGATGCCATCAAACCCAGAGCGTCTGGCTTGACTGGCAAATTCACGGCAAAGCTGAAGCACCTCTTCCATATCCTCCTTGTCCATGCCTTTTACATGTCGGCCCTGATATTCCGAATCTGCGGCAGCTTTCAATTCCAGATTCTTGGCCACCATACAGCGACCACCATGAATCAGCTCCGCAAAAGTTTTGCCGTTATACGCATGCACAGAACGCTGCAGTAAATGCATGTTCATGTAGTTGACTTGTTCTGGGTCCATGTTAAACACGCCGGCGTGAGCGCCCTCTGCCGGAATCTCCATAGGCAGTGCTACAGAGGAAAATCCGCCGCGGATAATTCCTGTCCAGTAATCAACGCCAAAAGCATTGATGCGTCCGTTGTCAGCGCCGCCGCCAGTAGCTACGATGCCTACCGGAGACATCATAACGCGATTATTAAATACGACCTCACGTTTTCCCCGTTTGATGACCAACGGCTCAAACATATGGGGATATTTCTCTTTGTAAGCTGGTTTTGTCATAATTTATGCACTCCTTTTTCTACTCGTTTTAAAATTTTTTCTTGTCTGAATCCACTATAACACAGTAATTTTTTCTTGCATAAGTTTACCTTTTTATAGCTTGTTATTCAGTAAAATTTATAACACGCCTACTATTTTGTGCGTTTGTTATAAAAGCGGGACAGGAATCGTTCCTATCCCGCTCTGGAATACTTGATATATCACCATGCCTTTACATAAACAGGCAACCCAACGGATAGATAATGAAAATTGCATTGAACAAATTAAACATACTGTAAATCAAGCCGTAGGTATAAGCCGATTTTCCCGGAACCCATTCCTTGTCGCCATGCAGTAACGCGCCTGTGGCACTGGCTGGAGGCGTGATCATTCCCACATTGCAGGCTGCCATCATACAAGCAACCAAAGTAGGCAGGTTGGCGCCAAAGGCCATACCGATAGACAAGATAATCGGCGTAAAGATTGCACAGACTGCCTGATTGTTGGCCAGATTTGTCAGCACGCAACTGATGATGCAGACCAGCACGATAAACACGAACGGACTCTTTCCAGCCACAATAGGAGTCACCACGCCGGACATCCAAGGAGAAATCCCTGTGCTTTCTGCAGTGAATGCGCCGGAAATAGCCATAGCCGCCGCCAGCAGAAAAATAATATTCCAGGAAATATTTTTCGCAAAGACCTGATTCATAGTATGCAGCCCTTCCTGGAACTGACATGCCACGTAGAACACCACGGCAATGGCCAAAATTCCCGTATTGCCGATACTTTTCAAAAGCTTCACCAAACCTAGAGAAGCGGGCAGTACATTAGGAATAATCAGAAGCGCCAGCACAACAATGAAATACACAAATACAAATTTCTGATGCGCGCTGAGTTCCGCCTTTTTGTCAAACTGGATCTCACAATTGGTAATCTTGGAAACGTCCGGCTTGAACAAAAATTTGCAGGCCAGAAGGAACAGGGCCAACGCCACTACAGTAGAAACAAAAATTACAAACATATACGGACCATAAGCGATGCTCTGTCCTGTGGTAGATTCATAGCTGGCAAATACGATCAGCGGCAGTGATTTATATGGCAAAATCAAATAACTGGTACTTCCCACATAAACCAGACCGCCCATCATCAGCATGGGCCACTTATCGCCGGGCTTGAAACCATACAACAGCGCAATACTTTTAATCAGCGGAATCATTACCAGGCAGGCCGCCGTAGCGGAAACCATAAAAAAGGAAACGATTGCTGCAATCATCAGCAAAAAGGACAGCATCCACGGTTTCCCGTAAGCAAACTTTCTGGTAGCAATCCACTGCGCCACATACTCAATAATTCCCGCCGAGTTGATAATATTCGTGAACAGAAAGAAAAACAGCATCAACAATACGGTATTGTTGCCAAAACCGCTGGCAAACGCACCGGTCACCGTCGTGTACTCACTGAGTCCTAAAAATACAAGACAAGCCACGCTGGGCCACACCACATCACCAACAATCAACCAGCCATACAGCGTACCCAAAAAGATACCCAAAATTTCCACTCCCAGAGGAGTCAGCGGCTCTGCCGCCGGTACAACATACTTAAATCCAATCATAATCGCCAGTGTAATCACACTGTTTACCACATATGCCGGAGAACAGCCAAACTTTAACCCTTTCTCAACGGAATTTCTACCCATAACTTTTAACCCCTTTGCAGTTCATTTCTTAAAATAATTCAATTACAAGTTCATCAATAAGCGCTTATTATTTATAAATTTATTATATACGATATATTCTGCACTTAACAATTGCAGGCATTTTATAGAAGGTTATAAATTAATTATATAATGATAGTGCCCCATCCTATTGCCAAAAATGCTTACAGAAATAGACCGCTATCAGCGGGAAAACCTTAACTCACACAAAAAACCGCTGCAAAAGCTACTTTCATCACTTTTGCAGCGGTTTTCTCTATTTCCATATGATTTTTTATCGGTTACACAATTCCTCTGATTTCCAAAATATTTTGGATGCCGTTCTCTTCACAATAGCGCTTCATACCGCCTGGGATAGCTTGCACAAGAGCGAATTGCTCATCATAACCTCCAAGCTCAAATTTTTGACCAGTGATCTACTTTCTCCTTCCAAATATAACTATAGCGTTCCAGGAGATCTGCTACCTCTAACGGTTTTCTGCCCAATAGTTTTTCTACATCATGAGATATAATCCCCATTTGTCCTTCCGCTATTCCCGCTTCATTGGTTACCATATCATTGCTGCACCATAAAACAGGAGCTTTAGATGTATCACCGTCAGTTGTTCTGGGAATATTTAATGCATCTAAATATTGATAATATTCATCACTATTCATGGGAACATATTTAAAATCTATCTGTGATTTTTCTCTAATCATAGCGCAAATCTCTCGTTGGCTAACCGGATTTAAACTCGTCAAATCATATCCGGTATTTTTTTCACCATTTCCTAAAAGCAATGCTGCTGCACACGCAGCGCTATCATCTTTCGCTATATAAGTAGCTTTCCCTTCTCCTGCAGTCGTTCCCCACACATTATTGCTCAACATAGCCAACATAACAGATGTTGTCAAATAATTTTCCATATACAAATTATTTCTCATAATGTTATACTCTACGCCACTTTCCGTCAGGTATTTTTCTGTTGCTCTATGATCTGGCAAAACATACTGATTATATCCTGCTCGATTTGCTCCTAAAAACGAAGTATACGTAATATGCCGTACCCCTGCAGCCTCACATGCATCGATTACATTTTTGTGTTGTGCAACACGTTGCGCTCCATTTAAAACACTTGAAACAAAAAAGATTCTTGTCCCGCCATCAAACGCTTTCTGCAAACCTTCCTTGTCATCATAGTTTCCTTCTCTAATCTCCACCCTTTCACTTTTCCATTTATTTAATACTTCCCTTGGAATACGATTTAAATTGGGGGCTGTAAAAATTAATGCATTTCCGTCAACATGATCCAGCATATTTTGAGCTACACGTCTGCCAAGTTGTCCATCCACGCCTGTTACAATATATTTCATTTTCGATATCCCTCTCTTTTTATATAGCTGCTTGTCCCGCATCATTTCCACCACCGTTACGAACAGTTGCAATTGTTGTATATCTATATTACAATGTATCTTAATGGAGGGATGCAGATGCGTTTAAATCAACTTGAATACTTTGTTGCAATTGATAAATATGGTTCTTTTTCAAAGGCTGCGGAAGCGCTATACATCGCACAGCCTTCAATCAGTCGTGCCATAAAAGATTTAGAAACAGAACTGGGGTTCCAATTGATAAAACGCACTGGTACCCATATTTTGCTTACGGAAGAAGGAAAACTGGTCCTTGAAAAGGCTAAAGCCATGCTTCAATTAAAAAATGACATAGCTTCAATTAAGACAAACCTCTCTTTACCGGCATCCCATGTGATCACGATTGGCACTTCTTCTACGCATTGCAATATGATTATTACAAATAGTGCCAACAAATTAAAAGAACAAAATCTTTCTTTACAGCTCAATATTTTACAAGAAGATTTTTTTTCCTTGCTTGACTTACTGCATACGCAGAAAATCCGCTTTGCTTTGAGCTGTGTAGACCCCATTCGTATCGCATCTTTTCAAACAGATTGTTTGAAACACCAAATTAGCTTTAATGTTCTCTATTCAGACACTCTTTGCTTCGTGGTTGGGCACAATCATCCGCTTGCTTCTCGAGAATCCGTCAAAATTGAGGAATTATTTGAGTATCAATTTATTTCTGCATCTAAAAAAACATCTGAACTCCGTTTTTTGCAAAATCATGGTTATACTCAAAATATCATTTCTATCAATAATTACTGGAATTTTCAGCAATATATATACGAAAATCCTGTTTTTTCTTTGGCGCCTCGCCTAAGCATCCTGGAAACGAATGCGACTGTCACTCCTGATAAACAACAAAAAATATTAAACGTTCAAAATTTTACCTTACCTTGTCAATTTGGTTTTCTGAAAAAAGAAAATATCTCTCTTACTGCTGCAGAATCCCAGCTCTGTATGTCTATCGAAGCCTATTTCCAAACATTTTATAAAAAATGAACTACATCTTTTATAAAATTTGTTTTCGGAACTCCATATGGATTCCATTAGTATCTTTCCAAATTGTCTGAAACTTATCATTTAATAGAGGATTTGTATAAGTATAATCCGTACGCAAATGACACGGAGGTCTGCTTTCTTTACGATTATTGGATACCAGAATTACTACTTTCGCCAATTCCAATAAATCTAAAACCTCTAAACATCTCATTAATTCATGGGAGTTCTCTGCTTTTAACTGTTCTTGTGCATATCTCTGCAAATCGGTAACATATTTATACGCTGCATAAAACATTGTTTCTGACCTTACATTCATGCCTACATAATCGTTCATGATTTGCTGTAATGTTGCATTGACCTCTTTCCAGACAGCACCATTCCTTCTTTCTAAGAACTGCGAATAAAGTTTTATTTTTTCTTGTATAACTGAATGACTATGTGTTATTGTTCTCTCTTTTAACTCTTTTGCCATTTTCGCCATATTCTCGCCGGCGATTTGTCCCATAACAGCTGCATTCGTAACGCTGCCACGCAGATTCCCGCACAGACTGCCCGCTGCAAAAAGCCCTTTTACATTCGTCATACTACATTGATCTACTTCCAGACCTCGAAAATACAATTGGTATTCATAAGTACCAAATTCTATCATATCTTTCCGCAAATCTATCCCATACTGTTCCATAAAACCCGTCAACCCGGAAATACCTTCTGAAACAAAAGCCCTTTTCATATGTTCCAAATCCTCATCACTGACCTCAGTACAGTTCATATAAGTAGGACCTGTCCCATCTTTTAAACGATCTTTGAATACACTTGTCCAAATTTCAGCGGTGGGATCACCCAACTCTCTGGAGGGTTTTCCTATAAATGGGCCAACTGCTTTTCCCTTCACATCGGAAATTACGCCAATCCATGTACCTTTCCCTGATCTGGCAAAAAATTTGGGACCACAATGCACATAAGGCAGATCTGCATTCACAATCTTAGCGCCAAGACGATATCCCATGATAAAGGCTCCTGTATTAGCCGGACATCCATTTACATTAAATAAATAGGCCGGATTAACTCCAGGATATAACCTGGTAGTTTCCCCCGTGGCTAACATCACAACCTTTGCCTGAAAAATGATAACTTCCGGTTCTACACCCGATATTCTGATTCCTAATGCACCAACAACATTTCCTTCATCATCCTGTAAGATCTCATTGATCATTACTTTATTCATAATTTCGACACCGGACTTTTTTGCTGCGTTTGTTAAAGCATTTTTTTGATTTTTCCCATCAAATTTTAGATGATACCTTTGATTACCAGGAATTGAATGTCCTTCAAAAACGTATTCTCCGGTAGGACGCATCGTAATCCCGTAAGATTCCCATTTTTGCACCAGTTCAAACGATCGCTGCATCATATTACGCATTAGATTCCAGTCATTGCCAAAGCCTTCCATGGTTTGCCCAATCTCTTTCATCACAAGATCTATATCGTCACCATGAATATGTGGAATATAACACATAAAATGATCATTCCCCATCGCGCCTGCCCCAGAACGCAACGTATTTGCTTTTTCTACAACCAGCACCTTAGCGCCATTTTCAGCTGCTGCAATAGAAGCCTGTAAGCCAGCTACACCGCCGCCTACAATCAAAACTTCTGTTTTAACAATAGTATCGCATAGTTTAATCACCTAACTTCATCTCCGTTTCCTTGCAAATTTCTAAATGCAATAACATATGTGACAATGGATAACGCATTACGATTGCCTGTGCCGGACAATCTACCTGACACGCTAAGCAATGCCAACATTCCTCTGGATATTTGACAACTACATCTCCATTTTCCACTTTTATTACATCTAAAGGGCATATTTCTGCACAGTACGTACAATTTATACATTTTTCTTTTTCAATAAAAGGCGGCATAAAAATTTACCTCTCTTTCCCTTCATAAACACTCTCTTCTAAATTTAGAGCATCAAACATCCTACAAGTTTCCAATAAGGAAGCATAATCGCAAATACCCACACAAAATCTACAACAGAGATAACTATCATATATTTTGTAAAGTCGCGCATGCTGATCATCCCAAAAGAGTAAAAAATCAACCATAATGCTACTTCATATGGCAAGACAATGGCGCTCAAAGAATGTATAAAGAAATACACAAAAGCTGTCGGCTCCACTCCAATCACCATAAAAATTTGTGTCAAAGGCATTGAAAATGCAGCCATAATAGCCATAGGCGTCATCAAGAAATTCATCAACGTCGCACCAACATAGGTACCTAGAAATACAGTCATAATACTTTGGCCCTGAACAATTGGCGTGAATATTTTCTCCAGTAATTCACCCATGCCAACCCCTGTGGCACTATTTCCAATACTTAAACAAGCGGCTACAAATAACAGTAACGGATAGTTAATTCTTTTGAAATCATCTGGTTCTGCCACATTAACAAATGGGAAATATAACATAATCGGCACAATTGTAAAACAATACATAGCACTCACATGATGGATATTCGTTGTTAAAACCAAGATTAACAAAATCAGGCAGACACCGATTGCTTTCTTTTCATCTTGAGACATCGACCCCATTTTCTGATATTCATTTTCAAAATACTTTTTACTATTTAAAGTAACTTCCGGCTTAAATATTACTGTAATCAAATACAGAAGTAAAAAATACATTGGAACAGCTGCCAAATTCTCAAAAATATACTGAATATAACTTACATTTAATGGACCGGTTAATCCTGTGATTAAGCCCTCTATTGTAGCAAAATCAGAATTATATATGAAAAAATGCGGAACAATTGCTGCAACACCGGCTGATAAAGTAATTCCAGCAGAGGCTTTTCCCTGGGTTAATCCCAAAGCCTTACAAACACCATATGCCAGTGCAGCCATAGGAACAACCGTATTTCCAGGCAGGAACAAATACAAAATTAATCCTGCTATTCCCATACCCCAAATGATGCCTTTATAAGTGGCACCTAAACTCAAAACAATTTTATACGCTATCCGTTTTAACAGCCCAATTCGTTCCAGTACTGCCGCCAATAACATACCACCAAGCATAAACCACGGAATTGGACTGAGCCAGGCACCTAGAGCTGATGGCGCAGGTACCTTGGCAAAAATAATATACAAAAATGGAAGCAAAACAGAAACCGCTGTCATATTTATATTTTCAAATACAAAAGTAATTATAGCGCCAATACTGATCGCAAGATATATTTTCATTTGCCCATTCAGATATTCATTTTCTGGAATCATTAAAATCATAATCGGCAAGCCAATTGTAAGAACCCAAGCAGCTATCTGTTTCCATGAATATTTTTGATTTAACTTTTCCATTTGTAACCCTCCTCATATACTATTTTGAAAAATCAAAGCAATCAGAATAATACCCGTTTATTGGATACTTATATTTTTCTAAGGGAAGTGCTTCCGTTTCCACAGTAATCACATCATCCGTTTTTGATAAAATAATCCAAGATAAGCCACCTTGCTCATCTTTATTTGGATAATCTTCACGATAATGTCCGGCCCTACTTTCTTTCCGTAACAGAGACGCTGTTAAATACAATTCCGATGTGGTCAAAATATTGGTTACTTCCATTAATTTAAGCAGCGTATGTGCGTCATTTGCTTTCAAATTCGGTAATACATCCATTTTAATTCTTTGAATTTCTTCCATAGCTTTTTGAAGACTTTTTTCATTTTTTATGATTGATACATCATAAGGAAATATTGCTGCTCGAATTAAATCCAAAACATTTTTAGGAGTTATCGAAATTGTATCGCTAATATAGCCTGCCAATCTTTGTTTCGCTTTCTCTATTTCATTTTCATCAATTGGCACAAATTCTGCTTCTCTTTCCAAATAGCGAACCACCGCTTTACCTGCATAAACACCCATCGTAGCAGTAATTGAAAGTGCCAAACCACCGATATAAACACCAGGTTCAAAACTTCGGCATGTCCCCGCAGCATATAACCCTGCTATATTCGTGGCGCCATCAATATCTGTGACCAAACCACCAAATGTATTTGTTAGCTGAGGATACCATTCGCTGGACGTTTTAAAGAAATCCATCCCTAAATTACACAACTTATTATAGTTTAATAATTGCCATCCCTGATTTGGCTTTAAAATTGCTTCATTCCCATCAAATTTCAAATTACTTACATCAAAATATATAGGACCATGCCCTTTGCGACACTCTAATGCCATCCCAATTGTGGTAAAATGAGGATCTGTATTTGCCCCTACTATAGGAGAATATTTTTTCATAAAATCTTCCCCATCTTGATTTACAAACTTTGCGCCTAAAGGAAGTAATGTAGTCTGTCCTTCCCATGCAAAATCTTTTGGAACATTCCAGACCCTTCCAAACTCAAAATTCTTTACTTTAGCCCCTATGCGCAGAGACATATTTAACCAATCCCCAGTAGAAGTGTTATTCATATAAGATGTTTTCCACCCTGTCTGTCCACAAGCAAGAATAACTGCTTTCGTCTGGAAAACATAAAATGTTCCATTTATAGTATGGAAGCCTACAGCTCCAATAATTTTATTGTCTTTCTCCAATAAATCCGTAACCAAAACCCTACCAATTTGTTTAACACCTGAGAATTCCGCACGTTTTCTGATGCTCTGTGCCATATGTTCACCGCCGCATCCTTTGTCTTTCGCAAGATAAAGTTTTACGGAGTTTAGTCCTCTTTGCGGCACACCTTTCAATTTCCCATTTTGGTCATATAAAAATTTACATCCCATATCCTCATAATCTTTTAGCCTTTGGTAAGATTCTGTGAACATTCTTTCCACCAGTTCCTGATCACATAATCCATCCCAATAATATACAATATCTCTCATCCAATCTTCTACGCTTTCATCGGGAATAACCGCATCTAGGTCCCCTCCAGACATAGCTAACAATCCTCCCCATTTCTCAGGGCCTTTATCAACAACTGTAACGGAAATCTCTTTATTATTTTTTTTAATTTCATTTGCTGCCCAAATCCCAGAAGAACCGCCACCAATAATTAAAACATCTGTCGTCAAAAATTCTGTTTTATTTAAAAGATTTTGCATAATTATTCTCCTTTTTCAAAAATAATATTCGGAAAAACCGCAGGCAATATTTCTTTAAATGGATGAACATTGATAGCACCTGCCGGACAAATTCTTTCGCAAAGAAAACAAGTCATACAGTCATCAGGATACATAATATGAGCCTTTTTGTCTAAGTCCATTCTTATAACATCCAATGGACAATTTAATACACATAATCCACAACCAAGACACTTTGTTTTATCAATATTTTCAATCAATCAAATCACCCTTTTATAATTATTATGGATCCATGTATATAGATTATATTAGAATATATTTACCGTCAAATATCAAAAACTCATTCCACACTATAACAAAAATGTTATAGTGTTTTCTTTATAAAACATAATTGTTATTCTTTATTGCCTTAATACGTTTTTCTCAATTCTGCTTATTTTTGAATAATTTATCGTACATAGTTACTCTGATAATAAACTCCAATGAAAACATATCCTCCAGAATATTTAATATAAAAAAGATGCCACAAAGACTGCTTCTGCAATCTTTGTGGCATCTTCACACCTTCTATTTTACTTTTACTTACACAATTCCTCTGATTTCCGAAATATTTTGGATGCCGTTCTCTTCACAATAGCGCTCTAAGCCGTCTATGATATCCAACGCCTTATCTGGTTTCATAAAGGTGGCTGTACCTACTTGAATCACCGTCGCACCGGCCATAATAAATTCTACGGCATCCTGCCACGTGCTGATACCGCCCAAGCCCATCACCGGAATCTGTACTGCATGGCTTACCTGATGGACCATGCGCAGCGCGATAGGTTTAATGGCAGGACCGGACAAACCAGCATAGCCGTTGTTGAATACCGGCTGTTTTTTCTTGATATCAATGGCCATAGCCAAAAAGGTGTTTACCAGGGAAATCCCATCGGCGCCTTCTGCTTCACAGGCTTTGGCCAAATCTACAATATTCTCGGCATTGGGAGAAAGCTTCACCACCAACTTATGCTTGCACACATTGCGAATGGTGCGCACCACTTCTGCCGCCATTTCCGTTTTCACGCCAAAATTCATACCGCCCTGTTTTACATTGGGACAGGAAATGTTCAGTTCCAGAAGATCCAGCTGTTCCTTGTTGAGCCGTTCCACCGCCTGCACATAATCCTCCATGCTGTGACCGCCCACATTAACGATATTCACCAGATCAAGGCTGTTCACCCAAGCCAAATCTCTGGCAATAAAACCTTCTACGCCCGGGTTTTCCAGTCCCACACTATTCATAATTCCCGAAGGGGTTTCCCAGATACGGATGCCCTCATTCCCGCTGCGCGCGTGCAGCGTCAGCCCTTTTGAAGAAATCCCTCCTAATTTTTCAATGGGAAATAACTGTGCATATTCCCGTCCGAAACCAAAGGTACCCGAGGCCATCACCACAGGATTTTTGAAAGGTACTCCTGCAAATTCAACTGCTAATCTATTCATCGCCGAATACCTCCTCCGCCTTAAATACCGGACCGTCCTTGCAGACTTTTTTGTTGCCGCTGCTGGTTTTGCAGCTGCACACCAAGCAAGCGCCCACGCCGCAGCCCATACGATTTTCCATGGACACATAGAGCTGCGCTGCTGTGCCCTTTACCTTATCCGCCAGCACCTTCATCATAATTTGCGGTCCGCAGGTCATAATCACATCATAGTCTGCCGGATTGATTTCATCTGTTACATAGCCGCCCACATTCACTGTCATCTTGTCGCACACAGCCCCATAAGCATCTTCCAGCATGGCTTCCTCTGTAAAGCCCAGATATAAATCCACTGTGCAGCCCTGCGCCTTCAATGTTTTCGCCGTATAATATAACGGCGCAACACCAATGCCGCCGCCTACCAGCGCCACCTTACCTGTCACCGTGGGAAACCCGTTTCCGTAAGGACCCTGTACATCCACTTCGTCACCAGGTTTCAACTGCGCCAACAATTCAGTGCCCTGCCCTACAACCTTATATAAAAAACTGATGCCTTCCGTGTCACAGTCAAAAATGCTGATGGGTCTGGATAACACCGGATACTCGTCCCACGCGCGCAGCATACAGAATTGTCCCATACTTGCAGGATAATCGCCTGCTACCTTCAACAAGTAGAAATCCTTTCCCACAGCTTCATTTTTTAATACAATCGCCATACATCCAGCCTCCTTTAGTCCATGCCATCCTGATACACAATATTTCCCTTACAGATTGTATACTTCACCCGACCGCTCAAGCGCTCGCCCACAAAAGGAGAATTGTGGGAACGGGAGTAAAAATCTTTTACCGTCCATTTTTCTTCAGGGTCAAAAATCACCAAATCAGCGGGACCACCCTCTACCAGCCGTCCGCCTGGCAGCTGATACAGCTTTGCCGGATTGATGGTCATTTTCTCCAAAAGCTTCATCATGGGCAAATACCCTTCCCGCACTAGCTTGGTAATCCCCAGCGCTAGGGAAGTTTCCAACCCAATCATGCCGCTGGAGGCCTGCTGCAACGTTTTTTTCTTCTTGCGGGCGTCACTGTGCGGCGCATGGTCGGTGGCAATGATATCAATGGTGCCGTCCTGCAATCCCTCAATGATTTTTTTCTTGTCCTCTGCAGTGCGCAGCGGCGGATTCACCTTAGCATAAGAGCCGTGGGTGATGACTGCCGACTCTGTCAGCGTAAAATGATGGGGCGTCGCCTCTGCTGTGACATTGGCTCCCATCTTCTTAGCAAAGCGCACCATCTCTACTGAGTTGCCCGAGGATAAATGCTGAATATGCAGTTTGGCGCCGGTTTGCAGAGCCAGCATACAATCCCTGGCCACCAATACATCTTCCGCGCTGTGCAGCGCGCCTTTCATGCCCAATTGTTCAGCCACCTGTCCATTATTCACGCCATGATCCGTTATCAATACTTCATCTTCCTCATGCACACTGATGGGGCAATCTAATTCTTTCACTTTTTTTAATGCTTCCAGCATAACCGACGTATCCGAAATAGCATGCCCATCATCGCTGAAGCCCACCGCACCCAGTTCAAAAAGCTCCTCCATATCCACCAATTCTCTACCCTGCAGTCCCTCAGTAACTGCAGCCGCCTGCAGCACGTGAATGGGCATCTGCGCTGCTTTCTGCAAAATATACTCTAGCGTCGCCGGATTGTCCATTTCCGGTTTGGTATTGGCCATACAGACTACCGTCGTAAAGCCCCCTGCCACTGCAGCTGCCGTGCCGCTATGAATGTCCTCCAAGTCGCTCAGCCCAGGATCGCGAAAATGAACATGCACGTCAATCAAACCCGGCGCTACAATTTTCCCTTCCGCATGAATAATTTTTTCATATTCCGGTCCCGGCATAAAAAAACCAATGCGCGCAATATGTTCGCCGTCAATAATCAAATCTGTGATTTCATCGCAGCCAGTAGCCGGGTCCATCACTCGGCCGCCTTTGACTAAAATCATAGGGAATCCCTCTTTTCTCTTTCTTTTTCCTTTTCTGTTCACAAAATATAATTTTCCTAATCAAATTTTAGCACAGAAACGCCGCTGTAGTAAATAATTTCTAAGTACAAAATTCCACTTTCGCTAGATTATACGTTATTTTAATTTCTCCTGCAAACGTTTCAATACCGTTTCTTTCAAGTTATTCCAATTTTCTCTGCGATAAACTACACCCACCTGACAATCCCAATGTAAATCCCGCATCGTTTGCAAGGAGCTATACGCAGACAACAAAACAGGCTGAATATTAAGCACAGAAAAAGTGCGAGATATTTAGCCTGTTTTGTTGTCTGAAGTTTTTGTTTGGCACACAGCACCAAAAATGCCATTTTAGAGCTTCGCTGTCCCCCAGTTATGAGATTTTTATTTTATACACGGCGCAGTTAGATCAACTCGAAAAATATTCTGCAACTATACGCTCTAAGGTTTCAAGTTTTTCGTTATAAGTAGAAGGTAAATTGGAAATTCGGCTCAAATCACCGGGATCAAAATGATAAATAATATGCCTTAGCACTTGTCCATAAATAAAGCAAATCTGAGCAGAAACTATTTCATCGTGTGGATAAAGACAGCACAATGAAGATATACAGCTACACAATTCATCAAAAGCTGTTTCATGAAAGTAGTCTTTTTCATGTAAATAATATAAAAAACTATGATTTTCTGCTTCAAAGTTATCATTTAAAATCTTTAACGCATCCATGATAAACCCCATCACACACCTTATCTGCCTAAAGCGTACTTGTTATTTTCTCTTTCCCCATGGTGGCAATATCATTCATTGCGTCTATGGAAAAAATATATTCCAATCCATCTTATTCTGTATTGCAGCAAGAAATCTATCTCAGAGCTTCAATCAATACTGTCCTAAATAATTACAAATCCCCTGATAAATTCCGTTGGCCAATTTTTGCCGATAGGAATCCTGTGCCAATAGCGCTTCTTCCTCAGCATTACTCAGGAAACCGGTTTCCACCAGAATAGACGGTCTGTCATTTTCCCGCAGTACCGCGTAGTTTGCCGTCATCACGACAGAACCGGTACCCGTTGTCGCTTGCAATGCACTGCTCACATGGCTTGCTAAATCTTTCCGAATAAAGCTCTGCGCATACAGATTGGCATTGGTGGTGGGCGCATAATAATATACCTGAATACCTTTCGGCTCACTGCGCGTGGTCGAGTTGGCGTGGATGCTGACAAATAAATCAGCCTCTGCCTTATTGGCCATAGCTGGACGGTCATTCAGCCCCACACGAATATCGGTGTCACGGGTCATAATCACGGTTGCGCCCTCTGCTTCCAATAAGTCACGGAGCTTCTGGCCTACCGTAAGTCCCACATTGGCATCTGTGACACCTAACACTTTCCCAATTGCGCCGGGATCGCTGCCGCCATGTCCCGGGTCTATGACAATCACTTTTCCTTCCAGACCTCGTTCCCCTGCCGCATGCTGATTATACGCTGTAATCACCAGATCGTCTCCGTCCTCCTTCACAGTACAATAGGCACCCTTCTGCAAGGTAAATGTCGCTTTCAGCAGGCTGCCTGCATCCTGCACTTGCAAATGCTGTAACGGCCCATTTTTATAAACCTGATTGATACTGTCGTCGGTATTCAAATATACATTACCCAGCTGCAAAACTAATTCTGTTGCCGAAACCTTGCTGGTTGTGTAGCCGTTGCCTTTGCCATGCTGTAATCTAATGATTGTTTTATCGCCCTGTTCTTTCACGGATTGCAATACCAGACGTGTTCTCTCACCACTGTTGCTAACTGTGCCGTTATTGCTACTGGAGTTTGTCGAGCTTACTTTATCCACTAACCAGCTGGCAATCCATACTTTACTGCCATTCGCCGCCTGCACCTGATACCAGACATCACCGTCCACCGTCTTTAACGTCAATACAGTATACTGCGTTCCTTTGTTGACAGTGCCTGCAATTTTAGAATTTGTACCCGGCTCCGTGCGCAAATTTACGCCATTGGTATTCACACTTACTTTTTTCCCTACCATGTCATAATTTTCTGCAGTATTGTTGCTTTGATTGTTATTATTATCTGGAGTACTCTGTTCTTTTGTCAGCCAACCGGCAATCCAAGCCTTCACGCCGCTCTTACTTTGTACTTGATACCACGTATCGCCATCCACTGTTTTCTCTGCTAATACAGTGAAGCTGTCGCCCTGTGCTGCTTGCCCAACCACTGCTGAAGTCGTATTGGGATTCGCCCGCAAATTCACAACACTGCCTGTCACAACAACCGTTTTGCCCACCATCGTCTCTGTCGATGGCTTGATTACCGTATTGTTGCTGCTGTTGCTCGTGTCATTTGGCGTTTGGTTTGTGGTGGAATTACCGCTTTTTTCTGTGTACCAGGAAGCAATCCACATCTTATCGCCGCCGGAAGTGCGCATTACTTGATACCAAACCTTTCCGTCTACTGTTTTGGTCCCCAACACCAGCAATTCTTCATTTTTATTCGCCTGTCCTACTGTACTGCTGGCTGTTCCTGCGTCAGAGCGCAGATTGACACTGCTGCCTGTCACTTTTACAATTTGTCCCACAATATCGCCGCTGGTATTCACAGCCGTATTGCTCACGCTGGTAGTTGCCTTTGGCGTGATTGCCAAACCGTTTTTAGAATCAAAAGTATAATTCCAGCCAAATTCTGTAACTGCAAAGCGCCAGGTCAACGGAAAATATGTCACATCCCGAAATACCAACAGCGGATATTCTTCGCTGCTATTGGTAATAGTTTTCCCATTTACAGTAATTTTTCCGCTGGCAATGGTCGCTTTGTAGCTTGCAGCATTGGCATTGCTCATCGTGTAAGGTTTATAAGTACTTTGTGCCGTTTTTTGATCCTGTACCGTAGCCGCTTTTTGAATCACCAATCCATTTTGCTGCGTCCAATTGGATTCCAGTCCCAATAATCTTGTATCCGCCCAAGTCATTGGTACATAGGTAATATCCTTGTACACCAGCATGGGATACTGGCTTTTGCTCTGCTCCATCGTTACACCATTGAGCACTACGGGAAAGGTAGGCAAATTCACTGTGACATCGGCTGCCTGCGCCGGTGATATGTACACTCCTAACGTTAACAATGCAGTACAAACTGCACAAGTTATTTTTTTCATCATATATCCTCCTCACTTTCTTTTCACATCTTTAAAACATACAACTACCGTTTTATTATATCTAAAATTGCCATAATTGCAAACCGGAAATCTCTTCCGTCATGCTATTTAGACGCAGTAAATAGCCAAATTGTTTCCCAAACGTTTTATAAATTTTGTCGTTCTTGTAATCTCTTGCAAAAAAGAAAGCTTGAAAATCATAATATAAACTATTTGCAATTTGAACTATATCATAGTCTAAGTAAATAGATGAGGAATACAGCAATATAGAGAATGCCGATACACATAATTGGCAACCCAATAATTAATAGAAGCAATGTAATTAGTGTTTTCGTTTTCATTAAAATGAGTTCCTTCCCTGAGGTGTTACCTTTATAAAATATAACATAGAAAATGTATTTCCGTTTTTTAATTATTCAATTGTAACACATATACTGTAATCCTACAAAATTTACACTATCTTTTTTGTCTTTTCACTTGACAGGCGCAGGGAAAAAACATACAATAATAGGTATCGTCGGGACGTAGCTCAGCTTGGTAGAGTGCTGCATTGGGGTTGCAGAGGTCGCAAGTTCAAATCTTGTCGTTCCGATGAAAACAAAAAGAGCTCTAACTGCGGCATGTTGATAATAAAGCGCATTTAGAGCTCTTTTTAGAGTTCTTTCTTTATTCTGGTATTTGTCTTTCATTTGAAAAACATGTCATTAAAATAACATATTTTTCGTAAAAAGTCCTCACAAAAGTCCGCACAAAAATTAGATAATCAAAAAGCCCAGAAGTTACGATTCTGCAAAACATTCACTATTATATTCACAGACTTTCTATTGCACTAGGAAACCACCACACCCAAACATACACTCCATTTTTCTTGCACTCTACACAACATTCTTCTATAATAGAATAAAAGTTATCGGCAAATTGTCTTCATACTGGAGGGACATTATGGAACAACCATCTTTATTTGCGCGGGAAAGTTCACAGCCCTTAGCCGCTCGTCTTCGCCCGCAAACCTTAGATGAATTTGTAGGGCAGCAGCATTTACTAGGACCGGGCAAGGTATTGCGCCGCTTAATTGAGCAAGACCGCATCTCCTCCATGATTTTCTGGGGTCCGCCCGGCGTGGGGAAAACCACTTTAGCTAAAATTATTGCCAACCGCACCCGCTCCACCTTTATAGATTTCTCTGCTGTTACCAACGGCATCAAGGAGATTCGTACTGTAATGCAAGACGCAGAATACCGTCGGCAATGTGGAGAACAAACAATCGTCTTCATAGATGAAATTCATCGTTTTAATAAAGCACAGCAGGATGCGTTTCTGCCCTTTGTGGAGAAGGGCAGTATTATTCTCATCGGCGCTACCACAGAAAATCCGTCCTTCGAGGTAAATGGTGCATTGCTCTCCCGCTGCAAAGTATTTGTGCTGCACGCCTTACAAACGGAAGATCTCACGGCGCTGTTGGCCCACGCTCTGGAAGATCCCCGTGGTTTTGGTTATCAGACCGTACATATGCCGCCAGATATGCTGGAGCTCATTGCCGCCTTTGCCAACGGCGACGCCCGCTCTGCCTTATCTACTTTGGAAATGGCGGTACTGAACGGGGACACGCAGGGCAGCACCGTCACTGTCACCATGGAAACATTGGAGCAATGTCTTTCGAAAAAATCCTTGCTTTACGACAAAAAAGGAGAGGAACATTACAATCTGATTTCCGCGTTGCATAAATCCATGCGCAATTCTGACCCTGATGCGGCAGTCTATTGGCTGGCCCGCATGCTGGAGGCCGGTGAAGATCCCCTCTACATAGCGCGCCGTCTGATTCGTTTCGCCAGTGAAGATGTTGGTTTGGCAGATCCCCGCGCGTTAGAACTCGCGACTGCCGTATATCAGGCCTGCCATTTCATCGGTATGCCTGAATGCAGTGTCAATCTCACACAAATCGTCGTCTATCTGTCGCTGGCACCCAAATCCAACGCGCTGTATGCCGCTTATGAACAGGCAAAAATGGACGCGTTGACCCAGTTGGCGGAACCGGTGCCACTGCAGATTCGCAACGCGCCTACAAAATTGATGAAAGAACTGGACTACGGAAAAGGCTATCAATATGCCCACAACGCCGCCAACAAATTGACCAATATGCAATGTCTGCCTGACTCTTTATTGGACAAAGAATATTATCAGCCCACTATGCAAGGTTTGGAAGCTAAATATAAAACACGTCTAGAGCAAATCAAAGCATGGAAGCAAGCCCATCGCGAAACATAATTCCTCATATCAAAAAGATATCGACTGCCAAAGCCGATATCTTTTTTGTGTTAATATTTTGAGTTTTCTCTACCTGCATCTGTACAATTAACGATGCAGCATGGCATATATCATAAATATAATTGCCGCGCCTACGATGGCTGGCAAGATGATTAAGGCTAACCCCACAGCAGACATATTAGTTTACCTCCTCTTTTGTCGCCCCGTCATCAATAGTTTCCTGCGCCACGTTTGCCTGTTCTGTTTTTGCCTTCAATGCAGCTGTCTGTGCTTCCCAGCCTTGCTTAAAGCTCTCCAATGTCTGCGCTGTTTCATTCACCCAATAAGGACGGGCTGGTACTTCTCCAGGCACAACCCAGTCGCAGCCGTTCCACCAAATGGCGACTTTAATATCCGGGTATTTATGTAGCTGTTGGAACATATCCGCAATCCAAGCTGCCTTGTCGCCGCCAATACCACTGCAAGCAAACTCCGTAATCATCAAGGGTTGACTGAACATATTCCGATAGGTCTGATACATATTACCGTAGATTTCATCAAAGCTACGCCAGCTTTCGCCCTTATAATAGGTACCTGTATTGTATCCTGTCAGGCCTATAATATCCACATATTCATTTCCTGGATAGTATAGCTCCATGGCATTCCATGTGAAATTAGGGAAGGATTTTTCATTGGGATTCCATACCCAGAGCACATTATTTGCACCGTTTTTATCAAAAATATCGTGAATATAACGATAACATTTTTTATAGATTTCTGTATCTTTTCCGGTATGCCATGCCGAGTAAATACACCAGTCTCCATTCATTTCATTGCCAAACCGTAAAAGTACCGGATGCTCAAATTTGGCAATGGCCTGTGCATAGCGTGTAAAATAATCGTCATATTCTCCATTCAAAATATCATACATCGCATTGTCCTGATTATAATTGCCTGTCTGCAGTGTCAATTCTGTAATGTAACCGTTGTCATAAGCGCTTTGCAGCCCCTTCACCACTGTGTCAACGGGCACGCTGCCAAACAAATGATGATAATACAAGAGGAATTTGAACCGTTGCCCCATCTGTACCTCCAGCTTCATCAGCTTAGACAAATCCCCAGGAGCTGTAGGTTCAAAAATTCCCCACGTCAACGGCGCATCTGCAGAAAAATAGTTTTGCAGCAGATATTTTGTTTCCATATTCAATCTGTCCACACGGACCTGGGTTTCCTCTGCGCTCTCTTTAAAAGATACTGGCTCGTTCTTTCCCTGAGGTTGCAAGAAAGTAAGGCTGTTCACAACCTGCATATACTTGGCATCACCGGAAATATCCCGATTGGCTTTTATAAAGATGCTGTACGCTTCTGTTTCACTCCTACGTACATCCACAGTGTAATAGAAATTGAAATCATTTTCTATATTTTTCAACTTGGCCCGATGCCATTTTGTGATTTGCACCTTATGACCGTTTACGGTCTGCTTGCCTGTCCAACAATTTTGATGGTCTACCCTGTTTTGCAGAAAACCACTGTTGGAGTAATTCACATAGCTGAGATAGCTGCTTTGCTTTAACGGTTGATAATAAATCTCAATCTGACATTCTCCATTCCGAAAGACTGTACACATATTTCCCAAGCTCTGATCCAGCTGCATATCATCGGGATAGGACACACGATATCCCAATACCGGATTGCTGTACACTGCCGTGCCGGCCCAAGCGGTTTGACCGCCAATCCAGAATGCCATACCGAGAAATAAAATCGCCATCAGTTTACGTTTCATCCATGTTGCCCCCTCTTTTCTCTGTTTTTATTGATGTAAACTATAATGTTATCATACCATATTTTGCAGCAGTAGAAAAGATTGCATTTTTAGTTCCGGTTTGGCAATTATTTCTTGCAAGAAATAAATAATACTGAATAATCTTGTATGTTTCCGCAAAAACTTTTCTTGAAAGAGTTGACAAATTCATATTTTTGTATTATCATTTCAATATTATTATGCATGAATATTCAATAATCTTATTTAGCGAAGATGGGATTTACAGTAGTCAAATTTGGTTACAATGCAGAGAGCAGGCTGGTTGGTGAAAAGCCTGCAGCACAAATATCTGATGAATTTCACTCCCGGAGCTTCTGTATTTATACAGCGGGTTCTGTCCGTTATCACAGTGTTGAGGCAACGAAAACTATCACTTAAAAGATATCTTCGCTGCAAAAAAAGGTGGTACCACGGTCATTCGTCCTTTGCGGACGGATGGCCTTTTATATTTTATTCCGTTTTAGGAGGGAACCATGCATGTCTATTGAACAGCCTAGTATGTCTGAACAAAATTTCGACATTGAGAAAAAGGCACAGGAACTTTTAGAAGAAACTGACTCAGAAAACAGAACTCGCACTTATCATGGCGTCTTCCAAAAAGTTTTAATTGTCTGTCTCGTGGCTTGGTCCATTTTTCAGCTTTATTACAATACCATCGGCGTTATGTCCACCATCCACTTTCGTTCGTGGCATATTCTATTTCTTTTATGCTTCACATTTGTGTATTATCCGGCATTCAAAAAAGAAAAACGGGAACGAAAGCTGCCCAGTATTGTGGATCTTCTGTTGATTGCGGCGACTATTTTTGTTTACCTTTATGTCGTCACACAATATGATGCTATCGCACAGAAAGGTGGACGGCTGACCAACTTCGATTTGGCTGTTGCAATTTTTGGAATTTTGCTGATTTTCGAAGCGGCGCGCCGTGCTTGTCCTAGTTTGGCTGTATTAGGGCTGATTTTCATGGCTTATAATTTTTTAGGACCGTATATACCTGGTGTATTTGGTCACACCGGCTTTAGCTTAAAGCGCATTCTCAGTCTGATGTTCTGGGGCAGCCAGGGCATCTTCGGTGTAGGGATTGGCGTCAGCGCCACTTATATCTTCTTGTTTGTATTGTTTGGCGCGTTTTTGAAACACAGTGGTTTCAGTCAATTTATCAATGATATTTCGCTGACTTTAGTAGGTCAGTCTCCCGGCGGTCCTGCAAAGGTAGCTGTACTGGCCAGCGCGCTCATGGGAATGATTAACGGCAGCGCCATCGCCAATGTCGCCACAACCGGCACTATCACCATTCCGCTGATGAAAAAAACCGGCTACAAAGCGGAGTTCGCTGCTGCGGTGGAAGCCGTTGCTTCCACCGGCGGTCAATTTTGTCCGCCCATCATGGGAGCTGTAGGCTTCGTGATGGCAGAATTTTTAGGCGTCAGCTATACGAAGGTTATGCTGGCCGCCTGTATTCCGGCATTTCTGTATTATCTGACATTATTGCTTTCTGTACATTTTGAAGCAAAAAAGCTGGGCTTGACCGGTCTTTCTAAAGAAAATATTCCCAATGCATTGGAAGTGCTGAAAAGCCGCGGACATTTGATGTTACCTTTAATCGTATTATTAGGCATGATGTTTGCAGGCTACACGCCACTATATGCCGCGGTCGTTTCTATTTTTGCCACTATAATTGCATCTTGGTTTCGTAAAGAAACCAGAATGACGCCGCAGATCATTTTAGAGGCGACCTGTGAAGGCGCCAAAGGCGCTGTCAGCGTTGGAGTTTCCTGCGCTATCATCGGCGTTATCATCGGCACCGTATCTCTTACCGGTCTCGGTCTTACCTTTGGCAATTTGGTTCTAAAGGTAGTGGGTGCTGACCAGCTTTTCTTAGGCGGATTTATGGTTATGGTACTGAGTATTATTCTAGGAATGGGCGTCCCCGGCGTTGCTGCATATGTCATCGTCGCTGCTGTAGCAGTTCCTGTTTTGATTAAAATTGGCGCGTCTCCATTGGCAGCGCATATGTTTTGCTTAATCTATGCATGTCTGTCCAACATTACGCCGCCAGTAGCCATGAGCTCCTATGTAGCATCGGGCATCGCTCGCTCCAACCAGACAAAAACGTCTTTGATTGCAGTGAAACTGGGACTCACCGGGTTTATCATTCCGTTCTTTTTCCTGAATAATCCGCTCCTGCTTTACGGCAGTGCAGAGGGCGTTCCCTTGTGGAATACACTCATCGCCTTTATTACATCTTGTATCGGTGTGTTCTGTTTATCAGCGGGAATGGAAGGATGGCTCCTGAAAGCATGTAACTGGCCTACACGAATCCTGTTAATTCTAATTGGCCTATTCAGCATAGATCCCCATATCATTACCGATCTATGCGCCATTGTTTTGCTGGCTGTTATCCTATTTTCTCAAAAAATGAACGACAAACGTTCTCATGTGGTATAATCCATTTGCTACATGCTTTTTACAGAAGAGATTAATTTTTAATCTATAAATTATTTTCAAAGGGGAGTTTTTTATGAAGAAAAACAAATTAGTAGCTTTCTCTCTGTGTGCCGCTTTGTTAGCGACCGCACTAACTGGCTGCGGCGGTGATAAGGCGCAGGACAACAACAACGAAGCTGACAGCAAGGAACCAGTTTCTATCAGCTTTATGACAGCTGCCACCACCGGAACGGTTTATCCACTGGGCTCTGCTATTGCCACCTTGTGGAACGATGAATTAGACTATGTAACTGCCAGCGCTACTGCCTCCAATGGCGGCGTAGAAAATCTGAACTGTATCCGTGACGGAGAAGCGCAGATTGGCGTAGCTGTAACCAGTATTATGTATGAATCCATGAACGGTACTGGTGCATTTGAAGGTACACCAGACCCAAATCTGCGTGTATTAGCCGGTTTATACTACAACCCAAATCAGGTCGTTGTATCTGCCGATTCTGGAATCAACACTTTAGCTGACTTAAAAGGTAAACGTTTCGCTCCTGGAGCGCCAGGCGGTACCTCTGAAGTAGAAACCAACTACCATTTAACTGCATTAGGCTTAAACTATCCTGATGATATTGACGCACAGTATGTTGGTTTCACTGAAGCCAGCGATTTGATGCGCAATAAACAGTTGGACGGCGCTTGGATTATGGCTGGAATTCCAACTGCAGCAGTAACCGAAATCACTTCTACCTCTGGCGGCAAATTGATTCCGATGGATGAAGAATTGATTGAAAAATTGCAGGAAACTTATCCATGGTATGCAAAATTCACCATTCCTGCTGGTACCTACAGCGGTCAGGATGAAGATATCATGACTTCCGCAATTAAAATCACTATCTGCACATCTGCCGATGTACCAGAAGATGTCATTTATGATTTGACCAAAACATTCTGGGAAAATATTGATACACTGTCCGAATCTCAGAGCATTTTGAAATCTTGCTCTGTAGAGAATGCTGTTACAGACTTAGCTGGTCTGCCTATTCACGATGGTGCCGCAAAATATTACAAAGAAATCGGCGTATTAGAGTAGCCTTTTCCGAATAAAACACAAGCTGCCACGTTTGGGCTGTTTTTCGTGGCAGCTTGCTTTGTTTTCTTGAAAAATTACATATATTTTAGAAAGGATTGTTTTTCATGAAAAAAATAGGTTTAACAGGAATTTATTTTCCCGGCGCATTGGAAGCACTGCATGAGAATGTACCAGAAGGATTTGAGCTGGTAGAAGGCATTGAGCCAGAAGATTTTCCCAAGTTGGCAGAATGTGACTATTTAATCACCCGTTTAAAAGTAGATGAATCTTTACTTCATACTACGCCCAAATTGAAATTAATCCAGCGTTGGGGCGCCGGATACAACGATATGGATTTGGAGGCTTGGGGCAAACGGGATATTCCCATCTCCACCTGCCCTGGTGTAAACAGCGGAATTGCCGCTGAGCTCACCATCATGCTGATGCTCGCTGTATACCGCAATTTGCTGCCAATCAACCGCAAAATCCTCAATAACGTATGGCCAAAAACCGAATATTTTGGCCGTTCCTATATGATCAACGGTAAAACCGTAGGGATTATTGGCCTTGGCAATATCGGCAGCAAGGTAGCCAAATTGGTCACTGCATTCGGCGCTACGGTACAATATTATGATATTGAGCGGAAAACAGAATTGGAAGCAGAATATGGCTACAAATTTGTTTCTCAGGATGAATTGCTACGCACCTCCGACATTGTCACACTGCACACACCATTAACAGCTTTAACCCGCGGAATGATTGATGCGCAGGCGTTAGCCAAAATGAAACCATTAGCCATCCTGATTAATGCTGCCCGTGGTCCTATTGTAGATGAAGATGCTTTAGTCGATGCTCTGGAACATCATCGCCTTCTCGGTGCCGGACTGGACACCTATGCCCAGGAACCTCTGCCGGCAGACAACAAATTAGTGCGCTTAGATAATGTAGTAGCCTCTGCTCACGCTGGCGGCAATACCAAAGATAATGATATCAATATGGTAAACTATTGTTACTCTAACATTTTGAATTTTGAAAATCATCGTCCCTTCAATTCCAAACGGGATGTAGTCAACAAACAGTACCTAAAAACACCTGTACTTGATTAAACGATGGACTGCGAAGGCAACACTATAAAATAATAATACGAACACTACGGCACAGCCTACAGGCTATGCCGTTTTTCTCTTCTGTAGCATGTCCTTCATTTTTCAGAATGCGTTGTTTTATAATTGTCTCCCCACACAACCATCGCATCTAAAATGGGCTTCAAGCTGTATCCTGTTTCTGTCAGAGTATATTCAGTATGCGGCGGTACCTTTGGAAACACCTTGCGGGTGAGCAGCCCGCTTTCTTCCATAGAGCGCAAATTTGCAGTCAAAACCTTTTGCGATACATTTCCGATTGATTTCTTTAATTCTCCGAAACGTTTTGTTCCCTCTAACAAATCACGAATAATCAATACCTTCCAACGGTCGCTGATCAACATTAACGTTGTTTCTACCGGACAAGCTGGCAATTCCTTTTCCATAAACAGACCTCTTTCTTTTTATAGTTTCTTTTAGATACCTATAGCATTATGATATACTTACTATACAAATTTTGCTTACGAACACATTATAAGCTTACAATCAAAAAAGATCAATCGACAAATTCATTTCAAGAAAGCGAATATCCTTTGACGACGCATGGGGATGAGAACCATCCAAATTGTCCGCGTCAGAGCGAAATATATTCACAAAAATTTCTGACGAATGATCATGACAAATTTTAAAAAGCCTATCGTTACATATTGGTAACTATAGCACAATATTGTGCGTACTTCACACGCTGGCAAAAGATAGCTATACTGTCCTTAGAAACAAAAAACAATAAAAAAAACGGAGGTAATCATTATGAAAATTGCAGTTATTTGTGCAAATGGAAAAGCAGGTAAATTGATTGTGAAAGAGGCTGTGGAAAGAGGACTGGATGTAACCGCTGTCGTACGGGGAGAGAATCATACCGTCGCCACACAGGTTATCAAAAAAGACCTGTTTGATTTGACTGTATCTGATTTAGAGGGTTTTGATGTAATCATCGACGCCTTCGGCGCATGGACGCCGGAAACACTTCCGCAGCACAGCACTTCGTTGAAACACCTTTGCGACCTTATGAGCGACAAAGATGCCCGGCTTCTTATCGTCGGCGGTGCTGGCAGTCTGTATATAAACGCGGAGCATACCACACAGGTCATGGACGGCCCAGATTTTCCCGACATCTTCAAGCCATTGGCGTCTCACATGGGTAAAGCATTGGAAGAACTCCGCATCAGAAATGATGTAAAGTGGACATACGTAAGCCCCGCGGGAGATTTTCAGGCAGAAGGAGCAAGAACCGGAAACTATATCCTAGGCGGCGAAGAATTGACGCTAAATTCCAAGGGCCAGAGCGTAATCAGTTATGCAGATTATGCAATCGCTATGATTGACGAAGCAGTAAAAGGCAAGTATATCCAACAGAGAATTTCTGTTGTGGCAGAATGAGTAATTATGCAAGAAAGCCTTCTGCTCTGAACCGCAAAAGATATTTTCAAAAGATCTTCAATAAAAACAAAAAATAGTGGGATAACAATCTTATATGTTTATAAAAAATCTACCGCAAAAAGGATGCCTACATCAAAGGCATCCTTTTTGAATTCCATTAAAATAATATCTTGATATAAACAAAAAATTTTTACATTAAACCAACCGCAACACCTATTGTATTGAGTACTACCACAATAATGATCAACCAAATAATAGAGATGATAAGCCCTGACTTAAACATTTCGTACATTTTGTAATAGCCTGTAGGGAAAATAATCAATGGCACTGCATCCAGTGGCAGCAAAATACTGATATGCACGCAAAAGGCCACGATCAGGGCTAAATATACTGGCACAAATAGGAGTGCTGAATCCGTGAATTTTTTCTGTGCTGCACAAGAGAACCATTGTGACAAAAAGTACGATAAACTTGATTTCTTTCATAGTCATAGGACCTGTCTGCGCTTTCGCATTGACAGCTTCCATATCAAGCGTCTCAATCTCAATTGGATATACCAGTGTCAGAATTTTATAGGCCACAGAAATGCTTAAGAGTACAATCGGAAAAGCAACTAGCATCTTTTTTCTCGTAAATAAAAACCCAAAAGAGAAATGTTCTCTTTCGGGTTTTTCTATGCCGGAAACCGGGGTCGAACCGGTACGGAGTATTACCTCCGCAGGATTTTAAGTCCTGTGCGTCTGCCTATTCCGCCACTCCGGCATATGAAGGCGACATCCAGATTCGAACTGGAGGATAAAGGATTTGCAGTCCTCTGCCTTACCACTTGGCTATGTCGCCACTTAGCTGACATTTATAAATTATAGCAGGAGAGATGATAACTGTCAACACTTTTTTCAGATTTTTATTTTATTTTTTATCTGCATAAATGTCGCTGCACCAATTCCATGCACCTTCTGCACATCCTCAATTTGGCTAAAACTGCCGTTTTCCTCTCTGTAAGCTAAAATGGCCTGTGCTTTCACTTCTCCAATCCCAGGCAACGTCATCAACTGTCCCAAATCAGCTTGATTTAAGTTTATGCGCTCATCGTCAAGTTCCACTTCCACCGAAGAATATTCCGATTTAACCGGTACAATTATTTTTTGCCCATCCGAAAGGAGTGCTGCACGATTCAGTGAATCCACATCACTTTGCGCTGTCACGCCTGCCAAAGCCACTGCATCATCAATCCGCTGTCCCTCCAACAGAGTATACACACCAGGGTGTTCCACCGCCCCTGCCACATGCACGACAATTTTTTTTACAAATGTCTCTTGCTGTACAGATTGTACCTGCTCCATATCAACATACACTTCTTCTCTAGTTGAGACCTGCTGCGATTGAAAAAGCCAAAGGCATAATGGCACTAACAATACACAACCTACCAACACTGCTCGCCAATTTGTTTTTATCATCCACATTCATCCTCATATAATAAAATTGTATCATTTTTTTAAGAATGTTTACAATACTACTTGAAGATCCTGTGATAGTAGTAGTTTATTCATTCTATCACCTGATGGTGACAAAAAACTTTAATCACAGTTTCAATATATATTCCTCAACTGGTTAATTAATAATATATTTTTTATCTGGATTGACGCTGCAAAGAATAAGCATAGTTATTTTCATCTCTTTGTTACTGTACTGCATATTAAGTTTATATACAACTTAACATAAATATATAAGAGATACAACTAAAATCAAACGACAAATTTTTCGCAATCTCTGAAAAGAAAGCTAGTGAAGTTTATAATATAGTTCTATTTTTATAAAAACAGTGCTACGCTTCTTTATTCTGACAGTATTTGTTTTTTTACCACAAAATCATTTTTCCTTCTATTCAACTCTCACAAATAATATAATAAAAAAATTTATCCGGTATCGCCATTTTCGTCGCAATATATAACAGAACGAGTCAAACCACAAAAGTCTGACTCGTTCTGTTATAATCAAAAAATAAATTTAATTTCCGCATTCGATGCTGATTTCGTTGAAGACCCCTAGAATGTCTTCAATTTTAGTTTCTTTCTTTTTCTGCATATCTAAATCCAAAATTGCCTTGCCCTGATGCATCATAATTAGGCGATTGCCATATTCTACTGCGTGCCGCAAATTATGGGTTACCATTAACGTAGTAAGTTGTTTTTCCTGTACAATTTCATTTGTCAGCTCCATAATAATCTCCGATGTTTTCGGATCCAGCGCTGCTGTATGTTCATCCAAAATTAGAAAATCCAACGGCGTCATAGTGGACATCAGCAATGCCATGGCCTGCCTTTGTCCTCCAGATAAAGCGCCTACTTTTACATAAAGTTTATCCTCCAAGCCCAAATGCAAACGAGAGAGTTGTTCTTTATAATAAGAAATCCGCTTCTTATTCACGCCTGATGTCAAGTTAAAGGCTTTTCCTTTATTGTCTGCCATGGCCATATTCTGCAAAATATTCATAGAAGGGCAGGTCCCTTTTGCTGGGTCCTGAAAGACACGTCCAATAATCTTAGAACGTTGATATTCTTTTAGCTTAACAATACTTTCCCCGCGCACCTTAATATCGCCACTGTCTAAGGGAATGCTGCCGCAAATCAAATTCAAAATAGAAGTTTTCCCAGAACCATTGCTGCCAATTACGGAAATAAACTCACCTTTTTTTACTTGTAGATTAAAGTCGGAAAACAGTGTTGTCTCGTTTACAGTTCCCTTATTATAGGTCTTACAAATGTGTTCTAATTTAAGCACGGGATTCGCCTCCCTTCTTTTTGCCGTTGCTGAGCAATAAAACTACCAGGAATAAAATTGCCGTTATCAGTTTCATATCCATCGCCGGCATCCCTCGAGAGATGGCAGCGGCATAACACGCCTTGTAAATCACGGCCCCAATCACCGCAGCCGTAGTTCCTTTCACAAAGCCAACATGCTTAAACAGGTTTGTGCCGATGATTACAGCTGCCAACCCCAGTACGATAGAGCCTGGCCCCATACTGACATCAAAAAAACGTTGCTGCTGACACAGTACAGCACCGGATAACGACACCAAACCATTGGCTAAAATAAGCCCTAAAATTTTCACTTTGCCCTGGTCTTTTGCCAACGCAGTCACAACCTGCTGATTATCACCGGCTGCATAAAGCAGAAATCCCGACTTCGTGTTCAAGTACCAGTCCATTGCCACTTTACACAGCAAAATCAAAACGCCTGTAATGATAAGTGTGCGATAAGGCTGTAACGGCTCCGGCAACATAACGGCAACTCCACTGTTAAAGATTGTTTCGCCGTTGAAAATAGGCAAATTTGCCTTTCCCATCGCAATGTGAATATTGATGCTGTAAAGAGCTGTCATTGTAATAATCCCTGACAGCAAATCCCGCACATGGCCTTTTACGTGAATCAGCCCTGTCACTAGCCCTGCAAGCGCCCCGGCCAAAAAAGCAACAATCAGTGCCAACCAAGGATTTAATCCCACTGTAATCATCACAGCTGCTACCGCAGCGCCCATGGGAAACGTCCCATCCACTGACAAATCCGGAAAATCCAGAATACGATAAGTGATATATACACCTAATGCTAAAATTCCATAAATAAAGCCTTGCTCTAAAATACCTATCAAAATATCCTGCATGAAGTATTCTCCTTCACTTTTTATTCGTTATGTAAATATCAAGGCAGACCGCACATCACTATGCAGTCTGCTTTGCTTTTTCCTTGCCGCGCTTATGCTTGGTTGGTCACTTCGCTTGCTTCTAAGACTTCCATTCCTTCCGGAACACTTAAGCCAAAGTTTGCTAGTACTTCACTGTTGACAACAATTTCATTGTCTGTAATCGTTTCATAGGGAATCGTCGTGATATCTTTGCCATTCAACACCTCAGCAGCCATTTTCCCAGTCATGATACCCAACTTGTAATAATCAATATTTGCAGCCGCTGCACACCCTAATTTTACCTGTTCCACTTCAGAACCGAATACTGGAATCCCTTTTGCATTTGCTTTATCCAAAATGACGCTCAAAGAATTCACAACTGTATTGTCTGTCAAATTGGTCAAACAATCTACTTGGTTTAAGATTGCATCCGCTGCCATTGGAATGTCGGCAGGTGCGGAAATTCCCTTTGTAACCAGAGTAAAATCATATTCTTTCACAATTTCTTCTAAGCGAGCAATATTAGAGATAGAATTTTCTTCGCTGGTCGTGTAGAGCACACCAATCGTTTTTGCCTCCGGCATCAGTTGACGAATCATGGCAACCTGTTCATCCAGCGGCAATAAGTCAGACGTTCCAGTAACTTCCAAACCAGCGCCATTTTCCTCTGTCGCCAAGCCCGCTGCAACAGGGTCAGAAATTGCAGTATAAATAACTGGAATCCCTTTCGGCTCCGCAGCATTGTAGGATGCCTGTGCAGCCGATGTAGCAATCGCACAAATTAAATCCACGCCGTTTGCTACTTGGTTTCCTGCAATCTGTGCAGCAATGCCGGGATCTGTATTAGCATTTTCATAGGAAAATTCTACATTTTTGCCTTCTACGAAACCAGACTGTCGTAATCCTTCAATAAAACCTTCACGGCAATTATCTAAGGAACCATGATCAGCAAATTGGTTGATTCCGATTTTATAAACCTTTTCTTCGCTGTCAGTGTTCTTGTTTCCGCCACAGCCAGTCACCATCATACCCATGCAGGCTGCCAAAGATAATACTATTCCTAATTTTTTCATTGTCTTTTTCATAATCATTCTCTCCTTTATTTTTTCAATCTTCCTTCATATCGTAGCATCGTCGCTTTTAAAACTTAGTCCACCACACGCTTTCCATAGAATCATCCCCCTTCTTTTTTGGGTAAAACAAAAAGCACTCATCCCACTAAGGGACAAGTGCTAAATTAGCTCCTGCGGTACCACCCAAATTAGCCATACGGCTCACTCACTTCGCACACCAACATGTACGCTCCCTTTGTAACAGGTGGAGCTCCTGTCAACGCCTACTCTACGTTCGGGTTGCCCTCATAAGCCCATTCAATACAACACATTATACCATGTTTCCAGCAACCATGGCTCTCTGAAATAACATAATTTGTATCTACTCTTCTTACTCAACGGTTTTTCATATATCATGTTTATTATAATATGTGATTTATACTTTTTTGTCAACTGTTTTTTCAAAAAAGATTATGTAAATTTACTATAGGAATTAGATAGAACCTTAATTTACAGTGTTATTTCCTCTTATAGAATCAAATTACAACGTGCACATTTGAAATACGTAATCAAACAGCAGGCCTTTCTGTAAGAATAATCAGGAATAATAAAAGTATTTTTTCCTCTGTTCGCTAAAATGTCTTAATCAATTTTAGTAAAAATAACCGTTTGTTCTTTCATGGATATTTTCCCAAGCTGATAACCATATTCTACAAGTTCTTTTTTATATTTCAGAAAGGAATGATCAATTGGTATACCTATAATTTTTTCTATCTCTTCAAATGTGAGTTTGAAAGATTCATTTCCATTTTTCTGTATATATTTCCACAAAGCATCATACTTACTCAATATCATTTCCCCCGTAAAAATATCAAAATACGAAGTAAAGAAAAAAGAGAGGAACTTTTCCTCTCTTTCTTCACCAATATCCTGGC
>CAJUDO010000013.1 GCA_910585405.1 uncultured Peptococcaceae bacterium | reverse complement strand
AGAAGCCCTTATTGAAATGTACCTTGCCGGTGTTTCTGTACGCCGTGTGGAGGATGCAAGAAGGCTGCCCGGGAAAAGGCTAAAATTGTTATTGCTGAACTAAAAAACATGAAGCTGAAAGAGGCAGCCAAAAAGGTGGAGGAAGGTATTGAGGAAACAATGACCTACTATGACTTTCCGTCTGAACATTGGACACGAATCCGTACCAACAATATGATTGAGAGACTGAACCGGGAGATTCGTCGCAGGACAAGGGTAGTCGGCTGTTTCCCCGATGGCAATTCAGCTTTGATGCTGGTTTGCGCTCGTCTGCGCCATGTGGCTGGTACTCAGTGGGGCAACAAAAAGTACATGAACATGAAGCATTTAGAGACGTCTTTTGAAGACACCTCTATTGTCAGCTGACTTTACTTGGCCGGAGTCGGCAGATATTTTTGCGCATAACTCTTGACACTACTGAAAATTTGTTTCAGCTCTCAGATTTTTTGTTTACTGTGTTGCGTGAAAACACTTTTATTTGCCTTTAGTGTAGAGCATAAAGACACCTCCTGATATAATAAAGACAAGCCCGCCAGCTTGCAAAAAAATCAGGAGGTGTTTCATGTCAAAAGACGATAAAAGTTTAGTATATACAAAGTGAAATTGAAAATATCTGTGCGCTGATTGCCGCGTTGTGAGTATCTTCACAGTCTGGAAAACTGCTTGAAGATTTGGAAATGCCACATATCTGTTTCCATGATTTAAGTATACGGTGGCTACGAATATGCACTAACTAACGAGTGACTTCTACACAGTGGGCGAAGTCTTGGGACGTACGCTTGCGGGTATCGGCGTATCGCTTGAACTGTCTATGAACTTTGAAACTGTTATCGCCTCCAGTTATGTAGACGTGCGGCTTTGCGGCGTGGCGAGCAGAATTATTTTACTATTATTTATTTGTTTATAAAACAATATTAGAATCATAGATTTGATTGAGTTCCAAGTAACGTTTAATGAATTGTATAAAATGAGTTTCGGATATGGAGAATTTGTAATCTTTATGGTAAGCAATACCATATTCACATTCGATTTTTTCTTTTAGTGATAATGTTGTAATATCATCTAATTCACTTATAGAGAGTGCATTACCAAGATTTTTCAATGGCGAAGAAATTGTAAAAGAACATCCAAGTCCAGCAGATATCATTTGTTTGATCAATAAACAATTTTCTTCGTAAATAATATTGTTGGGCTGAAAAAATAGTTGCAAAACGTCCTCCATAGAGTAGTTGTTACTATTTCTTGGATGATAGATAATAATTGGAATATCCTGTAATGTTTTTACAGAAATGGACTTGTACAAAGAAAGAGGAAAGCTTTTATGAATCTGGCAAACAATTTTCCTCTTAAAGAGAGGGATGAATTTAAGATCTTCTGTAGGAAAATTGATTAGTTGATCCTCTACAAAATGACGATACAGAAAACCAATGGAGGCTTCTTGAGTGATCAGTTGATTTAGTATTAAATCACGAGAATATTTTTTTTGGAAAAAATTAATTTGTGGATATTGCCGGTAGAGGTCACAAAGAATGGGCAATAAAATACTTCCATGTTCTTCTTGCGAGGTGAGAAAATAAATGTCCTCTGTAATTGGCGCGGTATTTTTTTTATTTTGGAATTTAGACAAATCTTCAAAAAAGCGAGAAGAAATTTCAACTAATTCTTTTCCTTCTTCAGTAAGAAAAACCCCTTTACTAGTACGTGTAAGTAAAGAAACTTGCAGTTCTTCTTCTAAGCGCTTAATGGAAAGACTGAGTGCCTGTGGTGTTAGGTGTACAATGGTACTGGCGGAAGCAATAGATTTGTGTTTGCTAATTTGCAGTAAGTATTCTAATTGTTCGAGATACATAAAATCCCTCCTATATAACACCGATGTGTAAGAAAATATTATATAATAGTATACTACATTTAAAAAAGATAAAAGATCGGATAAAAAAGATAATGAAAATATACTGTGGGAAAAAGAAAGACAGAATCCTCTCCGCGTAAACATCAAATTACCAGTTTCATAATAATATAAATTCAAAAAGAATACAAGCCCCTTACATCAGAAAGAGTCGCCATTCTTTTACGTGCCTGAAGAGAAAGAAAACCTTACTCTTAATTTTGCCATCTTTGTTGCCTCTGTCTGCATTCAGATAGATTATTCTACCGGCTTTAGCGTATAATTCTCTATAAATTCTATCCTATAAGGCTTCATTTTCTTTTCCCTCATATACTCCAGCAAAATAATGGGAATTCTTTAGCCGCTTTCGTTTTCCATGCAGGATTTCCGGTTCGATTCTTTCATACATATACATCAGTTTACCAAAAATATGTTTGCTCTCGCTATCAGATTCTTTACTCTCAGATGATTTCTGCTGTTTCAAAAAGAATCTTGGCTATCGCATCTTCACGAATATAGAGACTTTCCCTTCATTCATATAATACTTCGGTTTTGCAAATTAATTTTACTACAAAGGGGAGGTTCGCTTTCCTGTTTTATTTGAAAACTTTACGCTATCAAGAAAAACAAAGTATATTGCGTAACAAAGAAAATATTTTTTACGAGTAAGAACTTTAAGCGTAAAATCTACTTGCTTCTGAAAAGAAAAATTTCTTGTTACAATAAATTTGTAAGGAGAGAAAGTAGAAGAAAGATTAAAAAGGGAGGTTTTTAAAAATGAGTAAAGCAAACAAAATTTTAGTGTTAGGTATTGACGGGATGGATCCAAGATTAACGCAGAAGTATTTAGATGAAGGCATTATGCCAAACGTACAGAAGTTAATCAATAGAGGCAGTCGTCATAAGAGTTTATGGATGTTAGGTGGACAGCCAACTGTTACACCACCAATGTGGACATCCTTGTCAACAGGAGCGTTTCCTTGCACGCATGGAATTACAAGCTTTTGGAATCAAGGCGCAGAATTAGATGAGATGGCGTATAATATGGATTCTCGTATGTGTAAAGCAGAACAGTTATGGAACGTATTTGCGGAAGCGGGGAAAAAAACTTTAGTTTGGCACTGGCCGGGTTGTAGTTGGCCGCCAACTTCAGATAGCCCAAACCTTCACGTTGTAGATGGCACACAGCCCTGCGGTGTAAATTGCGGCGACTCTGTTCGCGATTCTGAGTTTATTTTAATTGCGTCCCAAAATGTGCCAAAAGCACATTTTAAGTATAAAGCTGCAACGGATTCTCATGTACCTTGTGTGATTAACGATTTGGATACAGATCACTCTAGTGAGGAAGCGACTAACGGAAAAATTGATCAGGCATCTTATATTGATAGACCAGATTTTAAAATGTTTATTATGTCTAAGCTGGATGGTGAATATGGGTTATCTGAGGCGCCGTTTGATGTGGCGTATGCTCCGATCAAAGAACCGACCAATTGGACCGATGCGCCAGAAGGTGCAAAAGAATCAACGATGTTATTATCTGGTGGTCTCATCAATCGTCCAATTTTAATTTTGAAAAATGAACAAGGGATTTATGATAGGATTGCTATTTATAAAAATAAACGGTCGACAAATCCAATAGTCGTATTAAAAAAAGATGCATTTACAACGGGAATTGTTGATGATGCTGTGAAAAATGATATGGTATATCAAGTATCTCGTAATATGCGGCTTTTAGAGATTGATGAAAACGGAGAAAGCTTCCGTATGTGGGTTTCTGGAGGTATGGATATTCATAAAGATACTTTATGGCATCCCAAAGAATTATTCCAACAAGTTACTGATAATGTGGGATATCCAGTACCAGAATCTATTTTAGGTGGTTCTGATATTCGCTTGATTCGAGAATGTTCTGCTGCAAACTGGACGGCCGCAGCCGATTGGACAGCGAATGCACTACACTATTTGATTGAAGCCAATAATTATGAAGTTGTATTTTCTCATTTTCATAATGTGGATATGCAGGGGCATATGATTGTAAAATTTTTAAAAGGCAATCCGAGTCCAACGGTCAATATTGCAAAGGAAGATTATAGACAATTAATGCGGGAAGTTTATATACAAACAGATGATTATGTCGGACGATTTTTGCATTTCTTAGATGAAGGATGGACGATATTTCTGGTTTCTGATCATGGTCAAGTCTGTGCAGAACATTATCCGCCACTGATTGGAGAAACGATGGGTGTTAGCGTAAAAGTGATGCAAGAATTAGGTTATACAACTATGAAGAAAGATGAGCAAGGAAATGATCTTCGAGAAATTGATTGGGAGAAAACAAAAGCGGTTGCGATTAGAGCAAATCATATTTATTTGAATCTAAAAGGAAGGGGGACTCATGGTATTGTTGATTTATCAGAGCAATATGAGCTAGAAGAAGAAATCATGACAGCATTGTACAATTACCATGATCCTGAAACGAATCGTCGGGTTATAGCTTTGGCAATACGTAATAAAGATGCGTATGTATTGGGTATGGGTGGTCCAGAATGTGGCGATATTATTATATTTTTAGCAGAAGGTTATAATAACGATCACAGTGATTCTCTATCTACTACACTTGGTGTAGCTGATACATCTGTATCGCCAATTTTTGTAGCAGCAGGTCCGGGGATTAAAGAAAATTACAGCACTGACCGTATTATTCGAATCGTTGATGTAACACCTACTATAGCTTCAATTATGAATGTGCGTATGCCTGCTCAGTGCGAAGGTGCACCAGTGTATCAAATCCTAACTGAGTAAGGACAAAGTTGTTTTCAGGTATGTCTTACTGATAGAGATTAAAAAAATCTCTATCAGTAAGAATTTTTTAGAAAGAATAAGGAGGAATGACTTATGTCTCAAAAAAAATTATTGCTTTCCATAGTACATTATGTAATAATGATTGCCTTGATTGTCTGTATTCGAAATATTCCCCCATTAGAGCCTATCACTGTTAAGGGGATGCAGTTGTTAGGATTATTGATTGGATTAATTTATGGCTGGTCTGCGATCGGTATGATTGGTCCAAGTTTGTTAGGGATTTTTATTTTAGGTTTCACTCAGGATCTTACAGTTGCAAAAGCATTGGAAGTCAGCATGGGTAATACAATTGTGGTATTTATGTTGTTATCGTTTTTATTGATTAAATTGTCAGAATTAGAAGGGGTTCCAAAGTATATTTTAGAAAAAATGCTTAGCTTGAAATTATTAAAAGGGCGTCCGATGTTGTTTAGCGGGACAATATTATTTGCGGCGATTATTATTGGGATTATTAATATTTTTTTATCGATTTTATTTTTGTGGTCAGTTATATATGATCTTTCTGAAGAATTTGGCTATGACAAACGGGAAGCGTATCCGGTACTGATGAATTTAGGAATTGTGTTGTTTTCTACCTTGGGAATTATTGCGTTACCATTCCAGGACAACGGTTTAATTATTATGAGTGCTTATACAAATTTTATGGGTGAGTCCATGAATTATTTACATTATTTAGCAGCTATGATACCAATTATTATGGGATTATTGGTGGTATGGCTGTTAGTTAGTAAGTATTTCTTAAAAGCTGATTTCAATAAATTGTTAAACGTTGATAAAACAGGATTAAATATAAAAGCGACAAAGCGACAAAAGGCTGCGTTGACATTACTTGCATTATTTATTGTATTATTGATGCTACAAGCAAATCTACCATCCAATACAATGCTTGGACAGTTTACTGCACAAAGCACGGTTTTCGGACCAATTTTAATGGTATTTTTAATTGGGAGCATATGGATTGTTGATGGAAAACCTATGATGAATTTTAAAGAATTATCATCAGGAATTTTATGGGATACATGGTTTATGTGTGCAATTGTTATGGCACTGAGCGGAATGTTGACAGCAGCTGATACGGGGATCTCTGCTTTTTGTGTTCAAATGTTAACACCATTATTAGGTGGTGTATCGCCATATATGTTTGTTGTAGTACTTGTTTTATTTGCAGTTGCAATGACAAATGTATGTAATAATATCGTGGTTACACTTTGTATCATTCCAGTGATTATATCTATGTCTGGCATTGTTGGTATTGGAGTAGAGCCGGTTGTGATTCTAGTGATTTTGGCAGCGCATTTTGCGTTTCTAACGCCAGCAGCCAGTTCAGCAGCCACAGTATTGTTTTCTAATGAGGAGTATCTTCCAAAAAGGTTAATCTATAAATACGTTCCTTTACAGATTATTCTTTGTTTAGTTTTTATATTAACAGCTGGGTATATGTGGGTAAATTTTATTTTTAATTGAATTGTACTGGTAGTTTTGATATGAATGAGCGCCCCACTTTCAAGATAGGGGCGCTCATTTGGATTCCATCTCGTTTCTGATTGTCATCATGGCGGTGGTCACAGCCGTCTTTATATGTTTTGATGGGAATTTTCGTAGGCACAGCGAATTTCCTCGGGCATGTCTTCTGGTTTCATATGTGTAACGCGGTCCTCATTGCCATCTTTTAAGGCTTCTTCATAATACCAGCATTTAAACTTCAGCATATCGAGCACGCGGTTCATGCGGGCGAGTTCGGCTTCTACCTGACGTCTTTGTTTTAGAAACAGATTGAGACGCTGGGGATAGGTTTCGCTTCCCTGGATGCACCAGTCCATAAACTGTTTGATATCTTTGATTTCCAGACCAGATTTTTTCAGGCATTCAATAACCCGTAGCGCATCAATTTCTTTTTCACCAAAACGGCGAATTCCAGAAGTGCGCTGTATTTCAGGAAAAAGTCCTTCTTTATCATAATATCGCAGGGTAGAAATAGGAATATGGAATTGTTCAGATACCTGGCCAATGGTATACATCATATCACCCCTCAAAAATTTTAAAAAGATATTGACCTAAAGTTAGGTTTAGGTGCTATAGTAATCTTATCAGATAGAAATCATACTGTCAATTAGATTCTAGGAGGAATGAAACGTGGAAGAAAAATTGAATTTGACTCAGGAATGGGATAAAGTTTTTCCAAAAAACGAGAAGGTGGAGCACAAAAAAATTACTTTTCGCAACCGCTATGGTATTACTTTGGCGGCTGACTTGTATATGCCCAAAGGAGCTGAGGGAAAGCTTCCGGCTATTGCGGTAAGCGGCCCTTTCGGCGCGGTGAAGGAACAGTCTTCCGGTCTGTATGCACAGGCGATGGCGGAGAGAGGTTTCTTGACTATTGCTTTCGATCCTTCTTTTACTGGTGAGAGCGGCGGTACTCCGCGAAATGTGGCTTCTCCGGATATTAATACCGAGGATTTCCAGGCGGCGGTAGATTATTTGTCCGTGCAGGACAATGTTGATGCAGATAAGATTGGAATCATCGGGATTTGCGGCTGGGGTGGAATGGCGTTAAATGCAGCGGCTCTTGATACGAGGATTAAGGCGACAGTGGCCGCTACGATGTATGATATGAGCCGCGTCAATGCAAAAGGTTATTTTGATTCAGAGGATAGCGAAGCTGCTCGCTATGAAAAACGCAAAGCACTCAATGCCCAGAGAACGGTCGATTATAAAAACGGAACCTATGCAAGAGCAGGCGGGGTGGTGGACCCTCTGCCGGAAGATGCGCCGTTTTTTGTAAAGGATTATCATGCGTACTATAAAACGGAGCGGGGTTATCATGCCAGATCGTTGAACTCCAATGAGGGGTGGAATGTGACTTCTACATTGTCCTTTCTGAATATGCCCATTCTGCAGTACAGTCAGGAAATCCGCAGCGCAGTGCTCTTGATCCATGGGGAGAAAGCCCATTCCTGCTATTTTAGCAGAGATGCCTTTTCAAAATTGACGGGGGATAATAAGGAGTTGATGATCATTCCTGATGCCTCGCACACAGATCTTTATGATAGGGTGGATGTGATTCCCTTTGACAAGATGACGGAGTTTTTCAGAAAGTATATGGCGTGAGGGAAGATTTTTAGAAAGACTGCATAATTTTTATCAGCAGTTGTTATAGAGAAAATAGAAAATAAAAAGATGAGAGAAGCACAGTTCTGCAGAGAAACTCTGTAAAGCTGTGCTTTTTTGTGGCAATGGCTTCAGGAATGTTCAACTGCTGGGAATATTTTACATATTTCTATTCTAGTATGCTGGCCTCAATTGCACCAAAGAAAATGGGAATATATATTGGTAAATGAGAGCGAAAATGGGTATGGTTTTATGGCAGGGTATGGAGAAGGAGAGTAATCGGCTGGGCAAGGGAGCAGATTCCCCCCTATGTAACAAAATGTTATACCGGGGGGCTGAGAAGATAAAAAATTAAAGATGGCAAATGTGTGACAAATCTGCTACAATAAAATAAAAATAATCTATATGATAGATAAATAGGGGATGGGACGGATGAAAAAGGTTACCAATGTGTTTTGCTCCAAGAAAACAGGCAGCGAGTGTACCTGCGGCTGCAGCTGCGGGACTTGCAGGGATTGGCTGGGAAGATTTAATTCGGGCTTAGCGGGATACTATCTAAAGGAGCTCTTGGAGGATCCATCGAAGCTGGAGGAGTTTGAATCGACACAGGTGGGGAAATGGTACACGGACAAATCTCTGGCAGCGCGAGTGTATCGCAAGGAATATTTGCAGGCGGACTGATGGTTTTCATCGGGAAAATCAGCGCACTTCAAAAAATATTTCTTTAACAGACGGGTGTAAAAAATACGGCAAACCCTTGACGGAATGGGCAATATCGGGGATAATAAATAAAATGTGGACAAAGATGGACAGAGGATAAGAAGGGAGTATTTCTATATGAAACCAGTAGTGGCAATTGTTGGTCGACCCAACGTGGGAAAATCGACATTGTTTAATCGGCTTACCCGCACCCATTTGGCGATTATCGAGGATTACCCCGGTGTGACCCGGGATCGTCTTTATCAGGATGCAGAGTGGAATAATCGTGTATTTACGTTGATTGATACCGGCGGCATTGAGGTAAACAGCGAGGACACCATTCTTTCCAAGGTGCGCAAGCAGGCGCAGGTCGCCATGGAAGAAGCGGACGTCATTGTTTTTATGTGCGATATCAAAGCAGGGGTAACCATTGAGGATATGGAGATTGCCCAAATGCTGCGGCGGACAAAAAAAGAAGTCATTTTGGCAGTAAACAAAGTAGAAAATTTTGAGAATACGGATGATCTTTATGAATTTTATCAGCTGGGCTTGGGAGAACCTTATCCTATCTCTGCCAGTCATGGTATGAATACTGGAGATTTGCTGGATCGCCTGATGGAATTGTTGGAACAGTTTGACGGGGATGACTATGAACCGGATATCATCAAGATTGCAGTCGTTGGTCGGCCCAATGTGGGCAAATCTTCACTGACCAATGCGATTTTGGGACAGGAACGCTCTATTGTGAGCAATATTCCCGGTACCACACGGGATGCCATTGATACGAGTTTTGAACGCAATGGCCAGCGCTATGTTATTATAGATACGGCGGGGATGCGGCGCAAGAGCAAGGTGGCGGAGACCACCACGGAGCGCTACAGTGTCATCCGTTCTTTGCGGGCTATTGACCGCAGTGATGCGGTGCTGATGGTAATCAATGCGGAGGAAGGCCTGATTGAACAGGATAAAAAGATTGTGGGCTATGCCCATGAGCAGGGAAAGGCCATTATTTTGGTGGTGAATAAGTGGGATCTCATCGCCAAGGATGATAAGACAGCCTCTGTCATGGAGAAAAAGATTCGCAGTGAGCTGTTATTTTTACAGTATGCGCCTATGGTTTTTGTGTCTGCGGAGACCAAGCAAAGGGTTAGCCGTATTTTAGATTTGGTAAATGGGGCTGTGGAGCAGAATGCGATGCGGGTGCATACCAGTATTCTGAATGAGATTGTCCGGGATGCGATGCAGCTCAATCCGCCGCCTTCTGATAAGGGAAAGCGGCTGAAAATTTATTATGTTACACAGAGCGGTGTAAAACCGCCCACCTTTGTATTTTTTGTGAATGAACCGGAATTGATGCATTTTTCCTATGAGCGGTTTTTAGAGAACAAGATTCGTGAAAATTTTGGCTTTGAGGGTACACCAATCCGCATTGTTGTGAAAAAACGGTCTGAGGAGTGAAGACGATGAGATGGGTTTTGGTGATACTGTGCGCTTATTTTTTGGGCGCTGTTCCCTTTGGCTACATTGTGGGACGGGCAAAGGGTATTGATATTCGCCAGCATGGCAGTGGCAATGTAGGGTTTACCAACGTGTGGCGTACACTGGGCATTGCACCGGCGGCGGTGGTGCTGGCAGGCGATATGGGAAAGGGCTGGCTGGCAGCTTGTATTGGTTTTCAGCTGGCAGGAGAGACAGGGGCGTTAGTTGGTGGTCTGGTGGCTATCATAGGTCATACGCTGAGCTGCTTTATTCATTTTAAAGGCGGTAAGGGCGTAGCTACCGGAGCCGGTGTGGTGCTGTACATGTCACCGGTGACCATTGCGGTGTGTGCGGCGGTGCTGATAATCTTGTGCGCGACGACCCATTATATGTCAGTGGGCTCTATTTGCGCAGCATGGCTGGCTCCTGTGATGCTCTATGTTACCTATGCGCCCATCCAATACACTCTGGGTATAGGTGCGGCAGCTCTGTATGTGATTTATCTGCATATTCCCAATATTAAGCGCTTGATGAACGGCACGGAGAATAAAATTGGAATGAAGAAACAGTAAAGCGAGGGGTGGATAGAGATGAGTAAGGTAGGCGTAATAGGCTGCGGAAGCTGGGGCACGGCATTGGCAGTCGTACTGGCCGGAAATGGCGAGACGGTGCAGATGTGGTGCCGCCGTCAGGAACAGGCTGACGAAATGAATGGGACGCGGGAAAACAAAAAATATTTGGCCGGTGTTGTGTTACCGGAAGGCATTCAGGTGCACACTGATTTGCAGGAGGTATTGACCGGTGCAGAGTATGTGCTATTGGCAGTGCCCTCTCAGTCTTTGCGAGAAATATTGGAGAAGATTAAGGATTTGCTGCCGCCTGAGGCCATACTGATCAATACGGCAAAGGGTCTGGAAGTGGGCACCAAGCTGCGTATGAGTCAGGTGACAGAGGAAGTTATTGCGGGGAGCGGAGAACGCTTTGTGGTTTTATATGGCCCCAGCCATGCGGAAGAAGTGGGCAGAGGACTGCCAGCGGCGGTAGTGTCCTGCTCGGCGAATGAAAATGCGGCGAGGGCAGTGCAGGATTTGTTTATGTCTCCGTCTTTCCGTGTCTATACCAATGATGATCTCATCGGCGTGGAGATTGGGGGAGCTATTAAAAATATCATTGCCATTGCTACCGGTATCGCCATTGGTTTGGGCTTGGGGGACAATGCGCAGGCGGCGCTTCTGACCCGCGGCATGGCGGAAATCACGCGCTTGGGCACCCATCTGGGCGCAGACCCGCTGACCTTCTCCGGTCTCACCGGAATCGGCGACCTGGTGGTGACCTGCACCAGCCGGCATAGCCGCAATCATCGCTGCGGTTTGGCTTTGGGAGAAGGGAAAAAGCTGGAGCAGATTTTGCAGGATATGGGTATGGTGGTGGAAGGTGTAAAGACTACCAAGGCTACAATGGAGCTGGCCCAAGAGCTGCACATTTCCATGCCTATCACAGAAATGATGTATCGTGTGCTTTTTGAGGATTTTCCGGTGCAGCAGGCGGTGAGTGAGCTGATGTGCCGCGATAAGAAGAGTGAGTTGGAAATGGAAATGCTGGGTGTGTAACGGCACAGTAAGAGATTGAGGTGAGCGAAATGCGCAGTAATCCTGTTGGAAAAGCAGTACGGGCAGTGTGGAATATGAAGCAGACGTTGCCCCTTACGGTAAATTTGATGAGGGATAGCCGTGTGGCCCGCTGGAATAAGCTGGTTTTCTTGTTTGTAACCATAGGCTACTTACTTTTCCCATATGATTTTATTTTTGATTTTCCGATTTTTGGACAGCTGGACGATTTGGCTATTTTATTGTATATGCTGAACTGGTTTATCACCCGCACGCCCAGTGCCATTTTGGAGGAATACGGTTGGAGTGAAAAGCAGCAAAAGTTAAAAAATAAGAAAGACAAAAAGGTTAAAAAAGATAAGAAAAAGAAGAAAGCATTGATATAGTGAAAGTACCAGCAAGGGCTACAGCAGCTCTTTCCAGATCGAAAGGCTTGTGCTGTGAAAAAAGCAAGGCGGAAACAAAACAGAAGGTGACAAAAATGATCATTGATTTGCAGAATGTGAGCTATCGCAAAAATGGAAAGACAATTTTAGACGGCATTAACTGGCAGGTAGAGGCCGGCGAGCATTGGATTATTTTGGGGCTGAACGGCTCCGGCAAAACCACACTGCTCAATCTGATTAACGGTTATATTTTTCCTGCTTTCGGCGGCAGCGCCAATGTGTTAGGATATCAATTCGGAAATTGTCCTATTGCCGATTTGCGCAAGCATATTGGCTGGATATCCAATTCTCTGTCGCAGAATATTCCTGTGAATGAAACGCCGCTGGATATTATTTTGAGCGGAAAGTTTGCCAGCATCGGTTTGTGGGATGAGGTGAGCGAGGAGGACATTGCCAAGGCAGAAGGCGTGATGGAGAAGCTGGGTATTGCCAAATTGCGGGAGCGCACCTATGGAAGCCTGTCTCAGGGAGAAAAACAAAAGGTGATTATCGGTAGAGCGCTGATCAGCGACCCGGAAATTATTATATTTGACGAAGCCTGCAATGGACTGGATATTTTTGCCAAAAAAGATTTGTACGGAATCATCGAAAAATTGGCGCAGGAGCAGAAGAGTATCTTTTTTGTCACCCACAACACCGATGAGATTTTGCCTATTTTCAACAAAGCATTGTTGATTAAGGAGGGTAAGATACACTCAAAAGGAGACTTAAAGGAAGTCATTCAGCAGGAGAATCTGCAAGATTTTTATGGCTCCGATGTGGATGTATTTGAGCGGGATGATCGATTTTTCCTCTTCGCCCGGTAATAAGGCGGATATGGGATTATCTGTGCAGCCTGCCGCTGCGATATGGGACACCATATTGCGGCGGCAGGCTGTATTTGTTTTAACCTCAGCAAAACCGGTATATCTGTGTTTCGGTGAGAATATAATCCATTGGTAGGTCATGGGCATCGGTGGGCAGCTTGCCGTTGTATATTTGGCACTGATAAGCCAGGGCAACTCGTTTTACGTTGGTTTGGAGGCGGAGTAGATATCGGTCGTAATAGCCGGCACCGAAGCCTAGACGATTGCCGAAGGTGTCAAAGGCAATGCCGGGAATGACAGCCAAATCAATTTGTTCCGGCGGGATGAGCTGCCAGGCGGCAGGAGGCAGCTCACCGATGCCGTAATGGTTGGGCACAAGCTGCTGGAAGGATGGGAGCAGGCTCATTTCCATCAGGCCGTTTTGCGGCATACAGATGGGCAAGAGCATGTTTTTTTGCTCCTGCCAGCCCTTTTCATAAATAACAGCAGTGGACACTTCATTTTGGAAGGATTGATACAGCATCACAGTATGGCTGTTTTGCCACAAGGGCAGGGAGAAAAGACGATTGGCGATTTGCTGACTGTATTGCTGTACCTGTTGGGGCGACAGCTGGGCACGGAGCTGCTTATAAGTGCGGCGAAGTTGATTTTTCATAGATTGCATTCCTTTCCGGCAGGATTTTTTTAGGAAAGGCAAGAATTAATTTACATATTGTGCTCTGTATGATAGGGAAAATCTTGCCCATGAAATCATTATAAAATATTTTTCCATTTTGGCAAATTTTTTTTGAAAATCCCTTGCTTTTTTTAAAATAGGTGGTATTATATAAATGTTAGCACTCGATAGTGTTGAGTGCTAACAAAACATACAACCTTGTTGAAAATAAATTCTATATCTAAAAATCTTTAAGGAGGATTTCAATTATGAGTATCAGACCAATTGGTGACAGAATTGCAGTAAGACCTGTAGCGGCAGAGGAGACCACAAAGAGCGGCATTGTATTGCCAGGCTCCGCACAGGAGAAACCCCATCAGGGCGAGGTCGTTGCAGTTGGCAGTGGTTATGTGGCACAGGCTACAGGACAGCGTATTCCGTTGGAAATTAAAGTTGGCGATAAAGTGGTATACGGAAAGCATGCCGGCATCGAGGTCAAATTTGACGGTGAAGAGTTGGTACTGTTGACAGAAAATGATGTTCTGGTTGTAATTGAATAAATTTGTGAAGGTTAGTTTGATAAATTGTGTGCAAGAGTGAATCGTTTAGGAGGCAAATAACAATGGCGAAAGAAATTCGTTTTGGAGAAGAAGCCAGAAAATCTCTGGAAATTGGTGTGAATGCAGTAGCAGAAGCGGTGAAAGTGACATTAGGGCCAAAGGGCAGAAACGTAGTATTGGGCAAAAAATACGGTGCACCGGTGATTACCAATGACGGTGTATCCATTGCCCGTGAAATTGATTTGGAGGACCCATTTGAGGATATGGGCGTACAGCTTTTAAAAGAAGTAGCCACAAAGACAAACGACGTTGCCGGCGACGGTACCACAACAGCTACCGTATTGGCGCAGGCAATGGTACATGAGGGCTTAAAAAATGTAGCAGCCGGTGCCAATCCCATGGTAATTCGCCAGGGGATTCAGAAGGCAGTGGAAACTGCAGTGGAAGCCATTGGCTCGCTGTCTCAGAAAATTGAGACCAAAGAAGAAATCGCTCAGGTTGCCGCTGTATCCTGCGATGATCCCAAAATTGGCGAACTCATTGCCGAAGCTATGGAAGTAGTGGGCAAGGAAGGGGTTATCACAGTAGAAGATTCCCAGACCTTTGGTACCACCTTGGATGTGGTAAAAGGGATGCAGTTTGACCGTGGCTATATCTCTCCTTATATGGTGACAGACACAGAAAAAATGGTTTCTGTATTGGATAACCCGCTGATTCTTTTGACCGATAAAAAAATCAGCAATATCCAGGAAATTTTGCCTGTATTGGAGCAAGTTGTGCAGGCCAGCCGTCCGCTATTGTTGATTGCTGAAGACGTGGAAGGGGAAGCTCTGACCACCATGTTATTGAACAAACTCCGCGGCACCTTTACCTGTGTAGCTGTAAAGGCTCCAGGCTTCGGTGAACGGAGAAAAGAAATGCTGAAAGATATTGCTATTTTGACAGGCGGGCAGGTTGTAACCGATGAATTGGGCTACAAGCTGGAAGATACCACACTGGATATGCTGGGCAGCGCTGCCAAAGTAACCGTGGGCAAGGAAAACACCACCATCGTGGAAGGCGCTGGGGATAAAGCTGAAATCGAAGCTCGTGTTGCCCAGATTCGTGTACTGGCCGAAGAGACCACTTCCGATTTTGACCGTGACAAATATATGGAACGTGTTGCCAAATTGGCAGGCGGTGTTGCTGTCATTCATGTAGGCGCAGCTACTGAGACCGAATTGACCGAGAAGAAACATCGCATTGAGGATGCTTTGGCAGCGACTAAGGCAGCTGTACAGGAAGGGATTGTTCCTGGCGGTGGTACTGCTCTGATCAACATTTTGCCTGCTCTGGAAGGCATCAAAATGGATGCGGACGATGCCCAGACTGGTGTGAATATTATCAAACGTGCCTTGGAAGAACCGGTACGTCAGATTGCCTTCAATGCCGGAAAAGAGGGCTCTGTCATTGTAGAAAAAGTGAAAGCGCTGCCACTGGGTCAGGGATACAACGCTCGTACAGATGTTTATGAAGATATGATTCAGGCCGGTATTGTAGACCCTGCAAAGGTAACTCGTTCTGCACTGCAGAATGCAGCAAGTATTGCTTCTATGATTTTGACTACCGAAAGTTTGGTAGCTGATGTGACAAAAGAACAGCCAATGCCGATGGATGGCGGTATGGGCGGCATGATGTAAGAGTTTCCCTGGCATGGGGAAGCATGCCATGAAAAGAAAAAGAGGGCAGTTGAGCAGAAAATCGTGAAAATGCCTCTAAAATAGTGGAAAGGCTGTTGGCAGATCATTTTGCCGGCAGCCTTTCTCGTATGTGTGCAATTTACACCATCTTCAAGTCGATAGCGCTTGACAAAATGCTGAAAAGGGTGTACATTTCAGATAGGTTTTGTAGGAATGAAATGCAGTAAGGGGGAAATGCTATGGGGCGAGCAGGAAGAGAAAAACAGTTTTTTTCCATCAATCAGTGGCTCTTTATTTTGCTGTTGTTGCTGCTTTGCCTATTCTGTACAGGTTGCAATGCCAAAGAACAGCAGAGGTCTGCACAGAAACAACCTGAAGTATATATTGTCTATGACAGCAGCCGCACCACCAATGACTGGGACTATTTGTACGGAGCTATTGATGAAACCGGCAGGATGGTCTTGCCGATGGAGCGCCGCAATGTGGAGGTCGTTTATGATAGAGAAAAGGGGCAGCAACTATGGCTGCGGACGATAACGGTAACGGTGGATGATCCCTCACTTACAGCGGAGGAGCTTTATGACGAGGACAACTATAAGCATATTCACTATCAATATCAGCTGTACGATTTGGACGGTACCTTTTTGCAGGATTTGGGGCAACGGTTGGTGGTCGCTGTCTATGGCGATTATGTATTATATAATGATGGCAGACTGGAAAGCCGCAAGACCGGTGAGGTCCTTTTGGAAGATGTAGGCTATATGATGCAGAATGGGGATTTTTATATTCTGCAGAATCAACAGGGCGACGGTTATCGCATTGCTGATGGCTCCTTGAAGATACTGCGAGAATATACAGACTGTTGGATATATGGAGAGCAGTGGCTTGTAGTGGAGCAAGACGGAAAGATGGGCGTCTATGGATTGGATGGTACAGAGCGGATTCCTTGTGACTACGATAAGGTTCGTGGCTGCAATGCTCCTGGTGTGGATTTGTGCATCGCGCAAAAAGGAGAGCAGTTCTTTGTCATTTCCCTGGAGGACGGCGCTGTGCGGTATGCCAGTGCGGCACAGGATGGAGTCCAGGAAATGGAGATTGTCTATGCGGATGATGATGTGATGCTCATGGATTTTTCCAGATATGAGCAAGGTGAGTGGCAACAGGCGATGCAGATGTATAACTATGAGGGAGAAGCGGTCAGTGAGCGCTATGAAACAATTTACAGAGAATATACCGATACGGATTGCTATTTCATTGCGAGAGATCTGTCGAGGACACCACTACTTTTGAACAGGCAAGGCGAAGTGGTTTTTGAAGGCGCACCGGATACATGGCTGCAGATAGCGGGGAACGGTCGCCTGATTTACAGCGATTGGAAGGACAACAAGGCGCAGCTTTTGGATTTGGAGGGCAATAAATACGGTAGCCGCGACTATGAGAGCATCAATTCCGTATATCTTTATAATGGCTCCTTGGAAACTGAGCAGAAACCTTCTCTTTTGCTCGGCCGTTATCGCTATGGCGGCAGCGAGCTCTGTGATTTACTGGATTTGAACGGAAACATTCTCATTGAGAAAGCAAAAAATATTGCGGTGCTGTCGGAGGATCGTTTCTGGGTGGAAAAGGGTTTTTCCCAAGGGCTTATGGATGATCAGGGAAATTGGTTGTTTCAGCAGTCGCTGTTTGATTCGGCAGTGGATGAATAGCAACCTGGCGTCAAATACAATGTGATGTGGGAAGTGCCCGAAAATTTTGGATTTTAGGACAGGAGGATATTATGCAGGAAGAAAATAAATCTAGAGCGCGGCAACGAAGACTGCAGCATCAACAGGAGAAAAAACAGCAGCAGATGAGAATCATTGCAGCGGTTTTGGCGATCCTTTTGATAGGAATTGTATGTATTGTTTTTATGGGGAAAATGACTGGACAGGAGGCAGAACAGCCTGCAGATAATCCTGTTTCGGTGGATGAGAGCCCGAATAGCGGGGATGATTTGCAGCAAACAGTACAGATTCCAATCCTGCCGGAGGAGGAAAGCTGGAAAACTGTATTGGTGAACAGCAGTCATGCCTTGGCGGATGGATATATGCCCGAATTGGTAACGGTAGACAATACCGATTTCAAATTTGACAAGCGAGCGGCAGATGCAATGAACACAATGCTTCAGGATGCCCGTGCAGAAGGGTTGTCTCCAATGATTTGCTCTAGCTATCGCAGTTGGGAACGTCAGACCACTTTGTTTGAAAAGCAGGTAGAAAAGCAGCAGGCTGCGGGGCTGTCTTATGAGGATGCCTACGAAAAAGCAAAAACAGTGGTGGCTTATCCGGGTACCAGCGAACATCAAACAGGTTTAACGGCAGATATTGTGGCAACGAGCCATCAGATGCTGGATGATTCGCAGGCGGACACGCCAGAACAGCAATGGCTAATGACCAATAGCTGGAAGTATGGTTTTATTCTGCGCTATCCTCAAGGTAAAAGTGAATATACTGGAATTATTTACGAGCCGTGGCATTATCGCTATGTGGGTAATGAAGTAGCCCAGTATATCACAGAAAATGGATTGTGTTTGGAAGAATACTGGCAGCAGGTGGAAGCGCTGCAGCAAGCGGCAGAACAATAGCGGATAATCTGGAAAAAGTAAAATAACTCAGGAAGCAAGGGCATATTTTTGTTTCCTGAGTTATTTTATTATATACCATAAAAGTTGTATTTTTTTAATAGATTAATGAACAGTTGTGCTGCCTGAGAAGGTGGCTCTTTTTTGTTGAGCACCAAATTGATGATGGATTTGGGACTGTCTGTGATGGGCAAAGCAATAAGGTCTTTATGTTTAAAATACAGTTTGCGGAATTCAAAGGCTGTGATCAGAGAAATTGCCATGCCGCGGCGAATCATAGCTTTATGGAAGGATGCGTTGTTAGAATAGTAGCAATGGCCTTCCGTATCTGGTAAAGGGAGTACATCTGATTGAGAAACATATTTGTTTGTATCAAATAAAATTGCAGGAAAACCCTGAAAGGAATGCATAGATAGGGATTTTTGCTGTTTCAGTGGATGATTGGCGCTGCAACAGACAATGAAATGGTCAGAAAAAAGTTCTTCTACCTGAACGTGCGCAGGAAGCTGATAGCCGCCTGTATTGTCAAATAGAAATTCTGGAGTAAAAATAAGGCCAAAGTCGCCTGCCTGCTGTGCAATGGCAGTTATGATATCGATGTTTTCCTTTTCATACAATGTGATATGAACATGGGGATATTTCCGAGTGTATTGTTCCAGTAAATCAATCAACAACGGCTCTAAGATTCTGGTATGACAGAAAATAACAAGATGTCCCTCTGGAGAAATGGTTTCATCTGTTGCAGCGGTAGAATGAAGAAAAAAGGATTCCTTCAATTCTTTGTAGCGATCTAGGATGGGCTGTGTATTTTGCAGAAAAAATAGACCGTCTTCGGTCAAATAGGCACCTTTGTTGGTGCGCACAAGGAAGGTAGTGCCGAATTCCTCTTCCAATTTTGTGAGAGAAACACTTAAGGCCTGCTGGCTGATAAAAAAGCGCTGTGCGGTCTGTGTAATGGAATGGGTACGGGATATGTCGTCCAGATAGGCAATTTGCTCTGTTTTCAAAGTTTATCATCTCGTTTCTATAAATACATTGCTTGAGGAATATCTTCACACTTATACCGTAGCATGAAAAAAGGAGTTTTGCAACAAAAAAAGTTATGTGCAGAAAAAATATGAAAGTTTTATTCTGTTGTACAGATAAAGACAAATTATGTATAGTATATTTATAGAATTAATATTTTTTATTTCAACAAAGGAGGACTATTTATGACAGCTTTGAATGAGAAAGTGTTGATTTTAGGTGTGGATGGCTTAGATCCCAGTTTGGTGAACCGTTATCGGGCAGAAGGTATTATGCCGAACTTTGACAAATTTATTGCCAGAGGAAGCGCGCGTAAGGACTTACGTATGCTAGGAGGTGTTCCCACTATTACGCCGCCAATGTGGACCTCGCTAGCGACAGGGGCTACGCCGGCTACGCATGGGATTACCTGCTTCTGGGGGCAGTCCAAGACGGATATGGCGACAATGACCTATAATCTGAATTCTAAAAAATGTAAAGCAGAACAATTATGGAATGTGACCGCAGAAGCGGGTATGAAGACGCTGGTGTGGCATTGGCCCGGCAGTTCCTGGCCGCCAAGCTCTGACAGTCCCAACTTACATGTGGTAGATGGCACTCAGCCCAATGCCATTGGCAATGGGGATTGTGTAGTAGACGATGACAAATTGGTTTACGCATCTGAAAAAATCGAAAAAGTACTTTTTCAGGCGAAGGTTCCCAACACTTCTGGTGCGGGCTGTGTCATTAACGATGTTCCAGTAACAAAGGGACGCGATGATGTGAATGAGTCAGACTATGGGAATGCAGAGGCAATCACCTCGTTAATCCTCAGTGAGCATGAGGGGGATTTAGCCGCAGACATGCTGCCGGTGGATATTGTAAACTCTCCTATTACAAAACCGGAAAATTGGCTCTGCGAAGTACCGGAGGGCGCTAAAGAGATGACGATTTTGGTGAATAATGGTATGACAAAACGTCCAGCGTTGATTCTATGCAATGCAGAAGGAAAATATGACAGAGTAGCAATCTATAAAAACAAAAAGGCCGCAGAACCGATTACAGTATTGGGCGATGAATTGGCTGTGAATGTCTTGGATGAATTGAGTAAAGACGAAGCGACGTTAAAAGTAAATCGAAATATGCGGCTTTTGGAGATTGCTGAGGATGGAAGCGAAGTGCGTATTTGGCTTAGCTCTGCTAAGGATATTGAGAAGGACTTGCTTTGGTATCCTTCTTATTTGAAAAAAAGTGTTGTAGATGCGGTGGGACCGGTTCCCTGCACATCTATGGCGGAGGCGCGAAATGAAGGATTGGTAAAGACAGCGTTGCTGCCTTCCTGGGATGTTTATAGCCAATGGCAGGCGGATGCCTTACAGTATTTGATTGAAAAAGAGGGTTATCAAGTGATTTTCTCCCATCTGCATAACGTAGATGCCTGCGGTCATTTGTTCTGGTATTTGAGTAAGGACCGTCCGGCAATCGGAAATCATGGTGCGCTCTATGAGGAGGCCATCGAATGGGCATATCGTTGTACAGACACGTATATCGGTTCCTTCCTGCATTATCTGGACGAAGGCTGGACAATATTGATTATTTCAGACCATGGTTTGTTGGTGCCGCCGGAAGACGATATTCCATTGCTGGGTGATGGCTTTGGCTGCAATATCCGCGTCATGGAAGAACTGGGGTATACTGTACTGAAAAAAGATGAAAATGGTAATGAACTGCGTGAAATTGATTACAGTAAGACAAGAGCTGTCGCAAATAGAGGAAATCATATTTATATCAATTTAAAAGGTAGGGAATCGGAGGGTATTGTAGATCCGGCAGATAAATATGCGTTAGAAACGCAAATTATCAGCGACTTGTATAATTACCGCAACAAAGACGGAAAGCGCATTGTTTCCATTGCGCTGCGCAATAAAGATGCAGAAATTCTGGGGCTGTCTGGAGATGAATGTGGTGACATTTTATACTGGCTGGAAGAAGGATTTAACCGTTTGCATGGGGATTCTCTGCCCACTTTCCTGGGTATGCATGAAAGTTCTGTTTCTCCGATTTTTATTGCTGCGGGGAAAGGAATCAAAGAAAACTTCGAGACGGAGCGGACTGTGCGTACTATTGACGTAGCGCCTACCGTAGCTGCAATTCTGGATGTTGATATGCCAGCGCAATGTGAAGGCGCGCCGGTATATCAGATCTTTACCAAAGAATAAGCTTGTGTAATTCAGTTTTAGGTGTCTTGTTATAAAAATGTATATTTTTTTGTTACTGTGCTATAGCATAATAAAATAACTGCATAACCTTTATATAAGGGATGTTTGGCTTTTTATAGAAGAGATAAACCAAGCATCCCTTATGATATATCACAAAAACCTCTTTATCTAAAAACATATACTTTTTAGGAATTTTCCTTTTTATTTTTTCGGAAAGAGTCATGAATTTTGGTAAAAAATGACGAAGTAGATAATGGTGATAGAAAAGAGGGAAAAATATGTCAACAACAATTAATAAGAAGAAAACGAATGCATATATTCATATTGCAATTATGTTACTCATAACCTTTGGTGTAGGTTTTTTGCCGCCTTTTGGGCAAATTACAGGAATAGGGATGAAGGTACTTGGCTGTTTTCTCGGTATTGTTTATGGGTGGATCTTTATTGATTTGCTATGGGTTAGCTTTTTTGGTTTTGCGGTATTAACGATGACAGGTTATGCCAATGCCAATACTGTTTTAGCCAGTGGCTTTGGCAATGCTACCTTTTTGATGGTACTTTTGGGGGCAGCATTTGCGGAGGCGTTAAATCAAGTTGGGATTACAGAAGGGATTGCCTACTGGCTTTTAAGTAAGAAAATTTTTGTAGGAAAGCCATGGCTGCTGATTGTTGCACTTTGCAGCTGCGCCTTTTTGATGAGTATGGCAAACGGAGGAATAGCGGCAATTTTCTTGCTATGGACAATTGCGATAAAAATTGGCGAATTGAGCGGATATAAGTCGGGTTCTAGGCTTTTGAATATGTTAATTGCCTTCATCGTATATATTGCGATGACAGCGCCGAATATCGTACCTTTTTACGGCGGCGTAATTTTATATGGCGGATTCTTCACCAAGGGTAGTGGCTTGCCCATTCCTGCAGGGCCAATGCTGGGAGCGGGCTTAATCTATGTATTCCTCATGATAGCATTGTTATTATTGGTTGGAAAATTCGTTTTAAAAATTGACGCGAGCCGTTACACTACAACGGAAGCATTATGCGAAGAGTATGCGCAATATAAGATGAATAAATATCAAAAAGCAGGATTAATTTTAATTGTATTTTATTTCTTGGTTTTAATGTTGCCGCAAATTATTCCGACTTTACCAGGCGCAGCATTTTGCAATAACTTAGGTGTAATTGGTTGGAGTATCCTTTATATGACTATCTTTGTGATGTGGAAGGATGAGAACGGCAAAGCGATCATTCAATTAGGGGATTGCTTTAGAAAGCTGCCATGGGAAATGCTGATGCTGCTGGCTGTTACCTATCCGTTGGCTGATGCCATGGAATCGGCGGATATTGGGATTACAGCGACAATCACTTCGACATTGACCCCAATTTTGATGAATATGGATGTTACCCTATTGATGATTGCGGCCATGCTCTTGTTGGCAATTGTTACGCAGTTCATGCACAATGTAGTAATGGGCGCTATTTTCCTGCCGATGATTCCACCGATTGTGGCACAGATGGGCGGCAATCCATATACCTGTTTCTTTTTAATGTATTTAGCCTTGATGTGTGCTTATGTGACTCCAGCGGGAAGTATGATGGCTGGAATGGTGTTTGGGCATGAATATATGGAGAGAAAAGATGCCTATATTTTTGGTATTGTATTTTTAGTGGTTACAATTATAATAGCAATTTGTATGATTCCTTTACTGAATATTGTTTTCGCGATATAAAAGTAAATATCTGTTGCTGGTTCTGTGGGGCGGAAAATATACAGTAGGTTATAGGACAGGACAGGAATCCACGCTGTAGTGGATTCCTGTTATAATATCGTTAAAAGTGGTGGTGCACAGTGATTGGAAGGAGATACAAACTGCAAAAAAGATATAAGAGGGCAGGGTGAATATGAAAAAAATAACGTTACTGTTGTTAGGTATCATTAATGTAATTGGGATAGGGTTGGTTTCTCCTGTAATGAATCAGTTTGCAGCAGACTTTCCTCAGGTATCGTCGATGGCGGTTGCCATGGTGGTGACAATGCCGGCAATTACATTGCTGGTCGGTTTGGCAATTTGTGCGGCAATTACGAATAAAGTACAGCGTAAATTGATTTTATTAAGCGGGATTGGTTGTACAGTACTGGGTGGCATTGCACCAGCATTTTTGCATGATTTCAATCTTATTTTAGTATCAAGAGGATTGCTGGGGCTTGGTATGGGATTGGGAATGCCCTTGCAGACTACATTTTTTGCCGAATATCCAGAGGAAGAACGGGCTGTATTGTTTGGTTTGAACACAGGAATTGGCAGTATTGCTTCAGCTGGCCTGTTATTTGTGATTGCATTAGCGGAGTTGCCTTGGAGAAGTGCTTTTCTGTTATATGGCTTCTTTGCAGTTGTTTTTGTTTTTTGCTTTCTATTTATTCCTTTTGATCCCAAGAGAACGGATGCAGGTGCTGTAAAAACAGAAGTAGCAGAAACGACACAGAAGCTTCCTTTGGGGCAAATTCTCTTTTACTATATTGCGATATTTTTTGTGTATGTGCAGTATTTTATTGTGCCGACCACGATTTCTTTCTATTTGGAGCAGAACAGTATGGCGACTGCACAGGCCGCAGGCTTGATTTCCGGTTTTGGGACATTGGCTATGGCGGCAGGCAGTATCGCGTTTCCCTGGCTGCGGAGCCTGTTTGGCAAATGGTTTATGCCGTTGCTCTTTGCTGTTGGCTCAGTATGCTTCATTTTGTATGCATTCCCTGTAAACATTGTGTTTTTGACAGTGGTATATTGTGTGCTGGCAATGTTTTCTGCGCTACTCCCAATTAGTATTACCATGAAGCTGACAGAGGTTCTGCCGTTTCGCTTCGTTGCGATAGGTTCCGCACTTTTTACAGGTGCGATTTATCTGGGGCAATTCAGTTCTCCCTACTATCAGGCGATGGTGGTGCAGCTTCTCACGCACAGCACAGAAAAAGCATATATTCTTTTTGGAATTGTGGTATTTATTTTGGGATGCATAGATGTCGTGCTGGTTTTGCGGGAACGGGAAAAAATGGATGTATGAATATTCCGGTGGATTCAGAAAAAGGCCAATAAAAAATCTGACTTCAACGAAAAATAAATAAAAAGATGAATTTCTGTGAGCAGAGATGGCGAAAAATCGCTTTCTCTGCTTTTTTGCATACTTTCTGCCCATGTGTTTGATACTAGTGGATACGAAAAGAAAAACGGAGGTTGGGCAGAATGACAGATGCGGGGATTGTGTTTTTACAGACGGTAGTATCGTTTATCATTCTTTTTTTATTGACACGGCTTTTGGGCAAGCAGCAAGTAAGTCAATTGACTTTTTATGAATATCTGAATGGGATAACATTTGGCTCCATTGCAGCCAATATGGCTACCGATGATTTGGCCAATGCGCCGGATCATTTAGTGGGGTTGATCACCTATGGCATTTTAACGCTGGGCGTATCTTGGCTGGCGTTGAAAAACCGAAAATTCCGTAAAGCCATGGCCGGAGAGCCAGTCATTGTCATTCAGGACGGAAATATTTTGGAAGACAATCTTCGCAAGATGCATATGGATTTAGATGAATTGACAATGCTGCTGCGTGCGGAGAGTATTTTTGATTATAAAGAATTGGAGTTGGCAATCATAGAGCAATCTGGTGAATTGAGTGTTTTGAAAAAACCGGCCTTTCAGGAGGTGACCAGACAGGATCTAAAGGTACGTGCTAAATCTAAGGGTTTAGCGGTGGAAGTGATTGTGGATGGTCAGATAATTTATGAAAACTTACGGGCCATGGATTTAGATGGCAAATGGCTGGTGGAAGCGCTCCGCAAGCGGAATATTGCCAATGCATCGCAGGTATGTCTGGCCACGGTAAATAAACAGGGAAAGCTGCAGGTAGATTTGTTTGACGATGTCGTGCCGGGTATGATGGATATTTCAGAGGAAGATACACCGGAACTTTCTTTAGATAACATTCAATTCAGTGCAAAGGACAAGCCGAGCAAAAATCTGTTTTGAATATCAGTTTCTTTTCTGCATATACATGAAGAAAACGAGAAAGAAGTGTTATGCGGAAAGGAAGCGGTATAGTGGCGCAGGAAAAAATGAATTTGCAGCAGACTGTGAACAAAGTGAAAAGTCTGCCGAAAAATTTGGTCTTACAGTTGCCTAGGATTACGCTATTGGGTAATTTGCAATGTGGAATAGAAAATCATGACGGAATCTTACAATATTCGTCAGAGTTAGTCATAGTAAAAACAGGAAATTATCGAATCTATATTGAAGGCACAGGATTGGTGATTACTTCTTTGAGTGCAGAGGCCTTTTATGTGGAAGGCAAAATTGGGCAGGTGCGCTATGAAGTTTGAACAAATCCTAGGTGGAATAGTAGAGCTGCGTTTTGCAGAGCAGTATACGGCATTTTTACTGCGTCTGCTGCCAGAACGGGGAATCATGATTTACCGTGCGGAACAGCGCCAGAATTTTTTTTACATCCTGATTCAGTTGGATGACTTTCCGGTAGTGAAAAATTTGCTGCGGGAACAGGGCTGCCCTTTTCATGTGGAGCATAAGTACGGTTTGCCTTTTGTGATTAGCCGGATGAAACGCAGAAAGGGTTTATTATTGGGAAGTGCCTTGGCTTTTTCGTTGGTATATTTGTTGTTGTCTTTTCTTTGGGGCTATACTGTGCAGGGAAATGTACAGTACAGCGATGCCCATATGATTGCTTTGGTGCAGGAATATGGGTTGGTACCAGGTTCTCGTAAGGATAAATTTGATTATGATGAATTGGAGCAGCAAATCGTGCAGGAGCATCCTGAGTTTGTCTGGATTCGTTTAGAACCTGATGGGACAACACTTTCCATTACGGTGAAAGAACGGCTGCCTGACGAGCAGCTTGAGAAAACAGCGGGCAGCATCGTAGCAGGGCGGGACGGCAGAGTGACAGAGCTGTTGGTATTTCGCGGCACTGCATTGGTAAAGCGAGGGGATTGGGTGAAAAAAGGACAGATTTTGGTAGGAGGCTGGGAATATCCTGACCGTGAACGCAATGAAAACGGGGAGTTTGTGCCGGTAGGTCAGCCCTTTACAGTGCGGGCACAGGCAGTTGTGTCTGGCGAGCAGGAATGTGAGGTGATCGGGACTTGTGCGCTGACAGAGCACAATTTTCAAACGACAGGACAGGAAGAAAAGCAGTTGGCTTTGGTATGGAATGGACATCAGTTTGTGTTCCGCGGCCCAAGGGAATCTCCTTATATGTATGGATATCAACAGACAGAGCAGCATAGTTTACTGCATTGGCAGAATTTTTCCTTGCCAATTTATTTGCGAACAACAATATTCCAGGAAAAACAATTGGTAGAAAAAACATATACAAAAGAGGATGCATATTTGTTAGCGGTAGAACGGGCAAGAAAACGATTGCAAGAGCAAATGCCTGCGGGAAGCCGCATGATTCGGGAGAGCATCGGCGTATATCAGCCAGAGATAGAGAATGTGGTGCAGGTTAAGGTGGTTTGGCTGATAGATGCCAATTTAGCACAGGTGCGGCAAGCACAATTGCCGGTCAATGAACAGGAAAACGAGGAAGAATTTGTACAGAACGAACAGGATGGGAATCTTTCGGCAGGAGCATAGTTTCTGCCGATTTTTTACGCATATTTCTGCAGAAAAAGAGGGCGACTATTTTCTCCTTTTCTTTAATATTACAAAAAAATGCTTGTCGAAAAAGAACAGTGGAAAAACAGGAGAGATTGAGTGAGAACATACAGTATGTAGAATAGGAGAGGAATTTTGTGGAATATTTGAGTGGGAATCGTCGCTGATTTCTGCTATAATAAATAAAAAGGATAAATGATAAATAATAGAATAAGAAAAGATATTTTACAGTAGCGATAACAAAGTACAAACAAAGGAGTCGGTGGAGATGTTAGAATTATTGCAAAAGCGGAGAAGCATCCGAAGCTATAAGTCGGAAACCATTGGAGAGGAGAAGTTGCAGAAAATTCTGCAAGCAGCGCTATTATCCCCATCCTCTCGAAATCGTGCGCCATGGGAATTTGTCGTGGTCGAGGAGAAAGGAACGCTGCAGGCGTTGGAAAAATGTCGTCATCCTCAGCAGAACTTTTTACCAGCGGCATCCGTTGCCGTTGTGGTAGTGGGAGATCCGGCCGTTAGTGATGTGTGGATAGAGGATTGCAGTATTGCAATGATTTTGATGCAGTTGGAAGCAGAAAGGTTGGGATTGGGTTCTTGTTGGGTTCAGATTCGTAGGAGAATGGCGCAAGGTGAGGCAGAGAGCAGCAGCAATTATGTGAAAACGCTGCTGCACATTCCGTCGCAGTATGAGGTGCTAGCTATTTTAGCGTTGGGTGTGCCTGCAGAAGAAAAAGCAAAGCGAAATATGAATACGTTACAGACAGAGAAAATTCATAGGGAGAGTTTTTGAACATAGCAAAAGGTGGTGCACGATGGGAGCGGAGGATTTGCATGAAATTAATCATTTGCGGGCAGAGATGATGCAGTTGGTGGAGCAGGGAAATGCATTGCTGGCAGCTGCTGTACTGGAGAAGAGCCAAGAGTTGGATAAGCTGATTTCGGCCTATTTACAGCGTAAATGCGACACAGTAGCGTGACAAATGAAAAAAGAGGAGGCAGTATAAAATACCCAATGTGCTGCTTTAGGTGATGGGATTATAGAATGAGATATGAAGAATGAATACAGCAGGATAGATGACGCTTTCCTGCTGTATTTATTTTGGTACAAAATATTGCATTGCAGATATGAATAAGGTATCCAAAGTAATAAATAAATGGACAAGCTGATTTGATAGTTTGCAATTACGATAAACTGGCATTTTTATTTGTGCCGGTTAGGAATTGAACCTTTATATGTGAAAAACGTACAGATAGCTTTAGCTGATGATTCAAGCACTTGTTTCTCTTTTTGTGTGTTTTAAAGGGAGATTGCAGTTGTCAAGCGGCATGGGACATGCTAAAATAACAGAGGAAAGAAAAAAGGAGAGATTGCAAAATGAAATTAATTCGCACTTTAGCTGTCTATGTTTATTTGGGTCTTGTCGTGATTTGCGGTGTTCCTTATTTTAATTATCTGCAAAAAAAGAAAGCGCAACTGGGCGAACAACTGGTGACGGAAAAGATTTATGCGTATGCGCGAAGTATGGCAAAACGAATTGTGGCCTTGACCGGCGGCAAAATTACGGTGCATGGCGCGGAAAATCTACCGGAAGAAGGGGTGGCGCTGTATGTTGCCAACCATCAAAGCTATATAGATATTCCTGTGCTGATGTCTGTCATTGCCAGACCCATAGGCTTTGTGGCCAAAGAGGAGATTGGGAAGATTCCTTTTTTCAAGAAGTGGATTGTACACATGAAATGTGTCTTGATTGCACGGGGCGATGCGCGAAAAGCGCTGACGGCAATTTTACAGACTGCAAAACTGTTGCAACAGGGGCACAGTATGGTGCTCTATCCTGAAGGCACCCGCAGCGTGGATGGCACATTAGGAGAATTTAAGGCAGGCAGTTTGAAGGCGGCGCAAAAGGGCAAGGTGATGATTGTGCCCGTAGCAATAGACGGCGCGCATGATATTATGCCACGGGGCAGCTTTTTCATGTATAAAAAGAATGTGACAGTGACGGTATTGCCGCCGATTTTGGCAGAGCAGGTTCAGGCGATGGACAGCAAGGAACTGGCCGCGATGGTAAAAAGCCAGATTGCACAAGCCTTGGGGCAAAGTGTGCCTGAGAAAAATGGAGATGAGCTGCATGGATAAAATGGAAGAGGCCCAGGCAGTATTGCGCAAATATTATGGATATAAAGGCTTCAAGCCCATTCAGCAAAAAGCAATTGCGTCGATTCTGAATGGAGAGGACACCTTTGTGGTGATGCCCACAGGGGGCGGAAAATCTCTGTGCTATCAAATTCCGGCGCTTATGCTGGATGGTTTGACGCTGGTGATCTCGCCTCTGATCTCGTTGATGAAGGATCAGGTGGATCAGCTGGTGCGATTGGGCATTTGTGCGGCCTGTATGAACAGTATGCTGGATGGAGAGCAGTATCAACAACTGCGGCGGCAAATTCAAGCCGGACAGATTCAGATTTTGTATATTGCTCCGGAGCGTTTGCGTTCCGGAGATTTTTTATCGTTACTGCGTAGACAGAAGATAAGTCTGGTGGCAGTGGATGAAGCCCATTGTGTATCCCAGTGGGGCCATGATTTCAGGCCCAGCTATCATGAAATCAGCCGGTTTATCCGCAGCCTGCCCGTTCGGCCGGTGGTGGCTGCCTTTACGGCGACCGCGACAGCGGAAACGCGGGGTGATATTATTCAGCAGTTGGAGCTGATGCGTCCCAACATTTACAGGGCAAGCTTTAACAGGGCGAATCTGATTTTGGCTGTAGAACGGGATGGAAACCGTAAGGAAGCGCTGCTGCAGTTTGTAGAAGCCCACAAAGGCCAGTCAGGGATCATCTATTGCAATACGCGAAAGGAAGTAGACAAGGTATGGGATATGCTGCGGCGGGCAGGTATTCCTGTTTTGCGTTATCATGGAGGCATGGAGGACTGGGAGCGCAATGAAAACCAGGAGAAATTTTTGCAGGAGCAAATAGATTTGATTGTGGCCACTAATGCCTTTGGGATGGGGATCAATAAAGCGGATGTGCGTTATGTGGTACACTACAATTTGCCGAAGAATATCGAGTCCTATTATCAGGAAATCGGACGGGCGGGGCGTGATGGCTTGCCCAGCTTGTGCGTGCTCTTTTTTTCCTATGCCGATGTGCATGTAAATCGTTATCTTCTGGAGCAAAGTGGTAAATCGGAGGAACGTTTCGCAATCGAACTGCAGAAGCTGGATGCGATGGTACAGTATGCAACGACGAAGCGCTGTCTGCGGCAACAGATTTTGCAATATTTTGGCGAAAAGGCGGCGGATCATTGTCAGGGCTGCAGCAATTGCTGTGAAGTGAGCTTGGGAAAACCAAAAATTCAGCAGGCAGAGGAAGAGCTGCTAAATGCCTTGCGGTCAGCGCGGCTGTTGGCGGCCATTGAGGAGGGCGTACCTTCTTATGAGATTTTAAGCGATGAGCTCCTGCAGGAATTAGCCCAGAAGCAGCCGGTGAGTATACTGGCTTTAAAGCAGCTTGCGGGACTGGAAGACGATACAGTCGCAAAGTATGGTGAAATATTTCTAAAAACAATTTTACAACATCAAAAAAAAGTGTATAATAAAAGATAAGTATTTTTAGCACAGTCTAACAAGGCGGTGAAGGGTGAATGAAACTGAATTTCAACAGAGAAGCCCGCAACAGAATGCTGGCGAATATCGCTGTGGCGGTAGTAGGTATTTCTTATTATTTTGCGCTGCTGCATTTGGATGCAATCCGTGGCTTCACAGGCACCGTATTGGCTATTTTACGGCCCTTTGTTTATGGGTTTATGATTGCTTTTTTGCTGAACAGTCCGGTGAAATATTTTGATAAATGCCTGTGCTCCTTTCTGAAGCACAACAAACTGCGCCGGGCGCTTTCGGTTTTGTTGGTAATGGTAATATTTGCAGTATTGATTAGCCTTTTAATGGCATTTTTAGTACCTCAATTGATAGACAGTATTGTTACGCTGGTAAAAAATGTGCAGGATTTTGCTTTGAATCTGGACCACTATATGGAAATCTGGGTAAATGCCCTGGATAAGCAATTCCACATTGATCCAGAACTTTATCAGCAATTACTTGGAACTTGGGAACAGATACTTTCTTTCAGCAGCTCCTTATTTTTGAGCGGGGTTCAGAGATTATTGGGACTTACCGGTCAGGTAACCAGTGGTGTTGTAGATTTTTTTGTTGCGTTGATTATTTCTGTATATCTGCTGATGAGTCGTGAAGAATTTTTTGCGCAGCTGCGCAAAGTGCTTTACGCATTGTTTAGCAAAAAAACTGTAGAAAATTTGCTCTATGTGGGGCGATTAACCAATACGACCTTTAATGGGTTTATCAACGGAAAACTTATTGATTCGCTGATTATTGGCATATTGGCTTTCATTTGCTTAAGTATTATGAAGATGCCTTATGCACTGTTGATCAGCGTGATTATTGGTGTGACCAATGTTGTGCCCTTTTTCGGGCCGTTTATTGGTGCCATTCCCAGCGCTTTCATAATTTTCATCGTAAATCCTATTCAAGCGATATGGTTTTTATTGTTCATTTTGATTTTGCAGCAAATTGACGGTAATATTATTGGACCCAAGATTCTTGGCGGCACAACGGGTTTGCCGGCAATTTGGGTGATGTTTGCAATTTTGGTGGGCGGCGGGTTGGCCGGTTTTGCCGGTATGATTTTAGGCGTGCCGACAGTTGCAGTATTATATACATTGTTTAAAGCATATGTTCGTCAACGATTAGAAACTAAAAAGCTGCCTCTTGGCACAGGAGATTATGTAGACGGAGGAAAAAATCCTTATTTGGTAAAAGAGGAGAAAAAGGATGAAACAGGAACGAATCAAACAAATTCATAATTTACAGCAGCAAATTGCTGCTATGGAGCAAGAAATAGAACATCTTTACGGAGAACGTAAAAATTTGGTGCAAGAGAGCGAGAGTTTGTTGCGGGATCTATTGAATATGGGAGAGAATGTATTACCTGGTGCCGATTATCATTCGGAGCTGGATAAAATTTTAGATGCCAGAGCAGAGATGCCCAAAAAAGCCTGTGTTGCCTGCCAGGGCGTGGAGGGTTCTTATTCTCATCAGGCGGCAGATCAATTTTTTACAGAACCGGATATTCATTTCTATGGGCAGTTTGAAGACGTATTCCGGGCAGTAGAAAATGAAAAAGTGGAGTATGGAATCCTTCCTATTGAGAATTCCACAGCAGGTTCAGTAGCGCAGGTTTATGATTTAATGCGTAAACATAATTTTTATATCATCAAAGATACGAAGGTATTGGTACGTCATAATTTATTGACAGCTGGAGAGAGTGATCTGGCACAGCTGACTGATGTGTATTCCCATTCTCAGGCATTGAGTCAATGTTCAGAGTTGCAGGCAGCCAATCCTTATATCCGTTTTCATGAATATTCCAACACTGCGGCAGCAGCCAAGTTTGTGGCGGAACAAAACAATCCTTGTTTGGGGGCAATTGCTTCGTCTAAATGTGCGCAATTGTATCAGATGCATATTTTACAGGAGGATGTGCAGGATATTACAGGCAACGCTACTCGCTTTATCTGTATCAGTAAAACGCCGGGATTTTCTGCAGATGCAAACAAAATAAGTTTGTGCTTGGCTGTTCCTCACAAACCGGGGGCACTTTATCACTTATTACACAAATTTGCAATGAATAATCTGAATCTTTGCAAATTGGAATCCCGCCCTTATCCAGAGAAAAAATTTGAGTATTTGTTTTATCTGGATGTAGAGGGCCGTTGTGACAATGTTCAGGTACGTTGGCTCTTGAATGATTTGAATAATCAACTGGGATACTTTAAATTTTTAGGCAGCTATAATGAGCAAACGGCAATGTTTTAAAAAAGTAAATGAATAAAAAAACTGGTCATATTTCTTTTTCTGCCAGTGTATATATTTACTATATCACTGGGAAACGGGGGGAGAAAATCATGATGGAACCTTCAAGGGGAAAATGGAAAACACCAAGCAGGGCTTTCTGGCGCTTTTTTGGACAGATAGCTGGCTCGTTAGGTGTTTTTTTTCTGGTATTAAGCATTTTTCAAGGTACTACGCCAAGCAGTTTACAATGGCAGCAATTTTTGCGGGAAAGTTTTACTGCAGATGCGGATTTAGCGCCGGTAATGCAATTTTTTTCTGATTTTTCTATGGACAGCCTTACAGATGAAGCTGCAATCAGCGTCAATACAGTTGCCCATTCAGTACAGGAAACAATGGCCGTGCCTGTTAGTGGGAGAGTATTGAATGCCTATGGTTGGGATAACACGCAATTATCGGCAAGATTTCAAGACGGCTTATGGATTGCTGCTGAGCCGGAGGAGGGAATTCGTGCGGCATACAGCGGAACTGTAACAGATGTACAAAGAGAAGGAGATACCTATACGATAGAAATTTCCCATGCCAATGGTTTAGTTACCATTTATGGATATTGCGCACAATGTAACGTGCAGTTGAATGAGCCAGTACAAAAAGGACAAATCATTGGTAACACACAACAACAAGCCGAAGAAGGAAATTTTTATTTTGCTGCCCGTTATTTGGGTGAGCCAGTGAATCCTTTAGACTTATTAAATGGGCAGGCGGCAGATCCGTCTTAGATAATATGGGAATGTAAGGAGCATCGGATACGGTGCTCCTTTTCTGTCGGCAAAGCGTTGATAAAAAGGGAATAATTTGTGTTTATTTCAGAAAAATTTGTAATACAAAAAAGTCTTTGGGAAAAATAGTAAAAAAGTTCTTGCATTTTTTGTAAAAATAAGGTAATATTTAATTAGTAAATATTTACATTAAAGAACTTAATTTTCCAAAAATGAAGAAATCCGAGGCTGCAAAAGGAGGACGAGTTTATATTCGGGGAAGTTAGCAGGATAATCAAGACTAGCGAGAGAAAAAGGAGTGCAGGATATATGTTTAAAGTATTATTGACAGATGATAATCAGCAATTTACCAATATTTTAGCAAATTTTTTAGGAGAAAAATCAGATATTGAAGTAGTGGGCACAGCGATAGATGGTTGGGATTGCTTAGAAAAAATAGAGCGTTTGGAGCCGGATCTTGTCTTATTGGATTTGATTATGCCCCGTTTAGATGGTTTAGGCGTATTGGACCGCATGCAAAATTTGTCTGTACGGCCAAAAGTTATTATGCTTACGGCCTTTGCCAATGACGCGATGATTCAGCGCGTGATGATGAAGGGTGCATCGGACTACTTAGTAAAGCCCTTTGATATGGAAGGCATTTATGAACGAATTAAAGATGTTTGCCGTTTTTATCCCAATGTGGGGCGGGAAAATGGCGGCACAATGGGAAACCTAGCATTGGCTGAGCCTGCGTCGGTGTACCAGGTAAGACAAGTAAAACAGCGTAAACCTGTAGAAGTGGAGGTCACCTCTTTACTACATGATATGGGTGTGCCAGCACATGTAAAAGGATATCAGTATTTGCGGGATGCAATTTTGATGACGCTGGAAGATGTGCATCTGCTCAGCGGGATTACGAAAGATTTATATCCAAAAATTGCTTTGAAATATGACACAACGCCCAGCAGAGTTGAACGTGCCATTCGGCATGCCATTGAACTGGCCTGGGGGCGGGGCAATATTGATTTGATGACGGAATATTTTGGTTATACAATCAATTTGGAAAAGGGCAAGCCCACCAACTCGGAGTTTATTGCTATGGTGTCAGATCGGATTCGACTAAATTATTAAAAGATTTTTATGTATCTGCTATTTATCTTCTCCACAAATATTGATATAATAAAGACAAATATGCGAGTGGAGTGATGAACATGTTTGTAGGAAATACAAAAGATATGCCAAAGATTGATATGACCCCAGGCGGCGCAAAAGGCGCATGGAAGCAAGTTGCAGTTGGACCGGAGCAGGGTTGGGAAGATTATGTGATGCGCATTATCACTTTGGAAGCAAATGGAAATTCTCCTGCACATCGTCATGATTGGCCTCATATCAATTATGTGATTTCTGGGCAAGGGACTTTGATGATTGCAGATAAGGAGTATACCATAGGTGCAGGAGATTGTGCCTATGTACCATCTAATGAAGATCACTGTTTTACGAATACGGGAGAAAACCCTTTGGAATTTATTTGCATTGTGCCGATTAGAGGAGAAGCTTAATTATGAAAAATAGACCACATGGCAGTGCAATGTGGTCTATTTTTCATATAAGATTGCGTTCTGGGAGGTTAACAGTGTGAAAAAAAACATAATTCTGGTTGGCTTCATGGGCACAGGGAAAAGCTCTGTTGGTCGCAGATTGGCACAAAGATTGCAAATGAATTTTTATGACACGGACATAGAAATGGAGTCGGTGACAGGGTTGGACTTGATGACTTTATATTGGAAATGCGGGAAAGTTCGTTTTCGCTCTGAGGAAGATCTGGTTTTATGTAAATTACTGCATAAGGAAAACTGTGTGATTGCTACCGGTGGCACCTTGGAACCAGATCCAGAACGACTGCAGATGATGCATCAGTCGGGTATGTTGGTTTATTTGAAGGCAGAGCCGAGAATTCTGCAGCGGAGGGTGGCACGCAAAAGCAATCGCCCATTGTTGCGGCATTCGACAGAATTAGATGGGCTCTATCGTTTGTATCAAGGTCAAATGTGTTGGGAAAAGGTGTCCGATCTAGTGATTGATACAACAGAAAAAGAGTTTCTGGAGATTATTGAAATTATTTGCAGTGCATGGGAGCGTGAGTGCCGTGGAGTTTTATAAAGTAACAAAGCAAAATGATACCTGGATTTTGGAGGAGGAGGCAGGGCAGGCCGGTGCGGTGTTGGACAACGCGCTGCTGGGTCAGTTGGCATTGCTTCTGCACAGCTGTTATGTACAACAAGAACGTCTAACCTTGCATTTTCGTCGTTATTTGACAGCTTATTACAGTAGCGGTGAGATGGAATATATTCTGTTATCGGAAGGGCAGATTCTGGCAGACAAACCCTTTTTAGATGGATTTGCTACGACATGGTTGGACGGGGAAGAAGAAAATCGCGTGTGGATTGGTACAGATGGCGCCGTAGAAAATCGCGGGCCCAGCGGGGCAAAGGTCAAAACGATTTTAGAATTGCTGCTTAACGGCTTGACGAAGAAAACCAATGAAATCAAGCTGTAAAAATAGAAAAGGAATAGATAAAATGAAACATATCTTAACGATTGCAGGTTCTGATTCCGGTGGAGGTGCTGGGATTCAGGCTGATTTGAAAACGATTACAATGCTGGGCGCTTACGGTGCCAGTGTTATTACTGCAGTGACTGCGCAAAATACTCAAGGTGTACAGGGTGTGTATGAAGTACCCTTGGAGGGGATTGCCGCACAGTTAGATGCAGTTTGCCAGGATATTACTTTTCATGGGGTGAAAACAGGAATGCTTTCCAGTAAAGCAGTTGTGGAACTGGTCAGCGAAAAAATAAGTGCTTATCGTTTGTCTAATGTAGTAGTGGATCCAGTGATGGTGTCAACCAGTGGTGATTTGCTGTTGCAGCCAGATGCCATTGATGCTGTGCGACAGTTGTTATTGCCCCGCGCTTTTTTGGTTACTCCTAATTTGCAGGAAGCGGCAGTGCTGGCGAATATGGAGATTCATACGTTAGCAGATATGCAGTGTGCGGGCAAACGGATTTGTGAAGAAATGGGCTGCACCAATGTATTGGTGAAAGGTGGTCATTTAGAAGAGGGTGCTACAGATGTGCTTTACACTGCAGATGGGCAATTTATCTATTTTACAGAACAGCGAATCAATAGCAAAAACACCCATGGCACAGGATGCACTCTGTCGGCTGCATTGGCAACCTATCTTGCCCAGGGAAAAACTTTGCCGCAGGCAGTACAGGCAGCAAAACAGTATTTAACACAGGCGCTTTATCATGGAAGGATGGATGAGATTGGTCATGGCAGTGGGCCAGTAAGACATAACTATAGCTTAATCAGATAGAAAAATTGAGGAGAGAAGGTACAGCCGTGAAACTAGATTCGCTAGGAGAATTTGGCTTGATTGATTTAATTCAGATTCCTGCATTTGCGCCGGAACAACTCATTTTAGGAATCGGTGATGATTGCGCAGTACTGCCTTTAGATGATACTTTCTATCAGTTGGTCAGTTGCGATTTGCTGGTAGAAGATGTACATTTTATTCGCGGGCGAATTTCTCCGTATCATTTGGGCTATAAGTCTGTAGCGGTTAATCTCAGCGATGTGGCAGCGATGGGCGGAAAACCAGTGCACATTTTGCTCTCTATGGCGTTGCCAGCAGATTATACAGTAGAGGAATGGCAGGAATTTTATCGAGGTGTGGAGGATATCTGCAAAAGATATCGCGTTAATATCATTGGTGGGGACACTACTTCTGCGGATAAGTTGACCATCAATGTGACGGTGTTGGGAAAGGTAGCAAAAAATCAGCTTCATTTGCGTAAAGATGCGCAGCCGGGGGATATCGTTTTTGTGACAGGCGCCTTAGGTGGCAGTCGCGCAGGTCTGGAAATGATTTTGCATGAGGATCAGGTTTTTTCGCAGCTGGATACAACCCATTTGTTACAGTGTCACTGTCAGCCAGAGCCTTGCTGTGAGGAAATTGGCGTGTTGAATCATTTGGCTGGGGATGCACTGCATGCCCTGAATGACATCAGCGATGGTCTGCTTTCCGAATGCGAGGAAATCGCAAAGGCAAGTCATGTAGCGCTGAAGCTGCAACCAGAGAAAATTCCTGTGGATGAAGATTGCCTACATTTAGCAGAGCAAGTCGGAGCAGATGGATTGCAGTGGGCAATGACCGGCGGTGAGGATTATCAGTTGGTGGGCACCATAGCAGCAGAGAAAGCTGCAGAAATCAAACAGCAATATGAGCTCCTGACAGGAAAGCCCCTTTTCTTTATTGGTACAGTGCGTGACGGTGAGGGCATCTATCTACAGCAAAATGGAAAATGGCAGATGGTGCAGCAAAAAGGATATAATCATTTTGACAAGCAAAATGAAACCAAAGAGCAGGTTCAAAGTGCATCGGACAGCCAAGGACAGCGAAGCTATGAAATGCTGTTGGAAGAACAGCAGGCTCGTCTAGAGCGGCAGGAGGAAGCGCAGCGTATTTATCGTCATGATTTGCAGAATCATTTTGTTTGCTTGTCTGGTTTGTTGGAATGTGGAAATGTAGAGCAGGCCAGAAGCTATTTGCGAGAGCTGCAGGCGGCCTTGCCAGTCAGTGAGACCAAACAATATAGCCAGCGCATTGTATTGAACTGCTTATTAAACCAAAAAGCGGCATTGGCAGAGGCAAAGCAAATGGATTTTCAATTCAGCGGCGATGAACATCTATTGGATTTTATCAGCGATTATGATTTGTGCATTATGATTGGCAATTTGCTGGATAATGGGATAGAGCATTCTGCGTGTCAAGAGGAAGCCTATTTATATTTAGATATTCTACAGGATGAGGCAGGGTTTGTTCTCTTACGTATGGAAAATAGCTGTGAGAGGGTTCCATGTGTGCAAAATGGTCATCTTTGCACGCAGAAAGCAGACCCTGAACTGCATGGAAAAGGAATCGAACAAATTAAGCGAATCACGCAGAAATACGGAGGAGCCTTCAGCTGGATTTTTGACAGTGCAGGACAGCGCTTTTTTACCCAGTGTCAATTTTGTCTAGGGGTTTGACATTCACTTAGGAGACATGGGTCAGCAGTTGGTCTGTAAAAGGGACTTTGAGGAGGTGAGGCGAGATGAAAAAAATAGTTTCAGGAATTATTCTGCTTTTGTATTGTATATTAGGAATGGTGCCAATGGCGTGGGCTGATGCGCCGCCGCAAAAAATTATGCTGATTACAGTAGATAATGCTGTGGAATCAGGATTGGCGTCTTATCTGGAGCGCAATGTTGCGGCAGCAAAAGAAAAGCATGTCGACATACTGATTTTAGAGCTGGATACGCCGGGGGGCAGAGTGGATGCAGCGCAAGATATTAAGCGCATTCTCTACAACAGCGATATGGAAACGGTAGCTTTGATAAAGGATCATGCATTATCAGCCGGTGCTTATATTGCATTGTGCTGCGATAAGATTGCCATGATGCCAGGAAGTACACTGGGCGATGCAGAAATGCTCATTAACGGAACCACAGCGGATGAAAAGTACTTGGGTCCGTGGCGAGAAGAATTTGCTGCCATTGCAGAGGATAAAGGCCGTGATCCTGAGATTGCAAAGGCTTTTGTCGATCGCGATATGGAACTGGACGGCATTGTTGAAAAAGGAAAATTGCTGACGCTGACGCCGCAGCGCGCAATTGAATTGGGAATGGCTGATGTGCTTGTGAATGATCGCAAAGAATTGCTTGAGTGGCTGAATGGAGAAAACGCTGAATTATTTTACAGCGAAATGACTGGCGCAGAACGATTTACACGAATTATTACCCATCCCAATGTTGCACCGTTTTTGTTGTCTTTGGGTGTTTTGTGTCTGATTGGCGAGGCATTTACACCGGGAATAGGCGTATTTGCAGTAGCAGGTGTTGTATTACTTTCTTTATATTTTGGAGGACATATGATAGCAGGTATGGCGAGCTGGTTTGCACTGCTGTTATTTTTGGCAGGGCTCATCTTATGTTTTATTGAAATATTGACTCCGGGCTTTGGTATTTTCGCGTTGGGCGGAATAGGCTGTATTATCGGCAGTATTTTTCTGACAACACCAGATGTGGCTACGGCGGTTAAATATTTGGCGATTATACTTTTAGTGATGGTGATTTGTGCACCGATTTTGTTCAAGCTTTTCAGTAAGAGCCGTTTCTTCGAGCGTTTGATGGTACGGGAACGTCTGACTACAGAGGAAGGTTATGTAGCTGGCAGACAGGAGCAGGCTGATTATGTAGGGCAATACGGTGTGGCAATTACCACGTTGCGCCCGGCGGGTACTGTGGAACTGGAAGATGGTACTCGGATTGATGTGGTAACGCGGGGTGAATATATTGAAAAAGGAGAACCGGTACAAGTGACGCGAAAAGACGGAACTTGGCTGGTAGTTGAAAAAAGGAGGATAAAAGAGTAATGGGTGGATTTGTTATTACAATTTTATTAGTATTAATTTTGCTGATGCTGTTTTTCCGTTTTGTTCCCATCGGGTTGTGGATTTCAGCATTGGCAGCAGGTGTAAAAGTAGGTTTGTTCAATTTGGTAGGTATGCGTTTGAGACGGGTACCGCCGCAGAAAATCGTGATGCCTTTGATTAAGGCAATCAAAGCAGGGCTGGATATGGATACTTCCAAGTTAGAAGCACATTATCTGGCAGGCGGGAATGTAGATAAGGTAATTGATGCGTTAATTGCGGCAGAACGTGCCGGAATTGAATTGAATTTTTCCAGAGCGGCGGCCATTGACTTGGCGGGTCGTGATGTGAAGGAGGCTGTTATGGTTTCCGTTACACCGAAGGTTATCGAAACTCCGGTGATTGCAGCGATGGCCAAAAATGGGATTCAGGTAAAAGCAATTGCCCGTGTGACAGTGCGTGCCAATATTGACCGTTTGGTGGGCGGCGCAGGGGAAGAAACCATTATTGCCCGTGTCGGCGAAGGGATTGTAAGTACCGTCGGCAGTGCGGAAAGCCATAAAGATGTATTGGAAAATCCAGATAATATCTCTAAAACTGTTTTGGCGAAAGGGCTGGATTCAGGAACCGCTTTTGAAATCCTTTCCATTGATATTGCAGATGTGGATGTAGGAAAGAATATTGGTGCAGAATTACAGATTGACCAGGCAGAGGCAGATAAAAATATCGCACAGGCAAAAGCAGAAGAACGGCGTGCGATGGCAGTTGCCCAAGAACAGGAAATGAAAGCACGGGTGCAGGAAATGAGAGCGCGCGTTGTGGAAGCAGAGGCAGAAGTGCCTATTGCCATGGCAGAAGCGTTGCGCAACGGAAATATGGGCGTGATGGATTATTACAATTTATTAAACGTGCAGGCAGATACTACGATGCGGGATCACATTGCCTCGGCAACGAATCCGACAGCAGATAAAGAATAGGTGATGGCCTATGGAATGGCTGGGGATAATAATTTTTATTGCGATTACCGTATATGACAGTGTGCAGAAGAGCAATAAAGCAAAAGAACAAAAAGCACAGCGACAAAAAAGCGGAAAACAGCCGCCGGTTACGCATAAGGATAAGGGAAATACTCTGGCTGGCAGTACAAATTCAAGTACTAAAAAGGTGCAAACGGGCGGTAGTATTTTGGGTAATTTGATGGATTTCATAGAAGAGGCCGATAAGCAGCTTGCTTCTGCAGGAAAAGAGAATTCTAAAAAGGAAAAATCAGTAGCAAAGGTAAAAACGGTTTCGCCAGCAAAAAAACATACCGGAAAAGGTGAAAAGGCTGTATCACAAGCCGGGACATCATCCCAACCGACGAAGCAGACTCTAATGGAACAGCGGCCAGATCGAGAACAAAGGGAAGAACACACAAAGGTAGCCGCCAGTGTGAAACCTCTGAAAAATGCTTATGAAAATGATATAGTTTGTGAACACCGGATTGAGCTTAATCCCAATATTAAATACAGCGGCCAGAAACAAAAGGATATGCAGCAAAAGGCTGCCATTGTAAAAACCGATGAAGCTAGTTTGATACAAGGTATGATTTGGTCAGAAATTTTGGGAAAACCAAAAGCTTACCAAAATAGAGCTCCCCGCTTTCATCGCTGAACAGCTAAATAAATGATTTGTGTAGAGACTTATTAAAATAAAAAAGTTGAAGTGGTTTTTTGTGCCGCTTCAGCTTTTTTATTGGAATGGGCATATTGATTTACATCACAGAAAACTACTTCAATTTAGTAAATTCTTATTGACATATATGTATATATAGCATATAATAACAGATATAAACAAGAAAGCGGTGAGACTTATGAAAATGGTGCATTTGGTGATTGGACAATTTTTAAATCTGCGGCTCAATCCTATGGTATGTATCATGGCAAGCTTGATTACAATTCGTACCTTTTTATCGGGCAATGCTATTATGCTTACAGGACTATGCATGGCTTTTCTGCCATTTTTCTCCCAGACAAAAAATGTCACCTGTTTTGCAGCGGATGTGTCGGAAGAACAGGAACTGTTCAGTCGATATATTATGAGTTATATCTTAATGATTTTAGGTTTGCTTTACTTAAAGGCGATTACAACTTTGGGGAGTATATGCTATGAAGGGTATGTGGAGAATGCATTTTTGCGGGAAACCTTTCTGCTGGTATTCCTGTGCAATCTGGTATTTATCAGTATACTTGTACCGTTGACCTATGCGTTGAATCTGACGCAGCGTTTTATGATTGGCTCTATTTTGTCCATTACAGAAATCGGCTTTATGTTTTTTGCCAAACAGGCGCTTGCTGTGATGGGTTCTAGTTTTGTTCTGACAGAGCAGTGGGGATTTTATCTACTACTCATCATGGTACCCTTTACTGCATTCATGTTTGTGAAAATGAACGGCACTGTGCAGAAACAACTTGAACAATAAGATGAAATTGTTTCTGCGATACAAGCATTCTCTGTTTCATATGATCCTTTGCAGAAAGAAACGCTTTAGAGTATAATTGGTACATGCTGAAACATACAAATAAACTTTGACAAACGGGATGGGACAAACATGAAAACAATCTTATTTGATATGGACGGTACACTATTGAATATGGGCGAAAATGCTTTTGAAAAAGAAACCTTGAAGCGAATGATTGGCTTTTTTGAAAAAAAGTTTCCGGGCAAGGGGAATGCAATTGTAACTGCTACGGGCTCTGGTATAGAAGCCATGAAGGGAAATAATGGAAAACAAACCAATGAACTTGTTTATTGGCAAGCTTTTGAGCGGAATTGCGGTCATAAGCGGGTAGAGATGGAGCCTTTGTTTTTTGAGTTTTACAGGACAGATTATGCCCATATCGGCGATGGCTATGTACCTGACGAGGACATGAGAAAGTTGGTACATTTGTTGGAAGCAAAAGGGTATCAGCTGATTGTGGCAACCAATCCTCTGGTGCCGCAGATTGCCAATCAGCAGAGAGTATTGTGGAGTGGCACCGGTGATGTAAATTGGCTGGAGATTACCAGCTTTGAAAACTATAGCAGCGCAAAACCTAATGTACGGTTTTATCAGGAGATATGTGAACGCTTCCACTTGGAGCCCAAAGAATGCTTGATGGTGGGGAATAGCATCAGAGACGATGGCGCTGCGCAGGAATTAGGTATGGAGTTTTATCTGATCCTCAATGAGGATTCTGCCGAAGCGGTGCAGGATTACAGAGGAAGAAAAGGGAGTAGGAAAGATTTGCTGGAATTAGTGCGCGGGTTGTGATTTTTTATGTCGGTGCTGATTTGAAAAGCATGATAAATGATAAATCCATTTAGTCAATAGAAAAGGGCGCCTTCTCAAATTTGGGGAAGGCGCCCTTTTCTATTGACCCTACAGCATTGTCCAACCACAGTACATGACAATCAGACCGATAAACAAATAGAGCATGATGTTAACCAGCACATATTGAACCATGCCCTTATCATTTCCGTGGCGATTGATGAGATAAGCAATTTTTTCCGGCATATCGCCGGTGCGTTGTCCGTAAACTAGGAGAATAATATTCTGGATGCCGATATAAGCACTGAGAAAGCCAATGCCCAGATAACTCCAGCCCAAAGAGGGGAAGAGTCCTGCTACAACAGCTACTGCCCAAAGTATAGCCAGCGCTATGATAATACGTGAACTGATTTTTTGTATTTTTTTCATGAAAAGTGTCCTCCTGAAAATAAGATATGTGCGGAAAATGAGAATATTTAAAATTTATTATAGCATAATTGGATTGTTTTTGCAAAAATGCTGATTGTCAGGTAAATAAATTACATTTATATAAAAATCGCAAAATAGGACTGTAATTATCAGAAACAATGTAGTATAATCTTAATAATATGTGACATAATTCAACGATTATGACAATAAATTTAGGAGGTACCAAGAATGCAAAAATTTAAACGTGTATTGGTAGCAAACCGTGGTGAAATTGCCATTCGCGTATTCCGTGCCTGTCGGGAACTGGGAATTCGCAGTGTTGCAATTTATTCTGAAGAAGACAAAAATTCTCTGTTCAGAACACTGGCCGATGAATCTTACCAGATTGGGAAGGGCAAATCACCAGTGGATGCTTATCTGAGTATTGGCGAAATCATTGAACTGGCGAAAGCGAAAGCAGTTGACGCAATCCATCCAGGTTATGGTTTCTTATCTGAAAATGCCGAATTCGCCAAGCAGTGTGAAGAAGCCGGCATTGCGTTCATTGGGCCTACTCATGAGATGATGGACGCGCTGGGCGATAAAATCCAGTCCAAAATTGTGGCCACCAGTGTTGGTGTGCCAACCATTCCGGGTGTAGAAAAAGCAGCCGAAAATGAAGAAGAAGTACAGGAATACGCAAAAGTTTGCGGTTATCCGCTGATTTTAAAAGCATCTGCCGGCGGCGGCGGACGCGGTATGCGGATTGTGCGGGATGAAAAAGATCTGCTGCAGGAATATAGAAGCGCCAAGAGCGAGGCAAAAAAAGCTTTTGGGATTGACACAATTTTCGTTGAAAAATATATCGAAAATCCGAAACACATTGAGGTACAGGTATTAGGTGATAAACACGGCAACCTGGTGCATTTGTTTGAACGTGATTGCTCCATTCAGCGCCGTCATCAGAAAGTAATCGAATTTGGTCCTGCATTGTGTTTGAGCGAAGAACAGCGTCAGGCTATCTGCAGCGACGCTTTGAAAATTGCCGGCTCTGTACATTATCGCGGTGCTGGTACTGTTGAATTCTTAGTAGATGCCAGCGGTCAGCATTATTTCATTGAAATGAATCCTCGTATTCAGGTAGAACATACCGTTTCTGAGATGATTACCGGCGTGGATATTGTGCAGGCACAGATTTTAGTGGCAGAAGGCTATCCGCTGAACTCCGAAGAGATTAATATCAAATCCCAGGATGACATCAAAGCCAACGGCTATGCCATTCAGTGCCGTATTACCACTGAGGATCCGGCCAATAACTTTGCACCGGATACAGGGATTATTGACGTTTATCGCTCCAGTTCTGGTAACGGGATTCGTCTGGATGGCGGCAACGCGTTTACCGGTTCGGTGATCAGCCCCTATTATGACAGCCTGCTGGTAAAAGTAATTGCACACAGCAGAACCTTCAATGACACCGTAAACAAAGCGCTGCGTGCTTTAAAAGAAACCAATATCAAAGGTGTAAAAACCAATATCGGTTTTATTATGAACGTCTTGAACCATGAAGATTTCCGCAACGGCAACTGCGATACCAATTTCATTGCCAAGACACCAGAATTATTTACCGCCAATAAAAAAGGCGATAAAGAACTAAAATTGCTGAAGTTCCTGGGCGAAAAAGTTGTCAATGAGACAAAGGGTGTAAAACCAAAATTTGATGTACCTCGTGTACCGACCGATTATACTGTGCCTGCTGATCTGAGCGGCACAAAACAGTATCTGGATGCTTATGGTCCGGAAAAACTGGCTAAATGGGTATTGGATCAGAAACGTTTGCTTTTGACAGATACTACCTTCCGTGATGCTCATCAGTCCTTGATGGCTACCCGTGTGCGTACCAGAGATATGAACCTGATTGCCGACGCGACCTCTGTCATTGAAAAAGATGCATTCTCCCTGGAAATGTGGGGCGGCGCTACCTTTGACGTTGCTTATCGGTTCCTGAAAGAATCTCCGTGGGAAAGACTGGATCTGCTGCGGCAGAAAATTCCAAATGTATTGTTCCAGATGCTGCTGCGCGGTGCCAATGCTGTTGGATACAAAAACTATCCGGACAATGTAATTCGCGCTTTCGTAAAAGAATCTGCCGATGCCGGGATTGACGTGTTCCGTATTTTTGACTCCCTGAACTGGCTGAAGGGCATGGAAGTTGCCATTGACGAAACTCTGAAACAGAACAAGGTTTGCGAAGCTTGCCTGTGCTACACCGGCGACATCATGGATGCAAGCCGTGACAAATATACATTACAGTACTATGTAAAAATGGCAAAAGAACTGGAAAAAGCCGGTACCCATATCCTGGGCATTAAAGATATGTCTGGTCTGTTGAAACCGGCTGCTGCCAGAAAATTGGTAAGCACACTGAAACAGGAAATCGGTATTCCAATTCATCTGCATACCCATGATACCACCGGTAACGGCGTAGCAACTGTTTTGGCTGCTTCCGAAGCTGGCGTGGATATTGCAGACTGCGCCATCAACGCAATGGCCGGCTTGACCAGCCAGCCAGCATTGAACTCCATTGTGGCTGCGCTGGAACATACCGATCGTGAGACCGGTATGTCCGTAGACGATTTGCAGAAGGTATCCGATTACTGGTCTGCTGTACGTCCTGTATACGGTGGATTTGAATCTGGCTTAAAAGCAACCAATGCGGAAATTTATAAATATGAAATTCCTGGCGGTCAGTATTCCAACCTGAAAGCTCAGGTAGAAAGCTTTGGCCTAGGCCATAGATTTGACGATGTGAAGAAAATGTACCGCGATGTCAACATGATGCTGGGTGATATTGTAAAAGTTACGCCATCTTCTAAAGTGGTGGGCGACTTGACTATCTTCATGATTCAGAATGACTTGACACCGGAAAATATTTATGAAAAAGCTAAGAGCATGGACTTCCCAGACTCTGTAGTGACCTATTTTGAAGGCATGATGGGTCAGCCGGAAGGCGGCTTCCCGGAAAAATTGCAGCAGCTGGTACTGAAAGGCAAAGAACCTATCACCTGCCGTCCTGGCGAACTGCTGCCGGCTGAAGATTTTGCCGAAATCAAAAAACATCTGGATGAAGAATTCGGCATCGACGCAGATATGAAGCAGGTAATGAGCTACTGCATGTATCCAAAAGTATACGAAGATTATCTGGAAGCAAAACTGGATAACGGTGAATTTGTACACATGGGCAGCGACGTGTTCTTCCATGGCATTACCGAAGGGGAAACCTGTGAAATCGCTCTGAGCGAAGGTAAAATTTTGGTAACCAAGCTGGTAGAGATCCGCAAGCCGGATATGGAAGGCTTCCGCGAATTAATTTTTGAAGTAAACGGTAACAGAAGAACTGTTAAGATTTTGGATAAAGCCGCAAAATCGGTAGCCACTGTTGCGTCTACCGTGATGGCGGATGAAGGCAATCCAAATGAAGTCGGCGCCAACATTCCTGGCACCTTGATCAAGCTCTTGGTGAAGGAAGGCGATGAAGTAAAAGAAAATGAACCAATCGCTGTGCTGGAAGCCATGAAGATGGAAACCAACGTATTGGCTACGGCAACCGGTAAAATTGGCAAAATCAATGTAAAAGAAGGTCAGCAGGTAGTGGCTGGCGAATTGATTGCAACCATTGAATAACAGAGCGCAGAAATAAAACAGAATTACAACGAAGCGGCTGCTCCCTATGCGGGGCGGCTGCTTTTTTCATTTGGAAATACAGCGCGCAATCCTGACAGTTGAGTTACATAGAAGGAAAAATCAAGAGGAAAATAGTGCCTTTTATAACAAAGGACAGCAAACAAGCTGGTATATTGCTGCTTTCATTTTTATACTGCACCTGATTCGAGAAAAGGTCAAAATGAAGAAAATTTATAGTCTCCAATGTTCATAAAATACTGTATTTTTTTCTTAAGATATGCTATAATATTCCCGAAAAATTTGGTATTATTATTTTTATAAAAAGTATGAGGTGAAGGTAAAAAATATCTACAGAAAAATTTTTCATAAACACGGATATTGGAGGCCGACAGCCGTTATATCTATGAATTTTGCTATACACATAACCTATGCGAAAAAACATACTTTTTCACCTTTGTATCAGAGCATAATATTCAAAGCATTACGCAGCTATATAAATGGGATTTCCATTTGTATGGCTGTATTTTTTTGTGCTCTAACCACACATTTTCTATGTCCAAAAAAGTATGCTTTAAAAGAAAAAGCCTTTCGCTGTATAACAGATTCCCTTATATAACGATAAATGGCGGTGCAAGGTGTGAGGTTCATATGGGAAAGGCTGGATTATGGGGAATCGATAGCATGATAAGCTATGCATACAGACAAAAAACTGATGATTCTGAAAAAAGAGACAGAAGGGGGATTATATATGTTTTTGAGGACGAAAAATAAAAGAAATGGAAGGCATAGCCGTAAAAGCAAAAAACAGCTATGGCGCGGAATTCTGAGTGCGGTATTGTGCGTCGCCTTTCTGAGCACAAATGTGGGCGGCGCTTTCAGCGTGGCTGCTGCGGAGACACTGTTGGGCGTTGCAGAGGATACCCAGGAAGATACTGGAGAAGGCTTGTTAAATGTTGACGGCGGGCAGGAAACAGAAGATGGGGACAGCACCGAAAATCCAGAAGAACTGCCTCCAGACAGCGGAAGCTGCGTCCATCATCCGGAGCATGACGCGGCCTGCGGCTACACCGAGGAAAACCCCGTGTGCACCTTCGTCTGTGCCATTTGTGCGGTGCAGCGGCAGATTGATGCGCTTCTTACCCAAAACGCTGAGGAACAGGACGAGGCACTTCTGGAGCAAATCCGCGCCGCCAAGGAGGCCTATCAGGCTCTGAGCCCGGAGGAACAGGTACAGATTGCCAATGCCGATGCGCTTTTTGCCATTTTAAAAGAAGAACAGCCGGAGGAGGTAGAACAAGCGCCGAATCCATCCGGGGACAATCTTTGTACCCATCATCCGGCCCATGACGCGGCCTGCGGCTATACCGAGGAAAATCCCGTGTGCACCTTCGTCTGCGCCGTGTGCCCGGTGCAGCAGCAGATCGACGATGCGCTGGCCCGGTTGGAACAGGTAGACCCAGAAACGCTGGATGAGGCGGCTGCTATAGAGCTTTATGAAGAACTCCTTGCCGCCAAGCGGGCCTACGAGGGCTTGGAGCCGGAGCAGCAGGCGCAGATGGACGCGGAAAAGATCGAGATGCTCCTGACGGTACTGGAGACCTTTGCCATCCAGACCCTGGATGACGCTACCATGGAAATTAAAACAGCGGAGATCTGGGCGGAAGGTACGGCCAATCAGACCCTGACTGACGGCGGCGAGTTCTCTGTGGATTTCTCCAAGCAGTTTACTCTGCACATTGAGGTGAAGAGCACGCTGAATCTGCCCAACAAGAAGGTGGCGATCACCGTGCCCGACGGGCTGACCGTGGTGGAATACCCCATCCCTGAACGGGGTGGCATGGCGGAGAGCGTAACGCCGGAAAGTATTGATAAGCTGAAGAGCGCTAACAATTACGGCGGATATTGCCCGCAGAATGGCACCATCACCTACTCTCTCAAGAATACAGCGGAGGAGAACAGCTTCAATATCATCCTGGCCCCGGACACGACTCTTTGGAACAGAAAGAAGGAACAGACGCTTGGTAGTCAGCTGACGGTCAAAGTCTATACGGATGGAGAAAACGGTCAGGAATACCAAACGATTTCCGCCGCAGCCAAGATCACGGGTAACTACGATGCAGAAAGAGCCATCCAGACCGGCCCCAGACTGTCCCGTATCGGCGTGAAGAACGGTGTGCCTACAGCGGCGAACCAGCCCTTTGCCCTGCGGCAGATATGGATAAACCCGGACAAGGACTACATCGACATGGCCCAGTTCTTCAAGAAGCTGGAGATCACCATTGCTCTTCCGTACTTTGTAAAAGACGGTAGCAACGTCTACGCGGAATTAGATCACATCACCTGGGATCCTCCGGGAGAGTCCCCCAGGCCCAACATGCTGGATCCGGAGAAGCACAAGGATGATGGCGGAAATTATGTGAACGGCTTCAACTTCCGGCAGACGGATAATGCTGATCATACTGTCACCCTGACATGGGAAAATCTGTATTTGGAGTACGGGCAGGAATACTTTACTCCCTACTTTAGGTGGACAGAGGAGTGCACCAACACGGCTGCGAATGCCGTCAAGTGGAGCAACAGCTCAATTTTAATAAATTCCGGAAACACAGGTGCGGCACCGACCGTTGCGAACGGCGCAGTCAACGGGACAATCACATGGGCCGATGACAGCGTATGGTATCCCTTAAGTCAATTTACAGGTCTCTCATTTACAGCGCGTGCCGGCGAAAGTATGACGGTGACAGGCGGTACAAGACAAGCATCATCACCCATCTATAACGAATATAGCTCCGACCCCAGCATTGTCTATTATCTGGGGCAGTTCCATGTGGTCAACCATGGCGGCGATGCCAGCGCCAAAAAGGTGGTGGAATTTACATACGCCAATAATGGTAAGATCGGCGTGACCGCCCAAAAGATTCCCGCAACAACTGGAAATAACGTTTCGGTTTGGTATACGACCACCGAAAGTGAATCATCACCGATCCCCTACGGAAATGCCCTTACCAGCGAAGGCGGCTTCGTCACCTTTACCGCGGAGATGGCGGGCCTTCAGGCAGACGAGTATTTCACCAGCATAATCGCCAGCGTTGGCAGCTATGAGAAGGACTATGTGGGCTATGTGTCGTCCCGATCCTCCGATCCCACTTCGGGCTATGCTACTACCTTCGGCAAGCTGCTGACAGGGGATGCGGGCACTTATAACAGCTTTGCTACCATGACGATGTATGACGATGGCCCCGAGAAGACGAACCAAAAAACAGCCAACTATAATGTTGTCGTTACGGGTACAGCGGGCGAGATCCCGCCGGGAATGGAGCAGGCATACGTGGAAGGCAGTATGGAAAGAATGCCGATCCTGAGCAAGACCAAGGCGACGGCGGGAGACACGATTACTTTTAACGGTCTGCTCAGCTCCTCCGCCTATCCCTATTCAAGCAACAACATCATGACCGACCCGGTAATCTATATCCGCCTGCCGGAAAAGATCACGGTTAAAAACCTGCAATTGTACCAAGAGGCCGGAAGAATGGCGGATAAGGTCTTCCTATTCGACGCGGTTACGGAGACGGTGGACAGGCCCATAAGAACACCAATAAGTGGTACGCTTGAGGAGGTATCGGCGCCCGCGGCCACGGCGGACGGCGCCACCGGGACTGCCTACAAGCTGTACAAAATCGATCTTACAGGCAACAAGGTCGGCTGGTTTACGGATACGCTGGGGCAGTATCAGATTGGTATTTCCTTTGATATGGAGATTGCCAAGGACGCGGAGGCCATGACCCTGGATATGCGGGACTGCGTCCGGTTCAAGAGCGCGTCGCTGGCATCTACAAGCAATAACGGCACCCTGAGCCAGTATCAGGTTTTTGATACCTATGATATGGACAATGACGGCAAGACAGATGTGCGCTTCAGCACCTTCAACGTCAATGTCGCGGGTACCAAGCTGTCCGTGGTGGCGGCCCGTCTGGGTCTGACCTTCACCTTCGGCGCAAAAATGGTGGACACGAGTGCCCCGAATCCTGACTACACTCCGGGCGATTATACAAACTATGAGGTAGATGGACAGAGGGTATTCATTAAAGATAACAGCCAGGCCGTTGACATGCTCTTCACCCTCAAAAACGAAACAGGCAGAGCCTTCAGCGAGGCGGAAGCAAAGGCTTTCTATTACTTTATTCCTGTACCTAAGGCTGGCGATTTCTGGGACAGCCACATGCAGGATCAGCCCTTTGATTTCGATATGAAGCTGAACGGAGAGCCGACAGTTAATGGTGTGTCTAAGGATAATGTTTTGGTAAAATACAGCACCACGGTTCAATCAAAGGTGTCATCGGGAGATACTCTCCACTATAGTAATCCAGATAACTATGTGGAAGCCAACCAGATCAATGACTGGAGCGAGGTGAAAATGATACGAATCGCTGTTAAGGAAACCGCTACCGGGATCCGAGAAAACGCCGAAATGGAAGTTTACATGCACCTTGTACCGGAGTTTGTGGATAATGCAGATTTGGTAGGTGAAACTGTCAACTTTGGTCCGTGTGGTGTATCGCCCTACTCGGTGGGCAACACCACCAATCAGGGGCACAACCCCCTGCCCCGGATTCAGGTGGAGTTCCAGACCGGTGTGATTGAAGGGAAAATCTTTATTGATAAGGATTTTGACGGCAAGTATACAGAGGGCACAGATGAACTGTACACAAAAGATGCCGTTCAAATATATGCGCCGCATTGGAACAACGTAGATAAGATAGAGACAACACCTGATGGTGGCGTCGACAATCACAAAATTTCTACAAGGAATGGAAACTATGAGTTTACTGGTAGAATGGCTGACACCTACCATGTGATTGTCACCAATCCGGGCGGTACCGATGTCAACGACACAAACCCGCTGAGATTCTCTCTGCCGGGCACGAACAGCAAGTTCTCATTGGGTAATGATCCTGGGACTGCTACTGCTACCGTCACACTTGCAAAGGGAGACGGCACAGCGAACTTGGAGATCGGTCTTCAGCAGCCCCATAAGGTGATATTTAAGGCGGAGAATGCCAGCTTAGATTTCGGAAGTGGGAGCCAAACAAACATTTTGACCGCACTATTTGCGGCAGCAAAGAGTACACAAACGGAAACGAAAAAGGTATGGCACGGGGAAACATTGGGAAATGTTGTCCCGACAGTAACAGCTGACGAAGGCTATCGCTTTATCGGCTGGCAGGTCGGCGATAAGACTTATGCTAACACTGAAGCTGGTCTTAACGCTTTGAAAGCTCTGATAATAGAAGAGGACACAACTATTACCGCAGTGGTGGAAAAGCTCTATTCGGTAACCTATAACGGTAACGGCAATACGGCAGGCACTGTGCCGCAAGCCACAACGCATATCGCAGGCGAACAGGTCACACCGGATTATACTGGTACGGAGCAGCTGAAAAAAGGTGAGAATACGATTTTCGTTGGCTGGAGTGAGGAGCAGATCACAGATGTACTTCAGGCGGATGCGGTGCAGGAGACCATCGACAAGATCATCTCGGCGGATGAACACACCATGCCCGCCCACGATGTCACCCTTTATGCAGTCTATGCGACGGATGCCAACGGCAACGGAAATCCCGATTACAATGATGATTCCATTCATGTTCGTTACCATGGCAATAACAATGTCCGTACGGATTATATCTGTCCCCATCATCATGTGGTAGGCGGTAAGGCTGCGCTTTCCATCAGCGGTATGGTCTCTGGTAGAGAAGTAGCGCATGATGAACCTGCGGCTAATGCTTCCGGCGATATAAAACCCCAGACATTTACCTATGATACCAACATTTTCATAGGCTGGAGCACCACGCCTATACTGGATCAAGTGATTGAAACCGAGGCGAAGTATGATACTTTGAAGGATAGCATTGTGACAGAGGTCACCATGCTGGATAAGGCACCCGTCGGAACTGATGCTGCCGATACCAGCAAATACGCCGATGCCGACGGCAACACCAATGTCTACGCCGTTTGGGCCGCCGACCGCAATGGAAACAAAGTGGCAGACTATCTGGAAGAATACAAGCTGACCTACGACGGCAATGCCCAGCAGGGCGGCACGGTGAGCGATGTGCCAACGGATGGCGATATCCATCTTCCCGGCGATAAAGTTACATTGACTGGAACTCCCACGTATACCGATGTGGATGGTAAAAAAGTTGTCTTTATCGGCTGGACGGAGACGCAGACAAATTCGATTTATAGCCGTGCGGACACCGCGCCGACAACTATCCGCGAGGTCACCTTTGCGGACGCCGACAAGATGGTCTATGCAGCCTGGGGCTATGACGAGGATGGGAAGAATGGTGCCGATGTGCTGGAAACCTACTCGCTCAGCTATGACCTCAACGGCGGCAGCGGAACTGCACCGCAAGACAAGACCGGTATCCAAAAAGGAGCGCAAATTCCGCTGTCAACGGAGAAAAATTTTACCCGAAATGGCAAAGAGATTTTTGTGGGATGGAGCAGGGAAAATCACAATGTCGCTTTCAAAGCGGGGCAGAAGGAAGATATAGAGAAGATTTTGATTACGGGAACCCAAATCATCATGGGAACGGCGAATGTAACCCTCTACGCTGTCTGGGCAGAGGACCGCAATGGTAACGGGACGCCCGATTACGCGGAGGGAGCACCTCTCCATATTCAATTCAATGGCAATCCATGCGGAGGTACCGTTAATGGTGTGCCAGAGGATATGACGAATTACCTTTCTGGCGAAAAGCTCACTTTGGAAAGTATAACGTCTCCCACACATGATGCTGTAAATGGTAAATCTGTGCTCTTTATAGGTTGGACGCCAGAGCCTGTTGGGAAAATACTCGGCTGGGAGGATGAAGATCCTGTAGTCCTCGCGGAGGTTACCTTTGCTGGTAAAGATATTACCCTTTACGCAGTATGGGGCTATGATGAAGACAAGAGCGGAAAGGCCGATGTGTTGGAGGCAGTTACGGTGGCCTACGATCTTAATGGCGGCAGGAGCGCCGACGGTGAGACCTATGACTGGGAGAGAATGATGCCCAACACGGATATTACGGTCAAGAAAGCTCCCATCAAGAGCGGCTGCACCTTCAATGGGTGGAGCATTGGCGCAACCATCTGTCAGCCCGGCGATGCGCTCACGGTGACTGGAGATACTATTCTGACTGCGCAATGGAGTAGCACAGCCGGATCCGACGGCGGGAGCAGCGGCAGTACCTACTATATCCTGCATTGGCAGTCCAACGGCGGCACCGAGTACGGCGATGCCCAGTATGCGGCCAATACGGTGGCCCGTCTTGACAGGGTACCAATCCGCGAGGGCTATACCTTCACAGGCTGGTATGCCGATGCGGCCTTGACCCAGCGCATCACCGAGATCACCATGAACGGGAGCAGGACTGTTTATGCCGGATGGGAACCCACGGATGTGCCCCAATGGCTCGACGGCAAGACGCACTTTGCCTATGTGTTTGGTTATGAGGACGGCACTGTGCATCCGCTGCACAACATCAGCCGTGCCGAGGTGTCTGCCATCTTCTTCCGCCTGCTGGACGGAGAGATTCGGGATGGAAATTTGACGGCCTCCAATCCCTTTGTCGATGTCCAGGAGGGCGATTGGTACAATACTTCTGTTTCCACCATGGCAAGGCTGGGTATTCTCAAGGGTCGCACTGGGGACTGCTTTGCCCCCGACGCGCCCATTACCCGCGCCGAGTTCGCTGCTATCTGCGCCCGCTTTGATACCTCCGGCATCAGCGGTGGCAGCAACTTCACCGACATCAGTGACCACTGGGCGCAGGGAGAAATTGCGCGCGCCGCAGCCCTGGGCTGGATCAAAGGTTATGAGGACGGCACCTTCCGTCCAGAGAACTATATCACCCGTGCCGAGGCCATGACGATGATCAACCGCATGTTGAACCGTCTGCCGGAGGACGAGGCGGATCTGCTGAAGGGCATGAAAACCTGGTCGGATAACAAGCCCGGCACCTGGTACTACTTGACGGTGCAGGAGGCCACCAACAGTCATGCCTTCACCTGCAGAGACGGTGTGCATGAGCAATGGACTGCGCTGACTGCCGACGAAGCATGACCGGGTAGTGACAGCAAGCGCACAACAAAAGCAGGCTTCCCGCGGCAAGGGGGCATAGAAAGGCGTAACGGTTTTTATCCCGTCATGCCTTTCTCCGGCAGCGAAACCTTTTATCGCAGCGTTATAGCTTACTTGAAAAAATACTGCAACGCACAGAAAATCAACAAGGATAGTGTAAGTACAGTACATTTAAAATGAAACGTGTGTAAAAAGAGCTACGAACCGTGGACCAGTATATTTTCATTGCTGAAAAGTCTTACCTATTATATAAAGCAAAAACAGCCTGCCTTATTTTTCCCTCTGCAGGGGGACAAAGCAGGCTGGTTTTTTGTCTTGTTTAGCGGCTTGGCATGGTCACAGTGTCAATAGCGGTTTGAGCAAATTGGGTGGTGACAATTTTATCATAGTCGGCCCGCTGGTCTAACTGCCCTGCCAGGGCCATGACATCCATGAGTTTTTCCAGCGCTTCCCGTTCTAAAAGCGGGTTGGTGTCCCAAGCTTCGATATTTTTGTAGCGCTGCACGATGGTGGTGAGGTCTTCTGTGGACAGGTCTTCAAAGTAAGGCGCCAGCAGCGGAGCGATATCGGCGGCGTCATTTTGGGCGACGAATTGCTGGCCTTTGTAGATGGCATTGGTAAATTTCTGGATGATTTCTGGGTTGGCTTCCATATAGGATTTGCTGGCCGAGTAGGCGGTGTAAGGAATATTGCCGGACTGGGCGCCGATAGAGGCGAGAATATAGCCTTTTCCTTCTCTCTCAAATTGCGTGGCGGTAGGCTCAAACAATGTGACATAATCGCCTTCGCCGGAGGCGAAGCTGCCTGCCATAGCAGCAAATTGGATGTCGGTGCGCACATTCACAGGCTTGCTCTCGTCATCTACGCCGATATCCAGACCATTGGTCTTCAGTACATATTCCAGGGTCATTTCCGGCACGCCGCCTTTCCGGCCGCCGATGATTTCTGCTTTTGTGAGCTGCGCGAAGTTAAAATCTTCCACTGGCTCCCGTCCCACAAAGAAGCTACCGTCCCGCTGGGTCAGTTGGGCAAAATTGACGGCGTAATCCTCCAGATTTTGATTTGCCACATAAACGCTGGCTTCCGGTCCCATGAGACCTACCTGAATTTCGTCGGAAATCAGGGCGCTCATGACCTTATCGGCGCCCTGCAGGTTGATTAAATCAATCTCCAGTCCCTCATCGGCAAAGTACCCCAGACTCATGGCCACATAGCCCGGCGCGTAAAAGATACTGTGCGCAACCTCTCCCACGGTGATTTTCTGCAACTCGGCGGCATCCTTCTGCGGTTCGGTAGCACCGCAGCCGCTGAACAGCAACAGCGCTGCACATAAAAGCGCTGCCATCCATTTTTTTTGTTTCAAAGTGATTCCCTCCTAAAGATTTTTTATATGATGTTCCAGGAGATTGAGCAGACTGTTCAAAAACCAGGCGCAAACAGCCAAAATCACAACTCCCATCATCACCAAATCCAAGCGGAATACCTGACTGCCATAGACGATGAGATAGCCAATTCCGCAGCGGGAGACAAGAAATTCTCCCACAATCACTCCAATCAGGCACAAGCCCATATTGATTTTGGCCAGACTCAGCATATTGTCGCGGTTTGCCGGCAAAATCAGCTTATATAAAATCTGGCCCCGTGTGGCGCCGAAGCTTTGCAGCATGCGGACTTTATCTTCATCGACGCTGCGGAAATCTGTGTAGGCGGAAATAATGGTTACCACGATACAGATGGATACCGCCACGGCAATGATACCGGGCATACCGGCGCCGAACCAGACGATGACGATGGGCGCCAGCGCAGTTTTGGGCAGCGCATTGAGGACGACCAGAAAGGGGTCCAGAATGCGCGAGAGAATGGGCTTCCACCAGAGCAGTGTGGCGATGGCAATTCCGGAGAATGTGCCGATGAAGAAGCCTGCAAAGGTTTCCTCCATGGTGATGCCAATATGGCGCCAGATGGTGCCGTTGGAAAAATAGGTCCAGAAAATCTGCAAAACAGCGCTGGGGCAGCTGAAGAGAAAGGTGTCAAGGATTCCCAGGCGGGCGGCAGCTTCCCACAGGATTAAAAATCCTGCCAAAAGGCTCACCTGGATACCGCGAATTTTTTGTTTCTCGCGTTTGTGCTGTAAAAGCCAGGCCTGATGCGCTGTCTTTGTTTGTTCAGCTGTGAGAGGCATCCTGCATCATCTCCTCCCATATAATATTGAAATACTTTTGAAATTCAGGTGCCTTTCTGGCGTTGAGCGGTGTGTGGGGTTGCTCGGTTGTAAGTTGTATATGATAAGTTGTTCTGATTTTTGCCGGACGTTTGCTCAGTGTGTAGATGGTGTCGGCAAAGCTGATGGCTTCACTGATATCGTGTGTGACCAAAAGAGTGGTTTTCTTTTCCTGGCGGATGATGTTACAGATATCTTCGCTGACGGTAAGTCTGGTTTGCGAATCAAGGGCGGAAAAGGGTTCATCCAAAAGCAGGATATCAGGGTCTACTGCCAGGGTGCGAATGAGCGCTGCCCGCTGACGCATCCCGCCGGAAAGCTCTGTGGGATAGCGTTTGCGAAATTCCCACAGGCCGTAGGTGCGTAGCAGCCGCTCTATTTTTTGCTGATGCAGATCAGAGTTTTGCAGATGCTGTATTTCCAGGCCAATGCAGACATTGTCATAGATTGTGCGCCAATCCAGCAAATGGTCTCGCTGAAACATATAGCCGATGGTGCCTTGTCGATTTATGGTGCCGCCAGTGGGGGCGAGCAGGCCGGAAAGAATATTCAGAATGGTACTTTTTCCGCAGCCTGATGGTCCTAACAGCGCGCCAATCTCTCCCTGCTGCAGTGAGAAGCTGATGTCATCCAGCACAGGCAGCACACCGTCTTGATTGAAAAATGTCATGGAGATATGTTCTAATGAGAGTAAAGGCTCTGCCTTCATAAAAATTCACTTCCTTTATTGATCGGCGGAACAGCGTTCCGTTTTTTTAGTTCTCTATAGTATATTTTGCCAGGATGAAAAGGTGACAAAAAGCGAAGGGATTGCGAGATTTGCACATTGGTTTTCTGCTTGCTTTGTGTTACAATATTTCTACATCAGATAAACTATTTTTCGCGAAATTTTTTGTGTAAAGCTGCAAATTACAGTGAAAAAAGACTATACTATAGATAGAAACAAGAAGCAAAGGAAGGATGAAGACAATGGTACAGGAACAACGTTTGGTACAAACTTTATTGGAATTGGTGCAGTTGGATTCGGAGAGCAAAAATGAGCGGGCAGTAGCTGACTATGTGACGGAAAAGCTGCGCGCTTTGGGATATACAGTGACGGAAGATGAGGCGGGCAGGCAGTTTGGCGGCAATGCAGGCAATGTACTGGCTTATAAGGCGGGCAACTGCGCGGGCAAAAGTGTGCTGTTTTGTTCTCATATGGATACTGTGGTGCCGGGAAACGGTGTGAAACCTATTGTAGAAGACGGTATCATAAAAAGTGACGGAACAACAGTACTGGGCGGAGATGATAAAGCCGGCATTGCCGCTGTGCTGGAAGCGGTAACTGCTTTGGAAGAAGCAAATATTCCTCACGGACCGGTACAGGTGATTTTTACCGTGGCTGAGGAAATTGGCCTGCTGGGCGCCAAATATGTGGATTTAGAAAAGATTCCGCCTGTGGATGGAGCGTTCTTTTTTGACAGTGACGGGATGCCCAATGAAATTTGCGTGGCGTCACCCTATCATATTGATTTGACGGTGACCTTCCAGGGAAAAGCAGCCCACGCCGGTGTGGAGCCGGAAAAGGGCATCAGTGCCGTGCAAATGGCGGCGAAGGCCATTGCCAGTATGCGTTTGGGCCGTTTGGATGAAGAAACCACTGCAAATATTGGCATCATTCAGGGTGGGCGGGCTACCAATGTAGTTGCCGGAGAGACGGTTCTCTACGGAGAGGCGCGCAGCCTGAACAAAGAGAAGGTGGACGGGCAGATTGCTCATATGATAGCCTGCTGTGAGGAAGCTGCACAGGAGATGGGCGGCACAGCAGTATGTAAGGTAGAAGAGTGTTATGCGGCCATTGACTTGGACCCTGAGAGCGTGACAGTGCAGCTGGCCTGTGCGGCTGTACGCCGTCTGGGCATGGAGCCCCATCTGGTGAAAAGCGGCGGTGGCAGCGACGCCAATGTGTTCTGCGGAAAAGGGATTCCCGCCACCAATGTGGGTGTGGGCATGACCAACGTACACAGTGTGGAGGAATATTTGAAGATCAGCGAAATGAAAGCAGCAGCAGAGTTTGTGCTGGCAGTGATAGAGGAAGCCCGGGTATGAACACAGTGGTGCAGGAAAACTTATTTCCGCTGGGTCCCTTACTGGAGGCAAAGTTTGTGAAACGGGAGAATCGCTTTCGGGCACAGGTAGCGCTGCAGGGCGAGGTGGTGCCGGTTCATGTGCCAAATTCGGGCCGTATGGAAGAACTGCTGACGCCAGGCGTGGCAGTGTGGGTGTCGCCTGCGTCAGGTGCACAGCGAAAGACAGCCTATACCTTGCTTCTGGTCAGGCAGGGAACGCGTTTGATTTGTCTGAATGCCCATTTGGCCAACGATTTGATTGCCTTTTGGCTGGCGCAGGGTATTTTACCGGGCTTTGCAGAAGCTGCAGAAATTGAGCGGGAAAAAGTATACGGTGACAGCCGGATAGATTTTCGCTTGAAGCGGCAAAATCAACCCTGCTATGTGGAAGTGAAGTCGGTGAATTTATTGGAAGGCAGCACGGCGCGGTTTCCCGACGCGCCTACCAAACGGGGCAGCAAACATTTGAGCCAGTTGATACGCTGCAAAGAAGCAGGGATGGACAGCGCGGTAATCTTTTTGGTTATGGGAAATGCGGCTCATGATTTTGCTGTGAACTGGAAGCGGGATCCTGATTTTGGAGAGCATTTAAAGCTGGCCTACTTGGCTGGTGTAGAAGTGTATGTATACACCTGTGAGATTCATTTGGAGGGAATTGTCTACACAGGTACAATTCCTTTACAGGAGGAACAACTATGGAAGTCTATGCGTTAATCGGTGCCAGCGGCACCGGAAAGAGTCATAATGCCAATTCGGTGATGGAGCAATATCACATTGAAATGATGATTGACGACGGCTTATTGATCAAGGATGGCAAAAAAATGGCAGGAACCTCGGCCAAGGCCGAAGAAACTACTGTGGCGGCGGTAAAACGGGCAATCTTTCATGACCCTATTCATGCTTCCCAGGTGCGGGAACGCATTGCGCAGCTGGAGCCAAAGAAGATTCTGATTCTTGGCACTTCGGAAAGAATGATTGACCGCATCACAGAGGCACTGGGACTGCCACAGGTAAAATATAAAATTTTTATTCAGGATATTGCTACACCGGAACAGATAGAGCTGGCGCAGACCATGCGCCGTGAAGGAAAGCATGTCATTCCGTTGCCCAGCATTGAAGTGAAAAAGGATATACCAAATTATTGGATTGATTCTATCTTTGGCTTTATGACCAAAAAGAATAAAGATAAAGACAAAGAGAAGGACAAGGATAAGTCGGGCAGTATGGCTGCCGATGATAAGTGCATTGTGCGGCCGAGGTTTTCCCAGCTTGGACGGCTGACCATTGCGGAGAACGCCATCGAGCAGATTGTGCGCTACAATTTGCTTCAGCAGGAGGAATTTGACCGGGGCGCCAAAATTCAGGTCGACATGAGTGATTTTGGCGTCAGCATTTACTGTGAAATGAAAATCCGCTTTGGCATTCCCATGCAATCGGCCATTGAGCAATTTCAGATTCATACCATTCAGGATTTGGATAAGATGACCAACCTGACTGTGCAGCGCATTGATGTGCGCATTACAGGGATTACAGTAGGATGAGGTGACAGCATTGACGAAACAGAATGTGACCGCTTGGTTTTTTGAGGGCGGTAGTATCAGTATTCCCAATCGCATGCTGGGGATGATGGAGCAGCTGCATTTGAGTTTTGACGATATCGGAAAAATTATCTATTTGCTCTATTGCGGCGCCGATCAGATTAAGCGCAGCGACAAATATGCAGTGGAGGCGGCCAGGACCTTGCACGAAAAAGGGCTCATTCACTGGTTCACCGACACGGAAACGGTAGATTTTTCTCCGATGTTTGACAAGATGAGCGCCAGCCTTCTGGGAAATGAACCGCTGTACGTTACCGAGGAAGCGGCGAAGTACACGACTTCACAGCTAAATTATGCACAGCTGATCAAAAAGCTGGAGCAGACCTTGGGATTGTTTCTTACCATGCGGGATAAACAGAATATTCAGGAAGCGGTGCAGCGCTATAACTGGTCCTATGATTTGGTCTATGAAATTTTTGTCAAGCATTATCGCGATCACCGCAAGGAATATGATTTTGGTTTTTTCTGCCGGATGGCCTACGGAGCTAATGTGCGGGATGAAGCTAGCTTTCAGAATTTTGTGCAGGATTTGGACACGGTCACTTCCAAAATGACTGCAGTACTGCGCAAGCTGGGGCAAAAGAACAGCTATCCCAGTGAGCCGGAAAAGGAATTGTACCGCAAATGGTTTTATGAGTGGAAATTCAGCCACGAGTTGATTATGCTGGCGGTGGAGGAGACAGTAGGGGCGCAGAATCGCCTGCAATATATGGATACAGTACTTTCTGACTGGCGGGAACAAGGAATTACCACGGCAGAGCTGGTCATGCAGAAAAAACAGCGGCAGGTGAAAGAAAAGGCAGATAAGAAGCAGACCTCCAAAGAGAAAAAATTAATTGTGAAGCACAAATTCCAGTCGGATGATCTGGACTTGAGCTTCCTGGAAGAATAAAAGCTATGGCGAGATAGGATGGGATAGGATGATAAATCGAGATCAGCTGCGGTTGAAAAAGCAGCAGCAGCGGGATGCGCGCCTGGAAGAAATTTATCGCGAGTTACCCCAATTGCAGAAGTTGGACCAGACCATTGCGCAGAAAAATATTGCCATGATCCGCGCAGGTGTGCTGCAAAAAAATCCGCAGGAACGGCAGCGCCTGGAAGAAGAGATTGCCGGACTGTTAAAGCTGCAGCGGCAGGTACTCCTGGAAAATCATTTGGACGAATCAATTTACAGACCGCAGTGGGATTGTTCGCTGTGTGAGGATAAGGGATATCTGGAGCCTGGCGTATTATGCAGCTGCTATCAAAAGGAACGTTTGGAAGAACTTTTTTTGCGCAGCGGCATGCCGGAGGCCATGCGGCAATTTACATTTGATAATTTTGAGACGAAGCGTTATGCCGATGGGGAAGATATGGAAAAAAAAGTAGCTTGGTGCCGGCAGTTTGTCCAAGACATTCTGCAGAAGCAGGCAGGGCAATGTTTATTTTTAACCGGCGATGTGGGCCGCGGCAAAACCCATTTGTCCGCAGCCATTGCCAACGCGGTGCTGGCCAATGGTAATACGGTGCTATACCGGCGTGCTTCTGACTTGTTTGATTTGATTCGGCAGTATCGCTATGAGGAAAGTCGGCAGCTATGCAGTGAAATGCTGGAGCAGCTGCGCAGCTGCGATTTGCTGGTCATTGATGATTTGGGTGCAGAGCGCACCACAGATTTTGTGATAGAGCAGTTAGTACTTATTTTAGAGGACCGCAATTATCAAAATAAGCCTTGGATTATCAATTCCAATCTGGATTTAAATCAGATTAAGGAATACTACACAGCGCGCACTTCCGACCGCATTTTGGAGCGGGCGCGTGTATTCAAGCTGGTCAAGGAAAAAAGTGCCAGAGTGGAAATGGCCAGTCAGAGAAAGCGCAAAGGAACGCTCCGCTAAAAAACGGGCAGGAGAATCATTGGCAGAGGCTGACTGGAAAATAGGGCAGCCTTTTTGCCTTTTGAGCGTGCAAAGCTAGAACAGAAACGACATCTGAACCAAATATATTGCCCGCAGCAAACAATTGGGGGATGCAGGTAAGATGTGCGAGCTTAAGAGAAGGGTGATAGCTTGGAAAAAGAAAAATTGTGGACAAAGGAGTTTCTTCTGGCCAACGGCATTCAGTTCGGTGTCAATCTTGGCTATTTTATGCTTTACTCTACCATTGGAATCTATACACGGGTTCTTACGTCTGTTGAGTTTTATGTGGGTTTGGTGACAGGAATCTTTACTTTTGCGTCATTATTAACCCGTCTTATTTCCGGACGTTTGCTGGAGCGGTTCCCTGTCAAAGGAATTTTAATTTTCGGAGTTTGTTTGTCCTTGGCAGCCAGCACAGGATACTTGTTTTCTGATAGTGTGACAATTTTGCTGTGTATGCGGATTGCCAACGGTTTGGGATATGGTCTGTCCAGTGCGGCCATTGCCACCATCGTCAGCTCCATGCTGCCGCCGCGCCGGTTGTTGGAAGGACTGGGCTACAGCATGATGTTTTTCACATTGTGCGGTGCGGTAGGACCATCTCTGGCATTAAACCTGAGTCACAGTGATGCGCAGCAATTTGATAAGGTGTTTATCGTCACGGTGCTTTCTACGGTGCTCACGGCAGTACTGGTATTCTTCCTGCAAAGAGGACAAAAACAATCTCCCAAGGAAACCAATGGGACGTCAAATGATGAAAAAAATTTGCAGCATTCCTTTACATTAGCTACTGGCATTTTTTTGGTATTGACCTTTTTGCTGGCCTTTGGACAGTCTACTGTGGTGGCTTGTCTGAACCTGTATGCGTTGGATAATAGTATGGGAAATCTGTCTTTGTTTTTTATTATATTCGCTGTGGCCAATTTTCTGGTGCGGTTATTTATGAATCCCATTTTGCAGATTTTATCGGAGCGTGTCGTCTTTATTGGGATTACAATCTTGCTGATTGGGGTATATCTGGGCATCTTCTTTGCGGACAGCGCAGTATGGCTTTATGTGTTGGCGGTTCCTTTCGGTGCAGCGATGGGGTTTTATTATCCCCTTTTAACTACCAAAACAATCAAAACCATCAGCAAATTACGACAAGGTACCAGCAACAGTATTTATTTGGCGTCTGAGGATATGGGATTTTTTGTGGGCGCCATTTTCTGGAGCGCTGTGGCAGGCGTGCTGGGCGGTTATCGGCAGATTTATTTTATTGCGGCCTGTCTGGCTGTGTGTATGCTGCTGATTGTGCTTTGCTATCCTACAATTTTGCAGCGCTGGGGCGTAAAAGAAGACGTGTGGTAAGGATGAGAACTAGGAGGGCATGTTATGCGCTTGACGCAATTACAATATTTACTGGAAATAAAGAAACAGGGCTCTATTTCTAAAGCTGCACAGCATCTGTATATTGCGCAGCCTTCTATGAGCGCAGCCATCAAAGAACTGGAAGAAGAATTGGGTTATGAATTGATGAAGCGCAGCAAAAAAGGCGTGACTTTTACCAGCTTGGGAGAGCAGGTGATTGAGAAGGCTGTGGTCATCATAGAGGAGATGGAAGCAATTCGATGTCTGGGCCAGGGTATGAGCGGCAGCATTAACGGACGCGTCTTTCTCTCGGCCATTCCTTTTGCCTGCGAGCATTTCCTGCTGGATTTGATGGTGCAGATCAGAGAGACACATCCCGGTCTCCATTTACTTTTAGATGAAAATAACGGGGATTCGGTGTTACATCAGGTAAATCGGCGGGAAGCAGATTTGGGCATTATTATGATCTGCAATAATGAGGAAGCCTACTATAAAAAGGAATTGGAGAAACATCATCTGACTTTTCTGAACTTATATGAGGATGAAATGTATTTTTGGGTGGGCAAGCGAAATCCCTATTATGGGAAAGCCTGTGCGTCTCTGGGTGAATTGCTGCAATTTCCCTACATATATTACAAGGATTCCTTCAGCGAGGAGGACCAGGTACTGTTTGGCCGACATTGTGATATCGCACAGCTGCAAGCCATCCCTATGAAGGATAAAGAGAGCGTGAAAAAGTACGTGGCGCGTTCCCAAGCGGTCACAGCGATGCCGTTCAGCGCTTCACGGGACAATATATATGGAGATTCGGGTTTGCTCAAACCATTGGCCATAGCCGACGAACGCTGGCTGTGCCGGATTGGTGTGGTGTACCGCAAGGATATGCCGTTGACACGGGAGGAATTGTTTTTGCTGGAAAAGCTCCAGGAATTGACAGCGGACTTTGCCGTGACCTCTGCTGAGTGAAAATTTTTTCCAGAGCAAGCGGCGTGTCAGACAATTTCAAGGTGCAATTTGCAAGTGTAGGAACTGACTTTATGGATGGGAGGTGCGGAAAATGAAAAAGAAGTTTGTGGTTGCCATAGCTGTGGTATTGGTTTTGCTGATTGTTGCCGGAGGCGTGTACTTTATTGGTGAAAATTTTTATAATCGAACTATTATCGATTTGACATATGCCTATGATACAGCAATTATAAGATTGCCCGATGGGCAAATTGTAAAAGGAAAGGTAGACAGCTGGACAGATTATGCCGACGGAGATCAGATTCAGGTAAAAATAAACGGCAAGGTTTATTTGGTGCACAGTGCAAATGTGGCTTTGATTAAAGAATAGGGGAGCGCGTCAAGGGTGAATGGAGAACAGAACGTTCCTGGGCTGACATATCGACTGAGCTGAAAAAGTGAGCTACCTTCGCGATTCGCGGAGGTAGCTCTTTTTTCCTATGAGCAATTTACATGGCACAAGTTTTGACAGCGTAAAGTTTTTGTAGGAAAAATAAAAAAGAAAAGAGAGCTAGCCCTTTGTGGTAAAATAAAGGTTGAAAACAAAAATCAACACAAAGAAGGGAAACTCTCTATGTATAAGAGTATACAACAATTTAACGAAGAAGTCATTAAAAATGTAGAAAAAATATTCATGAAATTTTTTACAATCTTGACAGGAAGAAAGTAGTATGTTATATTGAAACAAAACATCAGATGATGCATATAGGCGGCGTAGAAGGAGAATAGTAATCTGAACAAGGTACAAGCGAGTCGGGGATGGTGCGAGCCCGATGCGGCGTTTTGATGAAGGGCGCTCTGGAGCTGCATCCGTAAAGTGGGCATGGTCCGAAGGACTGTGTCAATCAGGGTGGAACCGCGGGAATACAATCTCTCGTCCCTGTCCGTGTGACAGGAGCGGGAGATTTTTTGTTGATTCTGCAAATCAAAGAAGGAGTGAAACTTGCAATGAATTTTCAGGAAATGATTTTGACATTGAACAAGTTCTGGGGCGAACAGGGCTGCATCATCATGCAGCCGTACGACATTGAAAAAGGGGCGGGAACTATGAATCCCTCTACCTTTTTGCATGCGCTGGGGCCAGAACCGTGGAACGTGGCTTATATTGAGCCATGTCGCCGTCCTGCTGACGGCCGTTATGGAGAAAATCCAAACCGTCTGCAGCATTATTATCAATATCAGGTAATCTTAAAACCATCGCCGGATAATATTCAGGAACTATATCTGCAAAGCCTGGAGGCGCTGGGAATCAGCCAGCTGGAGCATGATATCCGTTTTGTGGAGGACAACTGGGAGTCTCCTACATTGGGCGCCTGGGGCTTGGGCTGGGAAGTGTGGCTGGACGGCATGGAGGTCACCCAGTTTACCTATTTCCAGCAGTGCGGCGGTATTGACTGCAAGCCGGTGTGCGGTGAAATCACCTACGGTTTGGAACGTCTGGCAACCTTCATTCAGGGTGTGGACAGTGTATATGATATTCAATGGGTGGGAGATGTATTATATCGTGACGTTTTCCATCAGAATGAGGTGGACTATTCCACATACAACTTCAAAGTGGCGGACACCGATATGCTCTTTACATTCTTTGACGCATATGAAAAAGAGGCCATCCGCGTGGTGGAAGCGGGCCTGGTGCAGCCGGCCTATGACTATGTGCTGAAGTGCTCCCATACCTTTAATCTGCTGGATGCCCGCGGCGCCATCAGCGTAACGGAGCGCACCCATTATATTGCCCGGGTGCGGAATATGGCGCGGGCCTGTGCGCAGGCTTATGTGAAACAGCGGGAAGCGCTGGGATATCCGTTGGTGAAGGATCCGGTGCTGCGCGCAAAATTGAATTTGGATCAGGCCAAGGAGGAAGAATAATGAGCGATTTGTTATTGGAAATTGGGCTGGAAGAAGTGCCTGCAAAATTTATGCCACCTGCTTTGGCTGAGCTGAAACAGATGGCGGAAACGCAGCTGAAGGAACAGCGTATTCAGTATGATGAGGTAGCTACCTATGGTACGCCGCGCCGTATTGTGTTGCTGGTAAAGAATCTTGCCGATAAGCAGGAGGATTTGGAAGAAGAAGCCAAGGGGCCTGCTGTGAAAGCAGCTTATGATGCAGAGGGCAATCCGACAAAGGCTGCTTTGGGATTTGCCCGCGGTCAGGGCGTTGATGTGCAAGACTTGTATCAGAAGGAAGTAAACGGCGGGATGTATGTCTTTGCCACCAAAAAGGCTGCCGGTGTGGCCACTGCAGAGACATTGCCGACCCTTCTGCCCCAATTGGTGTGCGGGATTCATTTCCCAAAACCAATGCGCTGGGGCTTTACCGAACTGCGCTATGCCCGTCCCATTCGCTGGATTGTAGCGCTGCATGGCAAGGAAATCGTGCCGTTTACCATTGAGGATATTACTTCCGGCAATATTTCTCGGGGACATCGTTATCTGGGCTCCGATCATCTGGAAATCCCCTGCGCGGAGGACTATCTGGATGTGCTGGAGAAGGACTATGTCATCGTAGACCAAAACAGACGGCAGACTATGATTTTGGAGCAGATGCAGGCATTGGCCGAACAGGCTGGCGGTACGGCAGACATGGATGAAGAACTGCTGGAGGAGGTTCTCTATCTGGTGGAATATCCGACAGCGCTGATGGGCAACTTTAATCCGGCCTATATGCTCATGCCGGAGCAATTGATCATCACACCGATGAAGGAGCACCAACGGTATTTTCCTGTGCTGAAAGGACATCATCTGATGCCCAAGTTTATCACAGTGCGTAACGGCAACGGAGCACATCTGGATATTGTACAGCAAGGCAATGAAAAGGTACTGGAAGCCCGTCTGGCTGACGCAAAATTCTTCTATGATGAGGATTTGAAGATCAAATTAGAGGATAATGTAGAAAAATTGAAATCTATCGTGTTCCAGGAAAAATTGGGCACTATTTATGAAAAAATGCTGCGGGTACAGCAGGGCGTCATTGTGATTGCCGATTTGCTGCAACTGGGCGACGGCGTAAAAGAGCGGGCGCTGCGGGCTGCTTATCTGGCCAAGGCTGATCTGGTGAGCAATGTGGTGTATGAATTCCCCGAATTGCAGGGCCTGATGGGGGAAAAATATGCCTATGCCCAGGGAGAACATCCCTTGACAGCCAAGGCGATTTCGGAACACTATTTGCCGAAAAATGCCGATGGCGAAATTCCGTTGACCTTTGAAGGATTGACAGTCAGCATTGCTGATAAGATGGACACCATTGTGGGCTGCTTTGCAGCGGGGATAGAGCCGACAGGTTCTCAGGACCCATATGCCTTGCGCCGTCAGGCAGCGGGCATTTGCAGCATGATTTTGGGCCGCAGTGTATTGGTGAGCCTGACTGCCCTGATCAAACAAGCCATTGCCCACTATCCCGATGAGATTGTAGGCGACAAAGAGGCGTTATGCCAGCGGGTATATGGTTTTTTTGAACAGCGGATTCGCAATGTGCTCAATGACCGCGGCTTCCGCTATGATGTGGTGGAGGCGGTTGTATCCTGCGGCTACGACAATCTCACAGAAACGCTGCTGCGCGCCGAAGCGCTGAATAAAATGCGCACGACAGATACCTTTGCCAAGGTATTGACGGCCTTCACCCGCGCCAACAATTTGGCGAAAAAGGCTGTTTCCGATGCAGTGGAAGAAGCCAATCTAGTGGAGCCAGTAGAAAAACAATTGTGGAGCGATGTGCAGTTTGCCGAGAACGCCATTGCAGAGCAGGTGCAGAGACGGCAGTATGCGGAGACATTGACCATCATCTCGACATTGGAAGAATCCATCAGCGCCTTTTTCGATGGCGTGATGGTTATGGATGAAAACGAAGCCATCAAAAATAATCGCCTGGCCTTGCTGCGGCGGGTAAGCACGCTGTCCAATCAAATTGCCGATTTGACCAAAATTGTGCAGGATTAGAGCCTACATTTTGGGAAACGCAATTCTCATAGTGTGAAGTGCAAGAAAGGTGACCGTTGCCCAATGGTGATGGTGACCTTTCTTTTATGTGCTGCAGGATAAAAATCTTCAAGATTTAGTAAAAAGGTACAAACATTCTTTGACAACTATGGGGAAAATGAATATACTATAGGAATACTAGGATTTATTTTCTATAGAGAGAAAGACAGAGGAGGAGATTTATGAGACGGGAGTTAAAGGACAAGCTTTTGTTTGAGCTATCTTACCTGAATACAACGGCATTGTTTGCGCTGCGGGAACGTATTTCCCCGACGATGCTTCCAGAAAAGGCAGAGCGAATTTGGGAATCTGCGTTGTTAAAATCCAGCAATCATTTGCGCAAATAAAAAATCATTCATGGTCCTTGAGATCAGCAGGCAGTGTGAAGTCTATTGCAGAATTTCACACTGTTTTTTTCTGCAAAATTTTATAAAAGCCTATTGACCGATAGCAACTACCGCAAAATATAATGCATTATGGAGTGTAGCGTTCAGCAGCAACCTGATCAAGTGCAATTTATGAGATTCTGATGGAGTGCCTGTAGAGCATTTTTACAGCAGCTGCAATGCCTGCCAGCCGGTGAGTAGGCCGGAGAAGATTAGCACGATGTACACAAGACGCAAAAATTGTTGCCCGTCAATATGTTTGAAGATAAGTTCGCTGACCACATAGGCAGACAATACAGCGGGGATCAGCAGGAAAACAAAGTGGAGTGTTTCTCCCTGATACACGCCTTCTGCCAGATACTGCAAGGCAATGATGCTGGCAGAGGTGGCGCCTATGGCAAATTGGGTAGCGCGAATTTCTTCTTTTTTCCGCAAATTGAGCAGAATATAAATATTGAAAATAGGTCCGCCGCAGGCAAAAGCCGCCTGCATCACACCGCCCATAAAGGGAACGGCGAGAAACAGTGGATTTGCATGGCGCTGCTGTTTGGCTTGTTTTTTGTCAGCTAAACCGCGCAGACCTCTGACAGAAATAAAAAGCATCAGTGCTGCAAGTAGCAGTTTCATCCATCCCTCATGGAGGACGTTGGTCAGATGAATTCCGCATATACCTCCGAGAACTGCCAAAGGCAGCATGGTAAAATAGGTCGGCAGATGGATGCTGCGGTACTGCCGCAGCAGACGGGGAATGCCATTGGCTAAAACGGTAAGCACTAATACGGGCACAATCGTCTTTACATCTAAAAAGAGAGAAAGAAAGGGCAGTGCCAGAATATTGCTGCCGAACCCTACCAGACCGGAAATAATGCAGGTGAGAAATAGAACAAGAAAAAAGAGTACATTAGATAATGTGAACAATGAAATCATCTCCAGTGAATGGTTCTTTTAGAAATCATATTTATCTAGTGTACTCTTTTTTATGATGTTTGTAAAGAAAGGGAAACCGCGCAGCGTTATTTTTCTACCTTGACAAAATAATCTTTGGTCAGTTTGACCACAATACCGCTGAGACCGATAATTCCAATCAAGTTGGGGATAGCCATCAGACCGTTGGTGGTGTCGGAGATGGACCAGATGAGCTCCAGATTTTCCGCTCCGCCGAAAGCGCCGACAAAGACAACCGCAGTATATAAAGCGCGATATGCCAGTACAGCTGTGCGATTTTTGTGGAACAAATATTCAATGGCTTTCTCACCGTAATAGGCCCAGCCCAAAATGGTAGAGGTGGCAAATAGTACAGTAGCCAATGTCACACCCACGCCGCCGATGCCGGGAACGGCGCGATTGTACGCATAGATGGACAGTGCAGAGCCGGAAAGCCCGCTGTCAACAGAACCGGTGGTGATGATGACCAGAGCAGTACAGGTGCAAACGATGATGGTGGTAAAAAATACTTCAAACATTCCCCAAATCCCCTGGTCAACGGGATTTTTGGCGCTGGAAGCGGCATGGGCGATGGGCGCGCTGCCCAGACCGGCTTCGTTGGAAAATACGCCGCGGGCAAAACCATAGCGCATGGCCAGCATAATGCCATACCCGGTTGCGCCCCCTGCTGCAGCGCGGAAATTGAAGGCTTCTTCAAAAATCAGCGCAAAAGCAGCAGGTACTTTGGCGATATTGAGCAGCAGAGCAACAATGGCGATCAATACATAGAACATGGCCATGAAAGGAACCAGCTTTTCATTGACAGCGGCAATCCGGCGAATTCCGCCTAAAATCACAGCGCCCACAAGCAAGGTAAGCACCACGCCGGTAATCCAGGGTTGAATGTGCAGTGTAGACTGCAAAGCGACAGAAATAGAATTGCTCTGGGTAGCGTTGCCGGTCCCTAAGCAGGCAATGCACACAAAAAAGGCAAACAGCACAGCCAGCCATTTAAAACCCAAACCGTTTTGAATATAATACATGGGACCGCCGACCCATTGTCCGTCAGCATTTTTCTCGCGGAAGTGCAGGGAAAGCACAATTTCAGAATATTTGGTCACCATACCTAAAAGGGCGCTGATCCACATCCAGAAAATCGCGCCGGGACCGCCGGAAACCAAAGCGGTAGCCACACCGGTGATACTGCCGGTACCGATGGTGCCGGCCATGGCAGTGGCCACTGCCTGAAAGGGGCTGACGCCTGAAGCATCTTTGTGATGCTGCTTGCCGCTGAATAAACTGCCGATGGTATTTTTCATCACATAGGCGAAACGGGTAAACTGGGGAAATCCCATGCGAATGGATAGGAGCAGACCAGTACCGATTAAGAGGGTCAGCATGATGGGACCCCAGACAATACTGTTGATCTGCGCATTGATTTGAGAAACAAGATCCATGATGTGAGACATAAAATATCCTCCTGTAAATGTTAGAAAATCAGATATCTGCGGCATATATGGGCAGATTGTAAGTTTGTATCTCATAAAGAAGCAATTATGTGATACAGATAAGAAAACCATTAGCTTTTGTGTGTATTATAATACAAAATACAGTGTTTTTATAGTACTTTTTGTTAAGATAAAATGAACAGTTTTTATACAACCTATCGCAGAGTATGCGTGACGCTTCACAGAATGGAGATACGCAGCTAAAAATAATTGTAATATGCAGAGAAATAATGGCGTTTTAGGTAGTGTATGCATTGAAGCAAAAAAAATGCGTCCGAGTGGACGCATACAAGATATTCTGGGTATATTTTTGCTGTTCTTTATAAAGAAGCTTGCAATAGGGACAGCAGAATCGAGTGTCTTTTACTGTGCCAGGCCTTTTTCCCGCAATTCTTTCTCCCTGCGCAGCTGCTTGCTGCGGTAGCGTTCTTCTTCACTGAAGATGCAGCCGCAATATTTTTGCATATAAAGTTCCAATTCCCGTGCTTTGTCCTGTCCCTCCCGAAAGCCTACGCGGAAATCGCGATAGAGGAAAGGGACGCCGTATTTTTGGGCAGCGGCTTCTCCGGCGGCGATGAGCGCTTCGTGTTTTTGGTAAGGGCTGACCAAAAGCGTCGTGCTGAAGGAATCAAAGTGATGCTCCGCCGCATAGCGGGCGGTTTGCTCCAGGCGCACCTGATAGCAATAAAGGCAGCGGTGCTCCAGATCGTCAATGACAGCTTTGACAAAGCTGCGCAGGCCGTAAGTATTGTCGATGACCAGAGGCAGATGGATAGACTGGGCATAGGCTTCCAACGTCGTCTTGCGGCTGCGGTATTCTGTGTAGGGATGAATATTGGGGTTGAACCAGTAGGAAACAGGCTCAATGCCTTCTCTGCGCAGGCTGTCCACACAATAGATGGAGCAGGGCGCGCAGCAGGTGTGCAGTAATGTATTCATGATGATCAATCCTCTCTGGGTTGGGATGGTGTAGATTGCTTTTGGGCTGCAGTGCTTTTGGGCGCAAATTCCATGCGGAAGGTTACATATTGTGCGCCCGGTTCCATATAGAAAATGGCGTTGTAATGTTTGCCTGCTTTGGAAACAAGATTGTCAATCTGCATTTTTCCGGTGGCAAGCAATTCCGCAGCCAAATCGGCAGTGAGCGTTACGCCCCGGGCCGCGAGATATTTATTGTTTTTCCAGAGACTGAAATTGCACTTGTGGGGCTGGCGGAATCCGTCGCAGTAAAAGGACTTTTCACTTTCAATGACAGGACAGCCGCATTTGGGACACTTGCCCACCACGCGGCAGAGGGCGCCTTTGCGGCTGACAGCCTGAAGCCCTTCTGCGGAGCGGTTTTCCTCTACGGTTTGCCGTACATACTGACGGATTTCCTCCATGAATTGCTGCGGGTTGCCTTTGCCGTCGCAGATTTCCTGCAGCTCCAATTCCCACTGGGCAGTCATTTCTACCTGGCGGATAGAGCGGGGCACCAGCTGAATAAACATAGCGCCCTGCTTGGTGGGATAGAGATTTTTTTTGCGCCGCTCTACATAGCCCACTGTGATTAATTTTTCAATGATGCCGGCGCGGGTGGCCGGTGTGCCCAGCCCTTTGCCTTTCATACTTTCCTTAAGAGACTGGTCGTCAATCTCTCTGCTGGCCTTCTCCATGGCAGTGAGCAGTGTTGCTTCTGTGTAAGGCTTGGGCGGTGTGGTTTTCTTTTCCAACATATTGACCTGATCTAAATGCACCCGTTGGTGCAGTGCAATGCCGGTGAGGATTTGCTGTTCCTCGTCCTGATTGTCGTTTTTCTGTTCCTCCTGGGTATGCATTGCTTGCCCCAGCAGTGTGCGCTCCGCCAATGTCCAGCCCTCCGCGGTGATGATGCGCCCTGTAGTTTTGAAGACATCCTTTTGGTTGTCCAGTGTGATTTCCAGTTTGGTTTCGTTATAAGTTTTTTTATCGGAAAGAGAGACAATCATACGCACCATAATCAGCTTCAGAACATTGTTTTCCCGTCCTGTCAGCCGTGCCGGCTGATATTGCTGAATGCGGTTGGTTACAATGATCGCGTGATGGTCGCTGACCTTGCTGTCATTGACGATTCGTTTATCCAAGGGCAGCTTTTTGCCGGCGATTTGGCGAATAAAGGGCACGCTTTCGGGAAATACCGCGGCGATTTTCTGCAAAAGCTGCGGAATCAACGGCTTCATGTCTTCTGTGAGATAACGGCTGTCGGTACGGGGATAGGTGATGAGCTTGTGCTTCTCATAGAGACTTTGCGCGATGTTCAGTGTTTCCTGGGCAGTGTAGCCGAAGCGGCGGTTGCTTTCCCGCTGCAGCTCTGTCAAATCAAACAGCAGCGGACGATCCTCTGTTTTTTTGCTGGTATCCACTCTGGTGACCGTGCCGTCCTGTCCTGTCAGCTGCCGGGCAAGGGCTGCGGCCTGTTCTTTCTGCTCCAAACGGTTTTGATTTCCCCGATGCCACAGCGCTTTGATATCGCCGAACTGGCCCTCTAGCTGAAAGTAGGGCGCAGCCTCAAACTGCTCAATAGCCTGCTGCCGTTCCACAATGAGCGCCAGCGTAGGCGTCTGCACGCGGCCTACAGTGAGCTTGGTGCCGTAACGCAGCGTAAAAAGACGGGTGAAATTAATGCCCACCAGCCAGTCCGCTTCGCTGCGGCAAAGGGCACTTTGATAGAGGCGCTGATATTGGGCGTTATCTTTCAATGCGGCAAAGCCGTCGCGGATGGCTTCATCGGTCATGGAGCTAATCCATAGACGGCGGATGACGCAGTGCGCAGGCGGATGGGAAAGGCGCAGAACGTATTCGAAGATCAGTTGTCCTTCCCGCCCGGCGTCGGTGGCGCAGATGATTTCCTCACTGCGGCTGATCAGCTGCTGCACGACGGCAAATTGACTTTGGGTAGCCGGGATAATTTCATAACGGAAGGTTTCCGGAATAATAGGCAGTGTCTCTAAGCTCCAGCGGTGAAGCCTTTCCTCATAGGCCTCCGGATTGGCCAATTGCACCAGATGACCGATACACCAGGTGACCTGATAGCCGTTTCCTTCCAGAAAGCCGCTGCGCTTTTGCTTTGCCCCCAAAACAGAGGCGATATCACGGGCTACGCTGGGTTTTTCTGCAATGACAAGTTTCATGATGACAATCCTTCTCTAAGGGTAAGATAAAAAAGAACCTTGGGAAACAGGGCGTTCGCTGAAAAAATCCGCGGAAAGATGCGGCAAAGTCTTCTCAGGGCACTGCGCCCGAAGGGTTCTGGGTAACACATTGGGTATGCCTGTTATTGTATCACAAATTGCTGCACGACTACAGGATTTTTTTATAAAGTTCTGTTGCAGATTAGATTTTTGTGATATACTTAACAAGTACTTGTGCTGGAATAGGAAACTTTTTGCAATGTTTACTGCAAGATCATGGAGATAAACGTTAATGGGAGGACATATTTATGAAGTTTACAAAGGTTCACGGGCTGGGCAACGATTTTATCATCCTGAATGGGTTCGATGAGGAGGAGTATATTCCGTCAAAATTGTATCGGGAATTGGCTGTGAAGCTGTGCGACCGGCATTTTGGCATAGGCGCGGACGGCATGATGCTGGTGCTGCCGTCGGCACGGGCAGATATTCGCATGCGCATCATCAACAGCGACGGCAGTGAAGCAGAAATGTGCGGCAACGGAATCCGCTGTTTTGCGCGCTATGTGTATGAAAAAGGCATCGTACGGAAAGAAACCATGACCATCGAGACCTTAGCGGGGATTCTGGTGCCGCGGATGATTTTAGACGAAGCGGGCAGAGTGGTGGCCGTTGAAGTGGATATGGGAGAGCCCATTCTGGAAAAATCGGAAATCCCCATGGTGGGAGAAGGCAGCGCCATCAATGAGTCCATACAAATCGAAGAACAAACCTTTGCCGTGACGGCGGTGAGTATGGGCAATCCCCATTGCGTCATTTTCGTGGAAGACGGCGAGAATTTTCCTGTCGCATTCTGGGGACCGCGCATAGAAAAGAGCGCATATTTTCCCCGCAAAACCAATGTGGAGTTTGTGCAGATTGTCAATGAAAGCGAAGTCATTATGCGTGTGTGGGAGAGAGGCGCGGCGGTTACCTTAGCCTGCGGCACTGGGGCCTGCGCCACAACGGTGGCCTGTGTGCTCAATGAAAAAACCAACCGTGCAATCACGGTGCATCTGGACGGCGGTGACTTGCGGGTGCGCTGGGACAGCGACAGCAATCATCTCTTTATGACAGGACCGGCGGAGGTTGTCTTTGAGGGAAATTTTGTGCTGGAGGCCATGCTGCATGAGTGAACGGCAAAAAATGAATGTGGAAATCTACGGGCAGCTTTATACGCTGCGGGTGGCGCCGGAGGACAAAGCCAACGTGGAGAAGATTGCCCGGCGGGTGGATGAGATGATGCGGCAGGTAGGCGGCGGACAAAGTCACTTGGATTATCGGGATGTGGCAGTGCTGGCTGCGATGAATATTGCAGAAGAATATTTCAAACTGCAAAAAGAATACCAGGAACTGGTGACGATTCTGGACGATGAAAAATAGCAAGGCGGCTGTGTGCAAAAAGAATGGGAAAGAAAAAATTATGCCATACATTTTCATATAGCTGGCTATAGAGTTTAGGGAAAATTCGTGGTATACTAGCCCTATATTATTAATTTAGGAATGGAGCGTTGCAGATGTTAAAAGAACAGATTGTAGAATGTCTGAAAAAAAATGAAGTGATTCATGAAGAATTTAAGGTCGGCGTGTCCTTTGGTCATTTTCTGGTGAGCAGAGAAGATTTGCAGGCAGTACCCTTTGACGGAGAGCAGGGGATTGAGAGCCTGTTGGAGTATCTCACCCGCAATGGCTGGGAAGGCCTGTATGAAGAAGAAGCGCTGATCGGCGCGCAAAAAGAAAATGCGACAGTGCTGTTGGGCGCAGGGGGACAGGTGAACCTGCACATCGCCAAAACTGCCAGCCTGAAAACCATCGACAAGACCTATCTGGAATTTTTGCAGAGCCTGGGCAGTGAGTTGGAAGCCAGAAATCAGCTGCTGCTTTCCATCGGATATCAGCCGGTGAGCAAAGCGGAAGAATTGGAAACAGTGCCGATGGTGAAGGCGCAGCTGCTGACAGATGGGCTGAAGAACGACGCTGCTGCCTTGCAGACACTGAAAGGCGCCGCAAAAACAGTGGTTGTCCTGGACTATGCCCACAGCGACGATTTGGAAAAGAAATACCGTGTGCTGTATATGCTGGCACCTGTATTTGCCGCACTGCTGGACAATGTGCCGGTGCTGGACGGGGAAGCCTATGACAAATTCACAGCGGGTATTGCTTTGGATGAAGCGATGCAGACCCCATTGGCCAAAGTGGAAAATGTGATCAGCGGTCACAGCTTCAAATACGCCCAGTATGCCAACTTTGCCGCCAACGCACCTGCCGTTGCAGTGGAGGAAAATCAGAAAATCACAGCCACCGATAAGACAAACGAAGAACTTTATGACAACACGGACATGACCGCAGACCAGGTGGTAGGCGTACTGGATATGATGATGCCGGAAATCAAGCTGACAGACAAAGGCATGGAGCTGCATTTTGTGGATGCGCTGCCTTATCCACTGAACATGGCTTATGTCGCTTTAATCAAAGGCTTGATCTACAATATTGATAATCTGAACGCATTGTATGAATTTGTCATCAATCTGAGCAAAGAATTGCAGGATAACCTGCGTCAGAATATCATCGCAGAGGGCATGGAAGCCAAATTTAATGAAGGCACCGTGCGGGAAGTGGCAAAGGATTTGTACTTTATGGCTACGCCGCAGCTTCCAGAAGAAGAACAGCATTATACGCAGCCGTTGGATGCCATCATTTTCAAAAATATCGTTCCCAAAGATGTGACAAAACGTCAGCTGAGTAAAATGCAGGGCAAATAAGGATTCGCAAGAATGCTACAATAAATAGAAAAAACGCAAACAGAAAAACCGTTATTTCCATGGCGAAGTAACGGTTTTTTGCGCGGTGTTATTTGGGGGAGAAAAGCAAATACCCCTGGGTAACATTTCGTTACCCAGGGGTACGCCATCTTTTTCATAAGCCGGTGATGGGACTCGAACCCGCGACCTGCTGATTACAAATCAGCTGCTCTGCCAATTGAGCTACACCGGCATAATCAAGATAATAAAAAAATGGGAGTTGACGGGATCGAACCGCCGACATTCTGCTTGTAAGGCAGACGCTCTCCCAGCTGAGCTAAACTCCCAAAATATGAATGACATGTACGGGATTCGAACCCGTGAATGCCAGCGTGAAAGGCTGGTGAGTTAAGCCCCTTCTCCAACATGCCACATCATTCAAGCGCCACTCATCAGCGACGTTGTTTATTTTATCTTATCTGAGAAGGATTGTCAACACTTTTTTTTAATTTTTTAGAGAAAAAACGAGGAGGTTGTGAAACGAATTGATTTTATTGTCGGATTCTGCTGCTGAAATTGCTGCAGTGAGATCCATTTTATTCGAAAAAGATGTTGTGTGATTCTGAAACGATGGAGATACGCATTTCTACAGTGTCAGATATACTTTTGATTTCTAAAGAAGTTACCTCAACGAAGCTTGATGCAATCGCACTTCTTGTTTGCATTGCAGAAAAAATCCTTCGAGTTTCCTCAATTTGCAAAAATAACGCAACTGAAAACCATAGGTTATGCAACGAAAAACCAACGGTTACGCAGCTGGAAACCATAGGTTATGCAGCAAAGAACCAACGGTTTCCCAAATAAAAACCATAGGTTTCTCCAATCAAAAGCTGCTCTATATGTAATATATATATATACTGACCTAGAAGTAAATCATAAAAAATATAATAATATAAATATATATATTGTGGTGGTGTTCTTCTTCTTCTCACCACCACCACATAACTGCTTAGCTCCTCAGTTATAGCGCCTGTGTGTTTGTGGTGCTGGTGGTGATGAGGACGACGAAACCCCATGCCCATAAAAAATAAAAATCCCGAAATACCACTTTTTCGGATTAAGCAGCAGATTCCCCAACAGAACAGCTCGCTCTTAGGCAAAGTAGCGTAAACTCGCAACAAAATAGCAAATCACACAACTAAAGTAGCGAAATCGCTCAACTTGCAAATTCTCCAACAGAACAGCCCGTTTTGGGAGTGAGTAGCGGATTCTCACAATAAAACAGTGAATAACGCAAGGAGAGTAGCGAATATCTGCAATTTTATAAAAATTAAAAAAACTCACTAATTGCATTTTTAGAAGTTTAATTGCATTTTTTGA
>CAJUDO010000012.1 GCA_910585405.1 uncultured Peptococcaceae bacterium | reverse complement strand
TTTCATGTAAAAACCCTCCTTACTGGATTTTGTCCAGCAAAGAGGGTACATATCATTTCAAGTCTTCACACGAAGGGGCGTTTTTCATCTGTTGAAAAAAATATTTCCAGTCTGCTTAAAAAACGCAGTATTTCTTTATCGGTATGCCTTTTGCTGTTCTTCTTACTGCTTTACGAATCTCCGCCATCTCTCATCGCTTTTTAAAAATGCAAAGCATTCTTCATCACGAAAGCATTTCAGCAGATTTTCCTTTACTTCTGCTATAAAATCCTTTCCCATTTCCTTAAAGTCCAGATGTTCATAGAGCGGTGTTTTTGTGAAATCTCCGATTTGCTCCACACAAGAAAGCATTTCTTCCATGATCGCGACTACAGTGTCCGCATCCTTTTCCAATGCTGCAAGTTCCAATCCACTTGAAACCTCATAATATTTTCCCATTTCAAAACACTTCGCCAGTTCCCGCTGTTTATCTACAAATTTATGCGCTCTTTTTCTATCGTTCTCCTGCAACGCAAGCATATACAGACCGTGCAATTCCACACTGATTCTCTGGTAATCCATAAACAAAAGTTCTTCATACGCCTTATAGGCTTCCTTTATTCGCCCTGTCTCAGCATAAATTTGGGCCTGTTTTCGTTTTCTCTCTGGATTTTGTATAGAAAAATATGCCAAATACTTTTCCGCCTGATCGTATTGTTTTTTTCTCATATAAAAACCCACTAAAGAATCCGCCGCCCTAATACGGATTGCTTCCTCTTTGCTATTCAGTACGCGCGCATACAATGAGCAGAAATATTCATCGTACTCTGTTTCTTTTTCAATCTCTCGCACGATACGCTGTGCGTCAAACATAACTGCAAGATTTAATATTAACTCTTCACAATTGGGATATTGCTCCAGCATTTTCCGCGCCCACTGAAAAGCCTCATCATAGGATTCCTTTTTCAATCTCAAATCCGCTTCACGAACAATTTCATTGATCTCCTCTGGCGTTAAATCTTTCTGAAAGGACAACAGTGTATCCAAGGAAATCCCCAACAGTCTGGCTATGGGCGCCAAAAGCATAATATCTGGATAAGAATTTTCATTCTCCCATTTGTTTACCGCCGGAGCCGTTACGCCAAGTCGTACTGCCATTTCTTCCTGGGTCAAATTTTTGATTTTTCTATATTTGCGAATCACCGTTCCTAATGTCATATACACATCTCCTTGTGTAATTTTTGCATTGGCCTTTGCTAAGAAAATCATATCAGACAAATACAAAAACTACAACTGAGCCTCTGTTAAATAAATTTCAACAAAATTAACCAGTATTCATTTTTTCTGCTTACCTACATAGCAAATCCCCTCCAGCCAGTCAAAAGTAGACTAACTGACGGGGATTTGCTTCATGGCAGCCAAGATAGCTTAAATAGGTCTCCGCCTTTCATCGGGCTTTTCGATTGTGTTTTTTTCTTGCAGCCCGTTTCTATTCAATCTTATCACTCGAACTTATCCGTTCTCTTTAATTTTTAATCTTATTCCAAGAGCTGAATCACCTTAATTTTTTATCTATAATACCTGTTGCTCCATATTTTCTGTTAATAAAAATGCTTGAGACAAACCAGTAGCACGACACAACTTATCCAAAGTGTCCAAGGAAGACTGCACCTCTCCTCTCTCAATTTTTCCATAGCCTCTTGTGCTCAATTCCGCTCTAGCTGCCATTTCTTCTTGAGAAATTCGATTTTCTTTGCGATATTTTTTCAAGTTTAGAGACAAAATTTTTTTCGAATTCATAGCATCACCTCCCTATATTTATTGTAAAAATCTCTTTTTTTCTCTGCTAGGTAGTGTTCTTCCTATAATTCGCTTGTTTTAGGTAAAGAAAGTAAAAATATTTTTATATTTTCTTAATCCTTTTCTACACGCTCATCTTTAATTTCCAATATATTTTTTATCATCCAATAATTAACATATTATATTATATTATTTTGACAACGGCACAAAAATTCCTCTTTTTCTCCGCAAATTTGTGCAGATTTTTTCAAAGCATAAAAAATAGAGATGCCCCAACTGCTCAACCAGACATCTCTATCTTCTTCACATCTAAAATTGCCCTTCCATCTGCCGCAAAAAGTCACGGCTTTTTAGCGGCCAGCTCAGTATTTGCTGCAGCTGCAGCTCCAAATACTGCTCCAATGAACGCCGACCCTCTTGACTTACATACACCCAACCTAAACGATGCAACGGAATATAATCTAATGCCTTCAGCGTTGTGAGTGCTTCCTGCGTAAGTACAGCACCACCAGGGCTATCGTGTCCGCAAGTCGCGCAGAATACGCCGCCCACTGCGCCATGATACCGCTCTCCCCGCAAAGGTTTCCCGCAGGAAAGACAATGCTCCAGCTGCAATCCGTATCCCTGCTGCTCCAACAATCGCACCTCCAACTGCCGCACCGCCAACCATGGGTTAATCTGCTCCAAAAGATACAGCGTTTGCAAAATCAATAAAAACAACTCTGCATCCGGCTGCGCTTCCACGATCACCTGATCCAACAGTTCCGCAGCATAGCTCGCATAACTCATCCGGGAAAAATCACTGCGCAGCAATGCAAAAGCCTCAGCTATAGCCGCGCCGGTTACTACCGGAAAGCTTTTTCCCATTACCAGCTCCAGCTGAGTCTGGCTAAACAATAACAATCCGCTGCGCAATTTGCTGGCGGTCTTTTTTACCCCGCGCGCCTGTACTGTCACCTTGCCCAGCTCCCGCGTGTAGATTGTAACCAGCTGATCTGCTTCTTTATAATCTCTGCTGCGCAGTACAATCCCCTGTACCTTTTGATTTTGCTCCACCTGTTCGTTCCCCATCTTCTTCATTTATCTGACAGCCTAACAAATAATAGCCAATCTGCCCGTTTTTCTGAAACAAATCCCAGCAAATCTGCTGCACTTCCATGCCGAACCATCCTTTCTCCGTTCTGACATTCCATTTTTATGATAATCATCTACGGCAGTGTCATCTTATTTGTATTCTCTGTCCCTTTTTCTTTTTTATCCAGCCCATTTTTTCCAGAATCTCAACCTTCACAAGCTTCAGAATCTTCATCCTCAAAATCTTCAATATCGCCCGCAATCATTTTCTGCTCTACCTCTTTTGCCAAAATAGCTGCCTGTTCTGCCCGTTCTTCCTCGCTGAGATAAGGCTTCATTTTATTGCGGATATCCTGCATCTTTTCATCCAGCAAAGCCGCCAAATCCGCACATTGATTCAGCCCAATGAGTACCTGACGGGGTACAACCTTCCCTTTTTTATAATACAGCTTATGTTCCAGGCTTGCCCAGAAATCCATTGCAATAGTACGGATCTGCACTTCTATGGTAACATGCTCCGTCTTATCCGTTAAAAATACCGGCACCTCCACCAAAAGATGTAGACTGCGATACCCATTATCCTTGGGATTTTTGATATAATCCTTCACTTCTTTTATCTGCAAATCGCTCTGTCCCGCCAATTTTTCGTATATCTCATACACATCCTCCACAAAGGAGCATACCACGCGAATGCCGCCAATATCATGCAAATGCTCCCTGGCGCTTTGCGGCGACACCGGATACCCTTGGCGAATCAATTTTTCCACCGTCTTTTTGGGATTCTTAATCCGTGTCTCAATATGCTCGATAGGATTGGATGCATGGAAAAAATCGTATTCTTCATTGAGAATATTTAACTTGGTTACAATCTCATCCAATCCGAATTTGTGTACAACAAACAAGTATCGCCATTCATTTAATTCGCGCATTTCATCCACATCGATTAATTCCCGCAGAGAATCTACTTCACTGAGAAAACTACCATTGCTGTTGTCAATCACAACTGACATTGCCTACACCCCTTAAATACTTTTCTTAAAGCTTCTGCCTTCCTGATTTTTTCGTTCTACATCTCACTATTTATTTCACCGGAAAACATTTTCTTTCCTTTTTATTTTGTGTTATAATAACATGTCTATTATAACATCTTTCTTGTGACGTTTCTAGGGGGGAACCTTTATGTCTTTAGACGGCATTGCCATCCACGCTATTGCTGACGAACTGCAAACGCGGTTGGTCGGCGGGCGAATCGATAAAATCCAACAGCCTGACAGCAGCACTGTCATCCTGACTGTGCGCCAACAGGGACATACCGATAAACTATTGCTGTCCTGCAACGCGCAGACCGCACGTATCGCAATCAGCACAGCCAGCAAAACCAATCCCATGCAGCCGCCGCTGTTCTGCATGGTACTGCGCAAACATTTAGAGGGCAGCAAAATCACCGCCATCTACCAATCCGCCTGGGAGCGGATCATCCATATTGTCTGCGAAGGCTATGACGAGCTGGGAGAACGCGCCACCCGCATTCTCATCGGCGAGTTTATGGGCAAACACAGCAATCTTATTTTAATCAATCCGCAGACCAACGTGATTTTGGACAGCGCCCGCCGTTTGAGCATTGATATGAGCCAGTACCGGCAGATACTGCCCGGTCTTGCATACGTTTCACCGCCGCCGCAAAATAAACAGTCCCTGATGGAGCTGACGCAGGAGGAACTGATTTCCTTCTTCCTGGACGCGCCGTCCAATCAGAGTCTGAAAAAAATTCTGCTGAACCACATTGCCGGCTTCGGTCCGCAGACCGCAGCAGAACTCATCCACCGCAGCGGACTCAATCCCGACGACCGTGTGGATTTTCTGGGACAGTATGATTATGACCGTATCTGGCAGCAACTATTGTGGCTGCGCGATTTGATTTCGCAGAAAAATTATACGCCTACCTTTGTCTGCGACGGCAAAAAGGCGTTGGCTTTCGCACCCTTCCCGCTGCAGCAATTCAACCAATATGAACAGCACACGCTGGACTCTATGAGCCAGCTGCTGGAACAGTTCATCGGCCACAAGGAGCAGGACAATCTCCTGGCCCAACGCAGCGGCGACTTGGAGCGCATCATCAACAGAGAAATCGAGCGCTGCGAAAAGAAATTGGCTTTGCAGCTGGATAAGGTGCAGGAAGGGGAAAATGCCGAGCATTTCAAAATTTGGGGCGAGCTTTTGACTGCCAATCTCTATCAGATTAAACAGGGGAAATCCGCACAGGTCATCAATTATTATGACCCGGAGCAGCAGGTCCTCACCATTCCCCTGCAGGAAAATCTTACGCCCAACGAAAATGCCCAAAAATATTTTAAAAAATATGCCAAAGCCAAAGCAGGGGCGCAGCAATCGCTGATTCAGGCCGAGCATACCCAGGACGAATTAAACTATCTGGACAGCATCAAAAACAGCCTGCAGACCGCGCAGACGCCGGAAGATCTGCAGGATATCCGTTTGGAGCTGGAAAGCGCATCCTACGTAAAAGCAAAATTGACCAAGCAAAATAAAAAAGGGAAAAAAGAACCCACCTTTAAACCGTTGGTGGTCCATTACGGCGATATCGAAATCCTGATTGGCAAGAACAATGTGCAGAACGACTACGTAACCACCCGTCTGGCGCGCAACAACGATGTATGGTTTCACGTAAAAGATATTCCCGGCTCCCATGTTGTCCTTCGCAATCACCAGGAACAGCGGGAACTCACACAGGATGCGCTGGACTTTGCCGCCCATCTGGCCGCCTATTTCAGCAAAAGCCGGTATTCCTCTCTGGTGCCGGTGGATTATACCTTGAAACGCTACGTGCACAAACCCAACGGCGCTAAGCCCGGCCGTGTCATCTATGAAAACCAGAAGACCATTTACATCACTCCGGACGAAGCAGCCATCGAAGAAATTTTGAAAAATAACTGATACTTCTTTGAATCAGTCTTATCCAAGGCAGAGTCAGAGATACTACAGTTTGCATAGCTACAATTCATGAAACCATCGTGCTTTTGTCCTACAAATCACCAGATACTATGATTCCTATAAATAAAGAAAGAGAAATAGCGTCTTGAAAAAATTATTTTATGATTATTGGAGGAATAATGGGAAAAATAATTAAAGACACACTCCATGCAAATGGGATTGATATTGGAATTTATACGCAGGACTTCGAAAATGAATTTATTTCCTTGACAGATATGGCCCGGTATAAGAGCGATGAACCAACGGCGGTTATTCAAAATTGGATGAGAAATCGGGACGTGATAGAATTTCTGGGACTATGGGAAAGATTACATAATCCAGATTTTAAACCCCTCGAATTCGAGGGGTTTAAAAAGCAGGCTGGTGCCAATGCATTTACAATGTCACCGAAAAAATGGATAGAAGCGACAGATGCGATAGGTATCGTTTCAAAAGCAGGACGCTACGGAGGAACCTATGCCCATAGCGATATTGCTATGTCCTTTGCTACATGGATTTCTCCTGAGTTTCAACTGTATATCATGAAAGACTATAGACGTTTAAAGGCAGACGAAAACAGTCGATTATCTTTGAATTGGAATTTGAATAGAGAAATTTCTAAGTTGAATTATAGAATCCATACAGATGCGATTAAGGAAAATCTGCTCCCACCAGAATTAACGCCTACACAGGTGGCCTATACCTATGCCAATGAAGCAGATATGTTGAATGTTGTCTTGTTTGGAAAAACGGCGAAGCAATGGAAAGATGAAAATCCAACGGTGAAAGGAACGATGCGGGACGTCGCAACGCTAAACCAATTGCTGGTACTTGCAAATCTGGAAAGTTATAATGCGGTTTTAATTCATCAGAGGAAAGCGCAAAAAGAACGTATGGAATTGTTACGGCAGTTGGCGATACAACAATTGCAAACACTGGAAACCGTAAGCTTAAATAATTTGCCGAAATCGGCCATAAGCCGACAGGAAGAATAAAAATAGAAATTAAAAGGCGAACCCCTACCTCGTAATTTACGATGTAGGGGTTCGCCTTCTGTTTTTGCTTATATACCATGCCGACGCATCTTGTAGATCACTTGCGGCACGTTTCGTCCTCTATCTATCTTCTTTTTTAGCTTTTCTTTCTCACAACCAGCAGACCCCCTGCGCCCACTGCCAACAATACCAGCATCAATAAGATATTGTTGGTATCGCCGGTCTTCGGCGCATCTGCCAAGGGCACCTCGGGATCATGAATTTCCTCCACCGGCGTCCCCGGAATTTCAATACCAGGGTCCAATGGCACATCGGGATCGTCGATTTCTTCCTCCGGCGGTCCTAACGGCACATTGGGATCATCAATTTCCTCATCGGGCGGATTGGGCGTTGGGTCACTGCCGCCGCCTCCCGTTTCCTCCCGAATGGTAAAGGCCAAATCCAACTCACCAATCCCAGCGGCTGTACCCTGCTGCGCCTGCTCCATCAGATACATAAACTCATTGCCCATCTCAATAGGCACCGTGAGATACACATGGAGCACAGCGCCCTGCCTTGCTTTCAGCGTGCCCAATTCCTTCTGCCCGGCATAAGCGCCCAGCTTTCCTTTGGGAATCTCAAATAAAGTCTGTTCCTGTTGGCCCTCACCGGCTGTAATTTTCATTTCCAGCTGGTTCAAAAAGGCGATAGAGGAAGCGGTGGTAGTTTGCGCGTCCACACCGTCGCTCAGCGGATTGTCTCCATTGTGAGGCAGCAGCTGTACAAACAGCTGGATATCGTTGGCGCTGTTGTTTTTGACGATAAAGTCCTGCTGCAGCCGATCGCCCGGCATCACACCCTTTAACTGGGGAAACAAATCGGTCGCGGTATAAGTGGTATCAGGATTCTGATATATCCAGCGCGCAAGGGCAGACTGCCCTTGATAGATGATGCCCACCGTTTTATCGCCGTCAGCCTCCCCGTCAGCGGCCAGCGCCGCCGGCGCTGTACCCAGCACCAGCAGCACTGCCAAAAGGAGGGCGATCACTTTGTTTGTTGTCTTCTGTTGTTTCATCATCGCTCACTCCTTAACTAAGTGTTTCAGGGTCTACACCCCAGGCTTTTACAACTGCTTTCATACCATCGGCATCAACGCCCTCAGCCTGAATGGCTTCCGCCATAACTTCGATTACCTGCTTACCGCCATCGGGATCACTATAAGAATCTGTCAAGTCAATACTATCAATCAAACCTGTCTTAGGTTGCGCACCGGAAGCTACCGGTGCGGTATAATAGTAGTAATCACCTTTTTTTACCCATCCGTTTCCCGGCATGAAGTCCGGCACCCTGGCAATGCCGCCGATGTGCTGACCATCATCATTGACACGGTAGGAAACCAGCTTCACCCGAATGTAAGCGTCGATGTCACCGGTGTTGGTCACGTTGACATTGCTTTTGGTCGTGCCGTCAAAACTTTCCGTCACGCCACAACTCACATGGGAAGGAGTGAAGGTATTCGTCAAACCACCTGTATTTGTCACCAAAAATGCCATGGTGCCACTTACCGTCACGGTAAAAATCAGCAGGAGGGAAATCAGCAATGCTCCGGCTTTTCCGCTCAGCTTCTTGCCATTTTGCTTTTTTGTATGCTTACCATAAGCCATCTATCTTCCCCTCCTCTCTCAATTGTCATGGCGCTCGCCAAAGATATTTGTCACAATATCACTGTAGCCGTTGAGCCATTTATCTTTTTCCTTATTGTTGGTGCAGGTTATGGTTCCGCTAGTTTGATCCTTGCTCAAAGTCACGCCATTATTGCTATAAGTAGGATTATAACGCCAGCTCCAGCCTTTATCCTCTGCGATAGCGTAGCTGCCCACCGGCAGTTCGTAAATGGTTTCGCTGTTGTTTCCAACAATGGTGACTTCGGAATACTTTTCCTTATCTTTCATGATGTCGAACACATACGGCTCGTCCGCTGCGCCGCCGGTTTTGGTAATGGTCAGCCGGCAGGTATTGATGTGCAGGAGGAACTCATTATTTTCCGGGAGTTTACAAGTCTTTCCGTCACAGTTTGTATGCTGGAAAGCAGTATGATCTGTCACTTCCCCCTCACCAAATTTTATTGTGACATCTACAGGGATATCAGCCGTTTTGCTGTTGATTTTTCCATTCTTCAACTTGGACGCATCCAGGGTGTAGGTCAGGGTCAGCTCAGGAGCATCCCCCATCTTAGTAGTGTCAGCAACAGTTTCTCCGTGCTTCCATTCGGTTTTGGTTAAATTCGTATTCAACTCAGTATCGGCAGGAACATCGCCGCCATACCATGCTTCGCCGTCCTTAAAGGTCAGCTCGGGCTTGAAGACGTTGATATTGCCATCATCGCTATCAGTCTGTTCGACGGCCGTACCCTTTGTTTCCTTAGGTTTAACAGTAACAACGACGCTGTAAGTAGTGTCAGCTATCAGATTCTCCAAATTGTTAAGTGTATTGCCATTTTTATCTTGATAATCGACAGAGATTTCCACATACTCGTGCTGCCAGTCTTGCAGACCGTAGTTTGTCTCGCCAAGTTTCAGCTCCACGTCGCCAACGTTGGCAATTGCGCCGGACTTGATCTGCTCAGCGGTCAGGTCGCCCATAAGGTAGACGTTCTTATCCTGCGCAGTGACGTTGATTTCCTTGATCTCCACATCCACCTGGGGACGATTGAAGGTAAAGAGCGGGTCACTTGCCTGACCATTCTCATAGACCCCGGCGTTGGTATTGGTATAGACACCGTTGCCGCCGAGGAAGCCAGGCTTAGGCTCGACCTTGAAGCTGATCACCAGCTTATTGCCACGGTAGTTTTCCATACCGTTTGTGGTTTCCTTACCGCACCAGTTCTCCGCAAAGTCAAAGCCAGTCACATCGACCTTGTCATCCTCCACGGTGGCTGTAGCGCCCATAGTATCGTTGTTCGCTTGCCACTGATTCTCACCGGTGTAGCTGTAGGTTTCCAGCTTGATATCATTCACGGTTGCGCCCTTCGGGAGCTGGAAAGAGGGAGCAATGATATCCTTGATGATTGCATTTTCATCCAGCGTGGTGGAAGAACCACCAGTTTCGATGTTATCGCTGATCTGCTGGAAAATATCGTTCAGGGAATCCGCGTCCGCAGCGGAGAGGTAGTAGCTGGGGTTCTGGGGTGTGCCCTTGTTGTCGGACACATTCTGCATGAACCAGTTTGCCTTCTGCGTGTCATCGCCGCTCAGACTACCAGCAGAGCTCGCATCTGCTCCTTCAAAGATACCAACAGAGTAAACATTTGCGCCTTTTGCTCTGGCGGTATCCGCCTCAGCAATCGCACTATTCGCAACATTCTCACTAAATCCATTGAAGGTAGTCGGTGAGCCATCAGTAAACAGGATCACAACACGGTTGCGCTTTTCGCCAGTAGGCACTGGGTTTGCATCCAAAATGCCGTTCGCCATTTCCATACCCAGATTCGCCTCGGTAGCGCCTTCAGTGGCCAGCGCATTGATGGCGCTATTGACCATATTCCGACCGGCCTGGGTAGTCATGCTCTGCAAAACATCCTTATAGTTCTGCTGGCTGATACTGCCATATTTAACGCCTACGTTGCCGCTATTACTGCCGCTAATGGAAAGAAGCTCCGTATTGTTACCGTAACCAGATTTGCTTGCAAATCCCACCACAGCAATCCGGTGGTTTACATCGTCATCAGTTCCGAGCTGTCCATCCTTACCTTTTGCTTTTTCCGCAACGCTATCGGCAAAGTTGGTTACAGCGGTTCGCAAAGCAGACAAACGAGAGACGCTCCCACCTTCACTTCTCTCATACAAGGTAAACTCCGGAACCGTATCCTGACCGGTAGATGTCCCAATCGTTACATCTCGTCCATTTACTCGGTAAGTATAAGTATACTCATAGTCGCCTCTTCCCTGGGTAACATAATACAGCGGCCCTTTTTCACCAAAACCAGGGAGACCGTCTCGGTTCTCACTGACTACAGTAGATCCATCTGGAAATGTATAAATGTATTGGTATTTACGTTCCCAGAAGGAACCACTCTCTTTTCTCTCTAAAGTTACTTTCTGCCAACTATCACCACTTTTCACATAGAGATTGCTGCTATGCGTAAAGTAATTATCTTGAGAAGAAAAATAGGAATCATTCGGCCAATCAGCCGGACATTGTGTATAAGTAATATTTCCTTCTCCTTCTGTTCTGGTCACATAAACCTCGACATAGCTGCCATCCTCCAGCTTATAGTAGAGGTTCTTATTTCTCTGACGATTGTGTCGCTGTCCATACAGATAGCTATTGTCTCGATTTTCATACGCTGAGAAGGAATAGGTAGACATATCCTCTTCCATAGAGCCGGACTGATCCAATACCAGAACAATGTCCGTAGGAACATCTGCTTTCGCCTCGGTGATGATTTTATCTCCGGTGGCATAGGCTTCCAACTGAATGGTGTAGGTTCCGTCCTTATTTTCCGTGGCGGTTTTACTGATTTCCAGTCCCTCTGTCCCTGGGTTTTCTTCTGGTTGTGCCAGCGTACCTGGTATCGCAACAGACACCAACATAGATACAGAGAGAAGCAGGGAAATGATTTTTGTTTTTTTCATACTCTGCCTCCTTCCTTATCCGACAACCGGATCACCAAAGGGCGCTACATTGGTGAAATTTACTGTGGGATAAATAATCTCGCTCTCCACCGGTTCATCCGTTGTCATAATATCAGAATCTTCCTCCACCACCGGGGGCAGCGGTTCCGGCTCCAATTCGGCAATTTTCGCCTCAATCTGCATCACTTCATCCTCAGTCAGTGCCAGCAATGCTTCCTCAGGTGTGGCTTCGATGAGCATCATCAATTCTTCAAAGGTTTCACACGCCATCAAACGCTGATACAAATGGCAAGGACAAGTGCATCCTTCACCGGTACATTCGTCGGAGCAGCCGTCCATATGTCCAGATACTGCCGGAACTTCGGTTTTGGGTACATTTTCATCGGCAATTTCTTCTTCCTGTTCCCCATCGGCGGGCTGATTGCCTTCTGTACCTTCCTGCTGTTCGCCGTCAGCAGGTTGGTTCTCTGCTCCGTCGGGAGTTTCTTCTGTGCCATCGCCGGTACCTTCTGTCGTTTCCTCACCGTCGGAAGTTTCTTCTCCGTCGTCACCGGCAATGCTGCCATCCTCTGTGGATGCATCCCCAGCGCCATCTTCTACACTGTCGGAAACTCCAGCGTCACCGTCTTCCCCAAAGGCAACAAGGGGACTCAGCGGAGAGATACACAACAGCATCGTAATGCACAGCAGTACTGCAATCCATTTATTCTTTCCTAATATACCTTTCATGTTCTGTCATCCTCCTCTATTGGTCTATCGGCTCAGTCTTCCGGCCAGCCATTGGCTTCCAGTACGGCTTCTCCGTTGTTGGCCGTCTGGGTTGCCTGCGCAAATACGTACACCTGGGCCGTGCTATTCTGATAGTCGTTTCCCATAGATGCATTAAATTGCACACTTTCAAACAACGGTTCTGTCACGTCCCCGGATTTCAAGGTCTTATCGTAATAGTAGTAGCCGTCCTGTGCAATCCAGTTCCGGGAATCAAAATTAATCCCCAGCAGATCCGCATCACCGGCTTGCCCGTTTGCTTTGGTGAGTTCTTTGTCCACCCGCACACGAATCCAGGCATCATTGTCCCCAATATTTTTTACCTGTACCACCTTTTCCACCGATGTGCCGGGCATCACGCCAATCACATTCTCAAAGGTGCTGCCGTCGGCTTTGGTTTCCAGCAAATCAATCTTGATGTTGCCGGAGGTGATGACATTGTGGGCTACCGTCCGGTCGCTGAAATAGGCCAACGTACCCGCGCCCGCAATGGACAGGCAGATCACGATGACCGCCAGACTGAACAGTCTCTTTTTTATCATGTTCCCTCATCCTCCTTTTATGCTATCTTCTCTCTTTTTGAAACATTTTTAGCCGCCCCCGCATAGTGCAGGGTGCAGAAGAACATCCGCGCCCCTTCAGGTGCTCTTCTACACCCTGCCCAAATCGGGCAGAGCGTAGAAATAAATTAATTGGGGAAATTACTGTGCAGTAGCTCCACTCCAGTCAACAGTATACTCACCAGGTACACCAAAAGCAGTATTTAATGCTGTATAAGCATCATCAAAACCAGCTGCCTGTACACCTTCTGCCAGCACTTTAATCTGCCAGTTTTCTCCTAAAGTTTCTACATAGGAGTTAATTGCTTCATTAGATGTATTCTTGTCTAAATAAACTTGATGCATAGCTTTTTCTTGAGTTTCTTCTCCTTGTTTCAAAGCTGTACCATAAGTTACAACGTATACATTATAGCCAATTTCATCAATCGTTGTTTCATAATAGTTCCAATTACCTTGGTACGGTGCTCCTGCTGTCGTAGACCAGTCCCATTTGCCTGCTCCAATAGAATCATTTGTATAGTTGAAATGCAAAGCATTTTTCCCTGCATCAAACTCTGGATTTCCATTGTCTAACATACTAGGAATTGCAATGTGTACACGAACATAAGCATCTTCAGAACCTGTGTTTTTTACACTAACTTCTTTGGTGATGCCATTCTGCAAAGTACCAGCTTGTGCAGAACCGGTAGCAGGCAACAATTTTTCTGGTGTAGTTGGATCGTTATCTCCAAAATTTTCAATTAAGTCGATAGCAACATTCCCAACGGTAAAGGTATTTGTTTTTGCATCGGTATCTGTAAAATAAGCTAAGGTACCGCCGGTGATGGCTACTGCGCCAAAGGCTGCAATTAATGCGCCAGTTACCAATTTCTTTTTCATAATCAATCTCTCCTTATTAATTTTTATCTGAGTTTTTTTATTTAAGCGTTACTCTCCGTCTGTTTGTGTACTCGAATTAGCCGGAACATTTTCCCATGCCTCTGTTGCGGCGAATGTTTCCGTATTATTCTTGTACAATTGTGATGCATATGCAGTAACAGTCAAGGTCGGATAGGTTTCACTCGTCAAGCCATCCATCATGGCTTTTGTGACAGTATCCTCGACAGCAACCTGATCATCCTTCAAAATGTTGTGCGGTCTGTCCATATCTGCAGTTTTAATCACACGATAATACACACCAGCAATACCATTCAAGGCAGTCCAACCTTCTGCTATCTCATAAGTCATAAAAATATCAAAATTATTAGACTTTTCCATTTTAACGAACAAATAGCATTCCTCAGAGCCAGTGGTCACAGTCACCTTCGGGTCTTTTGTAATGGTATAGCCAGGAATCATCTTGTACGTATCGCCCGTTGTTTCTTCCAATGTTACCTCAATATCACTGGTCGTAAAGGTATTCGTCACAGGACCAGTTGAATGGGTCAGCCACGCCAGCGTGCCGCCGATGGCACAGCCGACAATCATGGATACTGCCACCAGCAAGGCAATCGTTTTTTTCATCGTTTTCACGCAATTTCCTCCTTTCTCGCGAAATGAGCTAAATCGTTAGAAGATTGCGATTATTTAAAGTTAGCTGCGTTCCAGATTTCGGAAGCAGTTTTACCTTCAAAGCCATTAGCCTGAATTGCATAAGCAGTTACTATAATTGTTTTATTTGCATAATTTGCTAATTTATCGTTATCTACTGTTCCAGCGATTGTGAAGTTTTCAAATACGATCTTATTCTCATCAGCAGTAACAGCAGTAGGAGTATCACCTGTACTATAAACATAGATGTCGTCTACACCATCAACAGCTACCCAATCCTTTGCAGCCATCTGAACAGCAACAGTAGTGTCACCTTCAATAGCGGTAATTTCATTATCTACTTTCACAAACAAATAGCAATCTTCACTATCTTTATCTACATGAACAATTGGGTCTTTGATATAGGTGTGGCCTGGCATCAATTTATAAGTATTTGCTCGGTCACGCTCGCTGTCTTGTGTGCTGTTATCTACATCGGTTTCGTCCAATGTAATAGCCACATTTCCCACTGTAAATGTGTTCTCTACTTTATCCTCGCTTGTCAAATACGCCATGGTTCCTGCTACGGAACCTACTACTAGTGTGCCGGCACATAAAGCGGCAACGATTGCTTTCTTTACAGATTTCATCATAAAATCCCCCTCTAAATAAAATTAAATTTCATATTTTAGGAAGCCTTGCGGCTTATTCCTCCTGTTGTGGTTTCTCCGCCCTTTTCCCCTTGTTTTTCCTGCGCTTCTTCTTTTCTTCCGGTTCGTCGCTGCCGAACAAATCGGGCAGGAACACCAGCATCAAAAGCAGCGCTCCGGCGGAGATGGCCAGGTACATGCCCGGCGGCTTCTGAATATAATTGGCCAGATAGCCCAGCTGGGGAATGGTGAACACCGGCGTACCCAGCACATTGTTGCAATGCACCAAGCCGCCGTCCTCGGCGTCGTTGGCGTCCCCTTTGGTGCGAAACCGCACCACGGAATGGTCTGTCTCATCGGGTACCACTTCCACCACCCGATGGGTGGCCACAGTGTCCTCATCCAGCATAAAAGTAATCACCTGTCCCAGCTCGATCTCCATGGGGTCCACGTCCCGCACATAGATAAGCGACCCGGTGTGATACACCGGCTCCATGGAGCCTGACAACACGGTAAATACCTGCATGCCCATCAGTCGCGGTCCTGCCAGCAATAGGGCCAGGATGACCACGACTGCCACCAGCACTGTTGTGGCGCTATTCCAAATTTTCTTCACAGTATCCATAAAATTTTATCGATTGCCCAGCACGTTTATCCTGCATGAGCCGCTTCACAGCACAATTCGCCTTTTTGCAGCGGCGGTTGGGGTAACGCGCTGTCCAATAACTTTACAAATTCCAACGCGCTGCGAAAACGCAGCTTCTGTTTGCCCTCTTTCCAGCCCAGGCTGCCCTGCCAGGTGGCATTGGCACAGAAAAATATTTTTATCTGAAATGTTGCAATGTCGCCCTGTATCTCCGGCGTCGACCGCAAGGCAACATCCTCTCGTTTTCCTGTAACGACCCGCTGCATGCCTGGATTGCAGGATGCCCTGCTCTCGCTGCACTGCGCTAAACGGTCCAACTGCTCTAACAGTTCAAACAGATTGGTAAAGGCAATCTCTTCCTGGGTGTGGAGCAGATAAAGGGTGCCTTGAGGATTCTTGTCCTCATAGCTGTCCATACGGATGACCGCACTGTTCCCACACTTTGGCGGTGTTTGCGATGAAGCACCTGTCACGTCCTCTCACCTCCAAATATTTTTTTCGCAGCAGCGTCTAAAAAGTTATAAATTTTTAAACAAAATGAAAATGCACATATATAGTGATATTTGAATGAATATCACTATATATGTGCATTTAAGGGTACAAAAAAAGCCCCTCGAAAATTTATAACTTTTAGGACTTTTACACTTTCTTTACACTGAAAAAGTGCAAAGACAATTTTTCTGCTGTTTGTACTAAAAAAAACATATATCTACTATGTTTTACCAGTATTTTCTGTGTTTTTTTGTTTTTTTCTATAAGAATATTTTTTATATGATGCTTCGATTTTCGGGTACAAAATTTTAACATTTTCTTTAAACTTTCTTTCACCGCAAAACCTTTTTGTTTGGCAGTATCATCAACCCCATGAAGGCAAAAAACTACCCCGTCCGCTTTTGCGAAAAGCTGACAGGGTAATCTCCTTCAAACTATGCGCCATTCAATGCCATGGCAGATAAATCCATATCTTATTTCAAATAGTAGTATACCCAATTATCGGAACAATGGCAACGGAATCAGAATAATATTTTTATCGGAACAATGCCAAAGTCCGAGAGATGCCTGTTTCTCTTCTCCCGGACGCCTATTTCACAATTCCGATTTAGCCTTTCTCGAATATATAACATCAATGTTTCCAATAAGGCTGGAGAAGCCACAATGTTTACTTCCTACTCTTTTCCCTGTCGTTTACAGTTTTTTCTGGTAATTTCTTTTTATATAGGGTATAATAAAAATGTTTTCAATAATCGTGATTTAGGAGGCTATCCCATGATTAACAATCTAACTTTTGAAAACTTTCGTGGATTAAAAAAAATTCATCTTCCAGAACTTGGTCAAGTTACTCTAATATCTGGAAAAAATAATGCAGGTAAGAGCTCGATTTTGGAAGGAATCTTCCTGGCAATTGATCATATTGCGCCAGAGTCTTTTGTAAAAATCAATAGATTTCGCGGATTATCTATGTCTACGGATCCATCTGTCCTATGGGCACCAATGTTTTATGATTTGAATACGAAAGAAACATTGCGTATTTCTATGCAACTAGACGATGTGGAAACAGTTCTGACATACTCCCGAGACGATTCTTTTGTCCCATCTGATGCTGCTGGCGCTCCCCAAGATGTTTTCAATCAATTTATTTCTTCAGCTAAGTCAACATATACATTGAAGTTTCATTTCTCACATGGTGATTACACCGAAGATGGTCATTTTGTTGTAAGTTCTTCTGGTGTGTTGCGAAATGTTCATACCAGTAGTGACAATAACCAACTGCTTCCTATGCCGTTTACGCAATATATTAACGCTTCAATTATAAATAATGATAGTGTAATTACCGAGTGGTTTGGTAAATTGGAAATAGAAGGCAAAAAACAACAGGTAATTGATGTATTAAGAATTATTGATGCATCTATATGTGATATATCAACAATTGCGTTTCAAGGTCAAATTCAGCTTTATGCAAAAATGGGGGAAAAGTTATTGCCGCTCAAGCTGGCTGGTGATGGCATTAACAAACTGCTATTCATTGTTCTGTCTATTATTGCAAACCCAAATTCAGTAATCCTAATTGATGAAATTGAAACTGGTTTTCATTTTTCTATGTATGCTAAATTGTGGGAAATTATTTCTATTGTTGCGCAGAAAAATAATTGTCAAATTATAGCAACTACTCACAGTTATGAATGTATAAATGGAGCGATTGATGGCATTGAAACGGCAAATATGCAGAATGCGTTTTGCTATTATCGAATCGAGCGGGCAGATGGAGAAAATAAAGCTTTCAGATATTCTGGCGATTTAGTGCGTTCCGCCATTAATTTCAGTATGGAGGTTCGGTAAATGGCACGCAAAACAAACAACAGTATCAGAAAGAAACACCTTATTTTATGTGAAGGGCGTGATGCGGAAGAAGTACTCATCACTTACCTAAACAGCGATGCACTTTCCAATGTATCTGCATTCTCTAACGATTTTCAGGTTATGGATTTTGGCGGAATAACAGACCTAACTAATTTCATTCGCACATTACAGAATATGGAAGGTTTTGATCGAGTTGAATCATTGTTAATCATTCGAGATGCCGAAAGAGATTCTAAGAAAGCTATAGCTGATATTAAATCAACGTTACGAAATTGTAATCTTGCAATTCCAGATACTCCTCATTGTTGGTATGGCCATGTTCCTAAAGTAGGTTATTTACTATTTCCAACATGCGATACATTTGTTCAAGTTGGAACATTAGAAGATCTTTGTCTATCTATCTTGTCTGAAGAAAATAGTTCCAATATTTTATATGAAATACGAGGTTTTATGAATAACTTGGAAAATAAATATAATCGATCCTATCCGCATGAATTTAAGACAAAACTGCATACCTATTTTTCTGTTACGGATGAATATGTTTCCTTAAAAATTGGCGAAGCCGCTAAAGCAGGCGCTTTTAACTGGAATAGCAATAAACTATTACCCCTTAAAAATTTCTTATCCGAAATTATTTAATTGATCTGATAACGAATCACATCGTTTCTTGAATGTTTCATCACTTACAATAACGGTAGCACTACCCTAAACTAATGTCATTAAGTTAAAAAAAGATAAATAGTAAAGAGAGTAAAATGCAGAAAACTGTATTTTGCTCTCTTTATGATGGCATAGCAAGCAAAACTACCGAAAAATAACATTAAAAAAGTTGTGCATTACAACGCATTATAGTCGGCTCAGTTCATCCATCATCGCCGGTCTGTTTTTATACCGCACCTTCCATCCTGCTACAATCTCATCCACCATCTGAGAGCCGCCCTCTATTTTTTTCATTCTGCGAAGCAAGGATACCCAATGCTGATAATCTTTCCTACCGCCTGCATAAAAGGACATGCTTTCCTCAATATACGGTGCAAATAGTTTCTTCCAGTTCATTTTTTCTCCTTCTTCCGCAGACCATCAGGTTGCATTCATGCTTCCCGCAGCTGAAAATAGGCGTTGCTGCCTTTTTCGCTGCTTTCCACGACCAGCCATGCAGGGATTTGCTCTTTTAATTCTGCCACATGGGAAATAACGCCTACCAGCCGTCCGTGCTGCTGCAATTCCAAAAGACAGCCGATGGTGTTTTCCAGAGAGTCGTGGTCCAAGGTCCCAAAACCTTCATCAATAAAAATGGTGTTTAGCTCTATCCCACCGCTGGTGCTCTGCACCACATCCGACAAGCCCAGCGCCAGGGCCAACGACGCCTTGAAGCCTTCCCCGCCTGACAGAGAGGATACGGCGCGGGAGCGGCCTGTAAAGTTGTCCATGATATCCAAATCCAATCCTGCTGCTTTGCGCTTGTCCTCCGCTTCGCAATGCCGCAGAAAATAATACCTGCCGCCTGTCATCTTCAGCAACCGCCGATTAGCCTGCTCCAACACTTGCAGAAAATAGGTGACCAAGACATAGGTTTCAAAGGACATACGCCAGTCATTTTCTCCGTTGGCCAATTTGGCCAGCCGCTGTACCATGGTATATTGCTGCGCTAAATCCTGCATTGCAGTCATAGCAGCCTTCCCCTCCGCCAAAATTTGACCGTCCTGCTCTTGCTCCAAGGATAATTTTTGATACGCTTTTGTCCCGTTTTCTATCTCGCCAGATAGTTTTTTCAATTGACTTTGCAGTTTTTCTATCTCAACAGGCTGCTTTCCTCGCAACGCCAATTCATATGCTGCGATTTCCTCCGCTGCGGTCTTCACGGCAGCATTGTAATTGCTGCACTGCTCCCGCAGGCCTGCCATTTGCTCCAAGGATTGCCGCGCCCGCTGATATGCGTTCTCGCTGGGGAAATGCTTCTGCCATGCTTCCTGCCATACTGCCTGCTGTCCTTTCAACTGCTCCTGCATTTGTGCCAGATGCTGCTCGGAAGCCTTCAGCCCTCCTGCCAGGGTATGATATTCTCGCTGCGCCTGCTCTATCTGCTGCCGCAACTGTACGATTTGTACTTTCCAATCGTCAGGCAGCATTTTCCAGCCCAACATTAACAAACACTGCTGCTGTTCCTTCTGCCTTTCTTCTATTTGCGCCTTCAGCGCAATGCCTTCGTTATAAATTTCTTTCTTGCGCTCCATCCACTCCGCAGTGGAATGAGGGCCCAATTCTTCTTCTAGTGTTTGCTGCCGTTGCTCCAGCTGTCCCTTTACAATAGAGGCGTCACTTAAGCTTTCTTGATACTGCTTACGCAGCACTTCCAGCTTATCCTCTGCCTGTTGGAGCACACTGTCTGCCACGCCAATGCCACGTTCTTTATTCAGTGCAGGATGATGAGTGGCACCGCATACAGGACACGGCATCCCTTCTTGTAAATCAGCCGCCAGGGAAGCACCCAAAAATTGACGCTGTTTTTGGCGCAATTGGTGAATATGCTGTTGTTGTGTTTCAACCGCTTGCTGAAGCTCCTGTAATTGTTTTTGTTGTACCTGATATTTTTTTAATGATTCAAGATATCGATTAATCCCATTGTATTGTTTTAATAATGTTTCTCTATTTTCTTGTGCCGCTGTCAAACGTTCCTGCAGCTCTGTCAATTGGTCTGCCGCCTGCACCTGCTGTTGATTTTTTTCTCGACGCTGCTCCATCTGCTGCATTTTTTTTTGCTGCTGCAGAAAGTCTTTTTTTTGCCTGTCCATTTGCTGCTCCTGCTGTTTACAGCTCTCAGCCAAAGGCTCCAGCCGGCTTGCCTGCTCCGCCCCATCCAGCAAGCGCTGCTTGTCCTCCATGGCTGACTTTTGCCGCAGCAAATCTTCTTGCCACCGCCGCTTATCAGCCAGCTGAGAAAATTGTTCCTGCAGCTTTCCCGCCTTTTCCAATTCTCGCTGCAGCCTTTCCTGCTGTGCTGTCCAAACATCGTTTTGTGCTTCCTGCTCCGCCAGTTGTATACTTCTTTGAGCCAAATGCTGTTCCAGCACTGTCAGAATATTCTCTGTATTGCCATTCTGAATTGCCTGCTCCAGCTCCTGATTCCCATTGAGATGAATCCGCTTAAACTCCAACGCCAACTGATTTTTCCGCTCTTTATATTGCCGCTCCAGTTGTCGGCCATGATCAGCCAACTCTTTCTGCAGACGCTCAAACAGCTCTGTCCCGAACAATTGGCGTAAAATCTGCTGTTTCTCCCCGGTAGGCGCTGTGAGAAAGCGCCGAAATTCCCCCTGAGGAATCATCACAATTTTGCGAAACTGCTCATAGTCCAAGCCTAAGATTTCCTGTATTTTCTCCGCTACCTCATTCAACCGGCTTAGCGGTGCAAACTCTTCATGTCCTATGCAGCGCAGCGTTGCCTCATGCACGCCATCTTTAAATCCCTGTCCCCGCTCCTTGGGCAAGCGCTGTGCCGGTCGACGGTAAATCTCGTACACCTTATCCCGCACAGCAAAACGAAAGCACACTTCTGTAATTCTTCGTTCTTCCTCCTGCACAAAATCGCTGCGCAGACCTTTTTCGCTGCGTTCACCGGTAGCCCTTCCGTACAGTGCATAGCACATCCCATCAAAAATTGTAGTTTTTCCGGCGCCGGTAGGTCCGGCAATGACAAAAATATTCTGGTCGCCCAGCTGGGTAAAATCCAATTCTACCCGCTGCGCATAAGGCCCAAAGGCCTGCATGGATAGCTGTAACGGCCGCATTCACTCCACCTCCCGCAATGCTTGAAAAGCTGCTGTCAGTACCGACAGTTCATCCTCTGTGATATCCGATCCTGTTATCTGCCGATAAAAATTGCCAAATAGCTGTTCTGGCGTTTGTCTTTGCAAGTCAATTTTCTCGTAATTCTCCATAGGCTCAGACAACAATTGGTGCTCTCGCTCTAAGGTAAGCGTATTGGGATATTTTTCTTTCAATTGCGCCATTGGCTCCAATAATTCTCCATAATCAGTCAAAATCGCCCGAATATAATCTGCGGCATTGGCTGCCTGCACTATATCATCCTGCAAAAGGTCCTGCAAATTGCCGCGAATGGTGCGCAAATCCCGCAGTGGCGTCAGCGGCAGCTGGGTTACCTCGATATCGCCTGCACCGTCCAAATCAATTTGCAGCAAGCCTTTCTGCTGCCGTTCCTCAGAAAAAGAGTATTTGAAAGGGGAACCGGCATAGCGAATCCGTTCGCTGCCGCTGCGCTGGCAGCTATGCAGATGCCCCAGCGCCACATAACTAAATCCGCTTAGTAAGCTGCTGCTCCAAAACTCTGTCCCGCCAATGCTCAATTCCCGTTCCGAGTCACAGCGCTCCAAATTTTCTCCGTCGTTGCCAGCTACAACGCCGTGAGCCAAAAGCACATGCCGTGTTCCTTCCGTTCGCTCCAGCTCCAAAGTTTGCAACAATCGCTCTATAGCCTCTTCATAATTGATTGCTTCCTCCGTTTGCAATATATATTTCAAGGTGGCTAAATCTGCATAGGGAAGCTGATGGAATACTACCAGTCCCCATTGGTCCTGCAATGTCACCTGTGGCAGCGGCACTGTACACCGCCCTGCAATGTAAAAACCAGCCTGAGACAACAGTCCCTGGGCAAATCCCAAACGTTCCCCACTGTCATGGTTTCCGCTGATGGCAATCACCGGCACATGACAGCGCAGCACCACCTCCGAAAGGAAGCTGTCCAAAAGCTGTACCGCCTCCACTGCCGGACTGCGCCGGTCATAAATATCTCCTGCCAGCAACAATACGTCCGGCCTTCGCTGCTGAATCAAGGCCACTACCTGCTGCAACAGATGCTGTTGGTCCGGCAGCAAAGAAACCTGATTCAGCTTTTTTCCAATATGCAAATCCGCCATATGGAAGATGCGCATCCCAAACACCTCATTTTCCGCAAAAATTTATAGCAAGTAAAGCAGCATCCCAGGCAGCGCAAATACCGCACCCAGCCAACCGCGATTCTCAATATGGGTCAAATATTGACTGGCAAATCCCCGCACCACCTGTTCTAAATGCGCACTGTCCATCAATAGCAATTGTCTTTCTGCCAATTGGGACAGCTCCATCGCTGACAAGAGGTCCTTGCCATGGGCTCTGGCCGCAGCAAAGAACGCTTGCAGCAAAACATCCATCAGCGCCTCTCTGGTCTTGGACGGCAGCAGATTGGGCCAGTCAGCAGACAATCGAACCAGCAACGTTTCTCCTTCATATTGGCACCAGCCTCGGAAGGATTGGTCTTCCTCCAATCCCTGAAGAGCCTGTCCTAAGGCTTCTGTAAACTCCGTCCAGCACAGCCACTGCTGGGGACGGGTAATGGCCATGTTTTCCTGCAATCTCAGCTGGGCGCTGCGCAAATTTTCGGCAAGGGCATCATGCTGCAGGATTTGGGCCAAGGGCACTGTTCCATGAAAGTCTCTGGTAAGCTGTTCCAAAGTAGTCTTTCCGATGGTTTCCCTATAGAAATCCTGCAAGAGCGGCTGCCAGTGCTGTACTGCCAAGCTGCTGTTCAGCTTCCACTGAAACCCCAATTGCAGCTGTGCCTTCTCTAAAAGCGGCTCTGGATTGAGCCATCTCCCCCAGCTGTTCAGCGGCTGCTGCGCCAGAATAAGAATGCTCTCCTTGGCAATGTCAGCCATGCCCCGATGCACTGCCGGCTGCCGCAAAAGGGTGTATAGCAATATTCCAATGTGCTCCTGCTTCACAGGACTCTCCAACAGTGCTGGAAAAAGTGTCTGCTGCCAGCAGCGCGCAAGCAGCTGTTGCAACTCCTTACTCTTCAGCGACAAAAAGATAGGCAATTTCTGATGCAAAATGCGCGCCACTACCTGGGCAACAATCTCATCTCCACCCATCATACTGTAGCCCATCTGCTGCATAAAGCCCATCTTGGAAAAAATGGCACGCTGGACACGTTCCACAATGTCACGCTCTTTTTGCCGGACCAGCTTCAAGCAGGTCTGTTCCACCAGCACAAGCAAACCGGACAGATTCGTTTCCAGCCATGCACTGCTGTATCTTTCCAGCCATTGCTTCAGTCGTTCTACCGTAAAAAATTGGCTCAGCTGCTGTGCCAACGCCCCGCCGTGAGCAGGTTCACTCAACCAGCTGTGCACTCTATCCTGTATCGTTTCCGCATAACTCTGCAGCTTTTCCTGCGTCAACAGCTGCACCACACTTTTTTCACTGTGCAGTAGCGTATCAGCCCACCGGCACACATCCGGCACACGCTGTCCACCCAGCCATTGCACCCCATACCGGCCAAATTGTTCGTCAGATAAAATTGCGTTCAGCGGAATCTCGCCATGCAGCTGTCTCTGCAACCATCGCTCTGCCCACGGCAAAAGATAGTTTTCCAGCTGCACCGTTTTCCAGAGATCATTGCGCAGAAAAGCAAAGGGCTGGCTGCCCAAATGCAACAGTACCTCGTCATATTTTGACAGGCTTTGTTTCTCCAGCTGTGCCAAGCAAGCTCGCACAAGCACTCTGCGTCTGTGCACCACCTCAGCCATAAAAGACTGCCAGACTTTTTCGTTCTCCGCCAGCTGTTTGATGTTGGCTGAGAGAATTTTTTCACTGTACTCCAGTTTCTGCTGCAAAATCTCCTCATTGAGCACATAGCGCTCCACCAGATTGCCCATACTGTGTGCAAATCTCGCCTTTTGCTTTGGAATCACACCTTGTAGCATTTCCATACCGCCCACCGGCTCATAAGGCCAGAACAAACCCTTTACCGCCGCACAGTTGGTCCCATAGCCCACTGCGCCAAATAAAAAGGACTTCCCTGCCAAAGCGCCTAAAAGCACTGCAGGCGCAGCGGCAGCAGTTATCGGCAATGCAGCGGACATTGTCGTTCCCACTGTCATACCAGCCACAGCCCCCATTCCAGCACCCAGATAGTTCAAAGGCTGCAGCTCCCTGCCCATAAAATCCTCCACCAGCTTGCGCATGTCCTCATTGCTCAGCTTCTGAATTTGCCCTTCCGCCAGCTTACTCAGACGTCCTTCCAGCAATTCCATTCCTAGCTGCGTCAATCCTTGAACCATTTGCGGCTTTTGTGCCAGCAGCTCTCCCTGCAGTGCTACCAATATCTGCTCCATCGGGCAGGAAGATGTCCAATGCGCCAGCCATGCTGTACCTCGTTGCCGCAAAGCCTGCTCCAAAGCATGATACAATGGCCGATAGAACGCATCGGAGGAAATTTGCGGCAGTGTCTCAGCAAGATGCTTGCATCCCTGCCGGATTGCGCCGTTCACCCCAGCGCGAACCTGTTCATCCTCCCACGGCAGCAATTGAGAAGCCGGCACTTGGCAAAGCCAATCTCCCTTGTCCTTTAACAGCGCTTCTACGTCCAGCTGCACCATCCCCTGCCAGAGTATCTCCGTGAGCCAATGCTCTAGTTCTGTTTTTCGTTCCGTCAAATGAAAGGAGCCTGGCTGCCATGCCAATATGGACTGCAGAAAAGCGGCGCTCCGCCCAGAAAGCAGACGCTGTATATTTTTCGTGAGGAAAAGCTGCACAACCTGTGCCAGTTGCCCATTGCCGTTCATGCGCTGCACTAAAGCTCCTACAGGATATATAGTCAGCTGCTCTTTGATTGTCGCTGTCAGCAAAGCCGCAGCCTCTTTTGTGGTTTGCGGTGTCAGCAGAAATTGCTGCACCAAGTCGCCCAGATTTGTCTCCTGCAAAACCTGTTCCAGCAAGCTCTCCTTCAACTGTGCCAACAGCATGCCTTTCATGCCGCCCAGCTCCGCGGCTACTTCATTTACTGCCGATTCCAGCATAGCAGCTACCGCCTGCGCTTCTCCCTGCAGCCACTCCAACAGGCTTTCCAATATCACGGGCATTTGTTGTTCCAGCAGCTGGGCAATGCCAGTGAGAAGATCTTCAGGAATCACTTCCCCGATGGGCGCATCCACCGTTGCCAATGCCTTCACCAATTCATCGGCAACAACCTTCAGCAATTGCTGCCCTGCTTCACTGCCCGCAGCCTCATACAGCAGTCGCGACAGCGTTTCTTCGTCACAATGGAGATATTGCCGCAGCGTATACTGCGCCATTTGTTCATCCAGCTGAGAGAGTACAGAGTGGAGCTGTATTTTTTGAATGGTCTCCAGCAGCAGCGCCTTCAGCTCTGTCTCATGCTGCTGCAGCAACTGAACCTTCCACTCTTTGCCCTGCTGCGCCGCCTGCTTGACCAAACTACTGCACAAATCCCTGAGACCTAATTCCTCCAAAGTTTGTGCGCCCTTCTCCTGCTTCCACGCGTCCAAAAAACGCACCGCCAAATCCTCCTGCTGTACCGTTTCCAGCAGCAGTGTTTCCATCTGCCCGCTCAGTTGTTGACACTGGGCTTCCGTAAAAATTTCCTGCACCGGTAAATAAGTTTTCAGCCAGAGCAAAATCCTTTCCCGCTCTTGCTCTGCAAATTGTACAACAAGCTTCTGCACCGTTTTCATACACTCGTCATAGTCCGGCAAATCCCCCAGTGTTTTGCCGGCAAAGGACTGCGGCAGCGCCCGCAGCCAAAAATCCTCCAAAGCATCATTCAGGGCTTGCTGCATTTGCGGCAATTCTAACTGCTGTTTTAATACCGCTTGGGTCAATACCTGTTCTTCCAGCAGCTCGCCTGCCTCTTTGGCAAAATCATCCCGCGTATGCTCAATCACACCGCCCGGCTGAAATAAACTGCGAATTGCCGTGTGATTGGTCACATACCCTGTCAGTGCGCCCAATAAGGTTTCTGTGATCATCTGTGTCAGCATCGTGTCTGCCCCCGTTACATAACTGAAATTTCTGATAAATGATTGCCTTATTATAGCATATCCCGGACAGAAATACAAAAAAGCTGTCCCACTTTTCCTTTCACCATACAGTTTGTAAAAAGGAAAAGAAGAGACAGCCCATATCTGAATCCAGGCAATCTTTATTCAATTTTCATCATAGCATTCCGCTGGGGCATCCAGCAAAGCAAGAATCTCGTCCTCTTGAAATACTGCCCTGATTACACTGCCGCCATAGCCTTTGCTGTAAAGAAAACGGCTCAATTTTTCTCTGCCAATGCCCTGGCTGCTGCCCGCAATTTTTTTTTGTGCTGCGGCAACCGCGCTCTCTATCTCTAGCTCTCGAGGAAAGTAGGTTTCCAAATTTTCGGCAATCAACTGCCGGTCGTTGATTTTTTTTGACAACTCAAAGGCCATCTTCTGACGGCCGCACGGATGAAAACGCACCCGGTCAGAAATCCAGCTGCGACAATATACAGCATCGTCTAAATACTGATAGCGCTCCAAAAATTCCAACACCTGTGCCGTAATCTCAGCCGTATAGCCCTTCTTTTGCAGCAATTGCTTTACTTCCTGCCGTGTGCGCAGACGCACAGTCAAATACTTTAACGCTGTTTCCTTCGCCTGCTCCAAAGTGTCCATCTATCTACCGCAACTCCTTTTTGCACTACTCTTCATCAAAGAACAGCTCATTGACAGGCTCATCTTCGTCATCGTCCTGCACTTCCACCACCATGCCAATATCCTGAGAATGTTGCCGGATTTTTTCCTCTATCTCCGCTCGCGTTTCTGGATTGGCTTTTAAATATTCTTTGGCATTGTCGCGACCCTGGCCAATCTTTTCGCCTTCATAGGAATACCATGCACCGCTCTTGCGAATAATCTCTAACTCTACGCCTACATCAATGATACTGCCCTCATTGGAAATCCCTTCGCCGAACATAATATCAAACTCTACCGTTTTAAATGGCGGCGCAACCTTATTCTTGACCACCTTCACCTTGGTGCGGTTGCCAATGATTTCACTCCCCCGCTTTAACGCCTCACCTTTGCGCACTTCCATACGCACCGAAGAATAGAATTTTAACGCTCTCCCGCCAGTGGTGACTTCCGGATTTCCATACATCACGCCGATTTTTTCACGCACCTGATTGATAAACACCATGGTTGTGTTGTTTTTGCTGATATTACCTGTCATTTTACGTAATGCCTGCGACATCAAACGGGCCAATAACCCTACGTGGGTATCTCCCATATCTCCTTCAATTTCAGCCCGCGGCGTCAATGCTGCCACCGAATCCACGACGATGATGTCCACTGCGCCGCTGCGCGCTAGCTCATCGCAAATCTCCAGCGCCTGTTCTCCATAGTCGGGTTGAGAAACCAGCAGGTTGTCTATATCTACTCCAATCTTTTTGGCATACACAGGATCCAACGCATGCTCCGCGTCAATAAACGCTGCAATGCCGCCCTCTTTCTGACACTCTGCCACAATATGCAGTGCAACTGTTGTTTTACCGGAAGATTCCGGACCGTAAATTTCAGTAATTCTGCCTTTGGGAATACCGCCTACCCCCAATGCACTATCCAGGGCAATGGAGCCAGTGGGAATGACCTCCATTTCGATCTTTTCCCGTTCCCCCAGCCGCATCAATGTACCTTTGCCAAACTGTTTGTCTATCCGCTTTAATGCATTTTCCAAAGCCTCTTCTTTGCTCTGCACTTTCTCCTGTCCCCTGTTCTGCACTTTGTTTCCGCTATCCGCCATAATCATCCTCCGTTATCATTTCATTCACGATGCACCTATATCAAAAAATAATTTCCACAAATATATGTTTGTATTATAGAATACGCTTCTTATACTTGTCAACAGAATTTCCCAGATAAAAAGAAGCTATATTCCATCTATCGTTCCACCGAGTTCTTGCTGCGCTCCAGAAAACGCTGCTCTGCCAATTCGACCAGTTGGCACAAAAGGGCTTGCATCGGCACGCCTGCTGCCTCCCACATCTTAGGATACATACTGATGTCCGTAAATCCCGGCAGTGTGTTGATCTCATTTAAGTAAATCTGACCGTCTGTTTTGCTCACAAAAAAGTCAACACGGGCGAACCCTTCACAATCCAAAACCTTATACGCCTCCACAGCCAATTGCTGAATATTTTTTATCGTTTCCTCAGGGAGCTGTGCTGGGATCACCGATACCGATTTGTTATCAATATACTTCGCTTTATAATCATAAAATTCATTGCTGGAGCAGATTTCCCCAGGCATGGAAACCTTGGGCTCTTCATTTCCCAAAACAGAAATTTCAATTTCCCGCGCAATGATACCCTGCTCGATGAGAATCTTTCTGTCATAACATGCTGCCAATTTCAGTGCCTGCGCCAATTCTTCCTTATCCCGTGCCTTACTGATGCCCACACTGGAACCGCCATTGGCCGGCTTCACAAATACTGGATAGGCCAATGCCGCTTCTATCTGCATGATTGCCTGCGGTAAATTCTGCTCAATTTGGCTGCGCAGCACAGTAGTAAAAGCAACCTGGGGAATATGATGATAGGCCAATATTTTGCGCATCAATACTTTATCCATACAAATTGCCGACCCCGCAACGCCTGCACCTATATAAGGGACGCCCACCAGTTCTAACAAGCCCTGCAAAATCCCATCCTCTCCATAGGTACCGTGTACAATAGGAAACATCACGTCCAAACAGCAGATTTCCCGTCCATCGGCAGCAGATAACAAGCGCCCTCCAGGCTGAGGCGCCAATATGACTTCCTGCTCCCCATACTGCTCCGCCGTCGCTGTCGCAATATCCTGCAGTGCAATCGGACCATACCAACGACCATCCCTGCTGATCAACAACGGCACTACCTCAAACTGCTCCGCCGCAAAGTTATTGGCAATGGTACTTGCTGATGTCAGGGAAACCTCATGTTCACCTGAGCGCCCGCCAAATAATAAACCTATCTTTTTTTTTGTCATTGCAATCCACCCCTCTGCTGTGCTTTCCCACTATTTTTGCTCCATTTGACCCACTGCTGCCACAACTCCGGCAATCACATGGGCCACTGACAACCCGCCTTGCATATAGACGATATACGGCTCCCGCATAGGGCCGTCAATACTCATCTCAATGGAAGAACCCTGCACAAATGTACCGCCCGCCATAATCACAGGATCATCATATCCCGGCAACTCTGCATCATAAGGCGTCACATGAGCATCCAATGGTGAAGCCATTTGGATCCCTTTGCAGAAACGCCGCACTGCATCGGGTTCATCCAGTTGGATTGCCTGAATAATGTCTGTGCGGGACGCATCAGCTTCCGGTGACACCTTATACCCCAACTGGCTCAGCAGCTGCGCTGCAAAAATAGCACCTTTCATCGCCTGCTCTACGATAAGTGGCGCCATAAACAGCCCTTGAAACGCTAAGCGGTTAAAATCCAGTGCCGAACCAACATCCTCCGCAATTCCCGGCGCCGTCAGACGCGCGGCAGCCCGATCCACCAAATCTGCACGGCCAGCCACATAGCCTCCCCGAGGCGCCAACCCGCCTCCAGGATTTTTAATCAACGAACCGGCAATCAGATCGGCGCCTACCTCCAACGGTTCCTGCAATTCCACAAACTCTCCGTAGCAATTATCCACAAAACAAATAATATTGGGATCAATCTGCTTTACAAAGTCAATAGCCTTGGCAATTTTGGAAATACTCAGAGATTTCCGCCAGCTGTATCCCCGCGAGCGCTGAATACACACCATTTTCACATCAGGCGTCACCGTTTTGGCAATCCCGTCAAAATCAAAATCGTCGTCAACCAACTCCACAACCTTATGCTGTACGCCCAGCTCCGACAATGTTCCCGCTTCCCGATCATGACCAATAATGGTCTGTAACGTATCATAAGGCGCTCCGCTGATAGAAACAAAGGTATCGCCCGGCAGCAGATTGCCGAAAAGGCCCAGCGCCAATGCATGAGTTCCCGATGCAATATTAGAGCGTACCAAAGCTTTTTCTGCCTTAAAAATATCCGCCCAAATCAATTCCAAAATATCTCTGCCTGTATCCCCATAGCCATATCCAGTCGAACCATTCAGATGAAAATCCGATGCCTGATGCTTTTGAAAAGCGTCTAAAATTTTAATCTGCGCAGTCCACGTCTGATTGCCCATAGACTGCCAATAAGGCTGCACCTTTGCATAGGCCTGCACAATCTGCTCCATCAGCCCATCACTGATATGATATTTCTTTTGTAATGATGAAAAATAATCGTTCATTTGCTACTTACCTCGTTCTATAGTATATGAATTTTCAAACTCTTTATGCACTTTTGCCGCTGTCCGCAGCAATACAGCCCAATGCTACAGACAGAATTCTGCAAATTCGGGAGGTATCTTCTCCCCTCTGCCACTCCATGTAAAGCAAATACCCGCTTCCGTATACTCCAGATCACGGACACTTCCCGTCTCATAAGCTTTGTACAGCAGACGTCCTTCTGCCACAGGCAGCTGCACCTTACAGCTAACAGTCTTGATCAGCCGGGCTTCCATCATCTCCAACAGCGCAGGAATCCCCTGCCCAGAGACCGCCGACACATAGCAGCAGCTCTCCCGCTCCAAGCCCTGACCTACAGACGGCAGTTCGTCCAGCATATCAATTTTGTTAAAGACAAAAATCCGCGGCTTTTCCTGCAGATTCAACTGCAGGAGAATCTCCTCCACCTCCTGCAGCTGATTCTGAAAATTGGAATTGCTGAGATCCACCACATGCAGCAATAAATCCGCATACTGCAACTCGTCCAACGTAGCCTTAAAAGCTTCTATCAGCTGCGGCGGCAAATCGCGAATAAAGCCTACCGTGTCGGTAAGCAGCGCCTTGCTGCCACCAGGTAGATAAAAAGCCCGTGTTGTAGGATCCAGCGTCGCAAACAATTGATCTTCCGCATAAATCTGTTCGTCGGTAAGCGTATTTAAAAGCGAAGATTTTCCCGCATTGGTATATCCCACCAGCGAAATCAAGGGCAGACCGCCTTTCAGCTTGCTCTTTTGCTGTACCGCCCGTTGTTTCCGCACCTCTTTGAGCTCCCGCTCCACCATCTGAATCCGCTGCCGTATCCGACGCCTGTCGGTCTCCAGCTTGGTCTCACCAGGGCCGCGGTTGCCCACACCACCTTTACTGCCGCCGCCCTGCCGGGACAAATTCATCCCCTGGCCTAAAAGCCGCGGCAAGAGATAATTGGCCTGGGCCAGTTCTACCTGCAGCTTGCCTTCGCGGCTGCGGGCTCTCTGCACAAAAATATCCAGAATCAGCATCGTCTTATCCAGTACTTTCAAATCCAGCGCCTTACCTATATTGTACAACTGCGAGGGAGACAAAGATCGGTCAAATACAACACAGGTCGCATCCCAGGTCAAGCATAACTGCCGTACCTCTTCCAGCTTTCCTCTGCCGATGCAATACGCTGCGTCCGGCACACTGCGATGCTGAATCACATGATCCACCACATCCAGGCCTGCCGTTCTGCCTAATTCCGTCAACTCCTGCAGCATGTCCTCTTCCTGCCAGCGGTCCTTAGACTCCGGTAGCAGCACCAGCACAGCCCGTTCCTTTTGTTCCGCAGTATCATGCCCTGTTTCCCATACCATCTCTATGCTCTCCTCCCTCCGCGCTCAACTAAAATATCACTTTATTATATCATACTTCTTCAGCAATGGAACTATGATTTCATCTGCTTTTTCCCAAGATGGGAATCAATGCACCGGGCTGCAGTTCCCTTGACAAATAATACTTCGGATTGGTCGTGCACAGTCCCGTAATCTGATAATGACTGGCGTCATAGGGACGGGCATACAAATTGACACCTTTATAACAAAGCAACTGACTTTCAGGAACCGCTTTCTCATCAAAAAAAACCATCTGGGGCGGCATCAGCGTATAATATACATCAGTCATGACACGCAGCCTCCCGCTCATTAATCAGCGCATTCAGCTTATGCATTGCCTCGTGAATACTGCCCACCTCATCAATCAGACCATATTCCACCGCCTTTTTGCCCACAATCACAGTGCCAATGTCTTGAGACAATTCGCCCACTGTAAGCATCAGACGCCGAAAAGTCTGCTCGTCAATATGAGAGTTGGCCGTCACAAAGGCCACCACTCTGTCCTGCATCCGCTCCATATATTCCATGGTAGCCGGCACACCAATCACCATACCAGTAAGTCGTACCGGGTGAATAGTCATCGTCGCACTGGGCGCAATAAAAGAATAGTCGCTGGCCACTGCAATGGGCACGCCAATACTGTGTCCGCCGCCCATCACAATAGACACCTTAGGCTTGCTCAAGCCGCGAATGGCCTCCGCAATGGCCAAACCTGACTCTACATCACCGCCAGCAGTATTCAACACAATCAAAACGCCTTTTACCTTTTCATCCTGTTCAATGGCTACCAACTGGGGAATCAAGTGTTCATATTTGGTCGTTTTATTGTTTTGGGGCAAAATCATATGCCCCTCAATCTGACCGATGATAGTGAGACAATGAATGGGGGCATCTGACGCAGCAGGCAACGCCGTGGTCCCGTAATTCTCCAATAATACCTCTGGTTCTTGTACTTCTTCCTCTGACATGCAATCTCCTCCTCTGCACAACAAAAATATTGCATCCATAGTATGAAAGAAGTCGCCTGTTTTTATGCGAAAAAAAAATCCTTGTCTTGGCGTTTTGCAATAGCTATCCCAAAAAATCTTGCACACAGGCACAACACCGAAAAAAATCTTTTCACCATATAAAAGCACCCTGCAGCGACTTGTATCAGCCACTGCAGGGTGCTTTCCATAGGACATACTTTTTTAGATTTCTTGAATGATCGGTAAAATCATCGGTCTACGTCGCGTTTTTTCATAAAGATATTTGCTCAAGCTATCCCGCAAACCGCTTTTCAAGCTGGACCAATCCACAATATTGCGCTCCAGATATTTTTCCAGACTCTGCGTCACGCGCTCCTTGGCACCGGCCATCAGCTCATCCGCCTCCCGCACGTACACAAAGCCCCGCGATACAATATCCGGCCCTGCGGCAATGGCATGATTCTGGCGATCCAGCGTCACGACCACAATCAAAATCCCATCCTGTGATAGTTGCTTGCGGTCACGCAATACAATATTGCCTACATCGCCTACACCCAAGCCGTCAATCAATACCCGCCCAGCGGTTACTTTTCCGGTAATGGCGCCTTTTTGGTCATTCAACTCAATCACACTGCCATTCTCCGCGATAAACACATTTTCTTCCGGCATCCCTACTTCTACCGCCAGCTGTTTATGCTTCACCAGCATACGATATTCGCCGTGCACCGGAATGAAATACTTGGGCTTTACCAAATTAATCATCATTTTTAATTCTTCTCTGCAGGCATGCCCAGAAGTATGCACACCGTTGTTGGAACCGGCAATCACCCTTGCACCCAAACGGTACAGCATATCAATTACGCGGGACACCAATTTCTCGTTGCCCGGAATGGGTGAAGCTGAAAGAATTACCGTATCGCCCTCTTCAATTTTTACCCGGCGATGATCGGACATGGCCATACGAGTCAGTGCAGACATGGGCTCGCCCTGACTGCCTGTCGTGAGCAAAACGACCTCATTGCGCGGATATTGATCCAACTCATCCAGCTCAATAATCGTGTTTGGCGGCACCTGCAAATACCCCAGTTCCTGAGATACATTTGCAATATTCACCATGCTGCGTCCAGCAATCGCCACCTTCCGGCCATACTGACAGGCAGCATTGATCACCTGCTGAATCCGGTGCACATTGGAAGCAAAAGTTGCAATCACAATGCGCTCCTTGGCTGAGCGGAAAATATTATCAAAATTCTCGCCCACGGTTTTTTCCGATGTACTGTATCCGGGCCGCTCCACATTGGTGCTGTCAGACAAAAAGGCCAGCACGCCCTTATTTCCCAACTCCGCAATACGTTGATAGTCTATAGCATGGCCATCAATCGGCGTTTGGTCAAATTTAAAATCTCCAGAGTGGAAAATAATCCCGTAAGGCGTATGCACCGCCACCGCCACCGCATCAGGAATACTATGGCAGGTACGTACCAATTCAACCCGAAATGATCCCACCTTAAACTCCTGCCGCGGTCTGACCACATGTAAACGAGGAACGTTCACAAATGTCGTCTCTTTTAGTTTTGCCTCAATTAAACCGATCGTAAGCTTCATGCTGTAAACAGGTACGTTTATTTCTCGCAGCAAATAGGGCAGACCACCGATATGATCTTCATGTCCGTGTGTAATCACTACCCCTTTTACCATGTCCCTGTTTTCCAGTAAATAACTGAGATCGGGAATTACGATATCAATGCCCAGCAATTCTTCTTCCGGAAACATCAGCCCGGCATCGATAATAAGAATTTCATTGTTACATTTGATTGCTGTCATATTTTTCCCGATTTCACCCAATCCGCCCAAAGGAATAATACTGACGCCATCATAATTTTTATTCTTAATGACCAGAAACCTCCTTACTATTTTTGATATTGCACCGACCAAACTAACCTCTATATTATAATCTATTTTCATAGAATTAACAAGAGAAACGGATAAAAATACTATAACAATATTATATATGCAGACAAAATGTCCCTAGAGCCTGTTTCACTGCATTTTTTATCAAAGCTGTATCTCAAACACGGCAATTTCCGGAGGTACGCCAAAACGCACCGCAAGATGAGAAGTGCCCAATCCGGTATTCACATATAGCCGTAGACCTGTTTTTTCATTCAGCGTATAGAAATGGCGCACATATTCCTGCGCCAGTACCGTCTTCAAACCGCCGAAAAATGGCAACCGCACCTGTCCGCCATGACTGTGCCCCGCAAGAATGAGATGAAAATCTGAATAGCTCAGCAGCTGCGCTACGTCCGGCTCATGGAGCAACAGAATACGATAACTAGATTCCTGCCCAGCAAATTCTGCAAAAATACTGCTGTCCGGCTTACCAAATAGACTGTCATCCAGGCCGCACAACAACATCTCTTGTCCGTCGGCAAGCTGTACCGTTTCATAGGCATTGCAAAGCAAATGAAAACCAGATGCCTGCATGATTCTCCGATAAGCCCGCTCTGCGCCGCCGCCGTAATCCCGATTGCCCCACACCGCATATTTGCCCAGCGGCGCCTCCAGTTCTCCCAAAAGCGCTGTGACATCTTCCTCCAGCTCCGCGCCGCAAAGCTTGTAGTCCTCAAACAAATCGCCGCTGAAAATAATCACATCAGGACGCTGCTTTTGTATTTTATTCACGACCTTGCGTAACTGCTGCAAAGAATAATTTTCGCCCAACTGTAAATCAGAAATTTGTACCAGCCGCACTCTCTCCTCACCACTTTCCTGCACCTGTATCTGATAATGCCGCACAACCAACAGATAAGGTTCTATAAAAAAGCTATAGCACAACAGCGCACCTGCCAGCAAACCCAGCCCCATCATGACCTGAAACATTCGCAGCTTTCTGTGTCGGCACCATTCCTTCACCACACCACTCGCCCCTTTTGATTTGCATATGTTATCCACATAAGAAGATTCGGCAGCAAAAAGAGGATTCCTCTTTCTTTTCCTAATAAAGAACTATTTGGTGAAAAATATACTATGTATTCAAAGGTTTCATTGTTTACTCAGAAGTATAGATAATATCCATATTTTAACTTCTATTATGAATCCATCACCATATATAAACTTGTCCCGCGTCCACATTATTTTTTACAAAATCAAAATTAGAAATACAAGATTTTTTCCATAAAAAATAAAATTATCTCAAGAATCTATAAGAGTTAGCTAACAGGACAGTTTTTTAATACATTTTGAAAATACCGTAATAATATAACTATGAGCAGAACCAAAAAACCCGGCTCTGCCCATTTATAATGATTCATAAATCTTATATTATTTTTATTTCATACCTGAAACAGTTTCATTATTTATCTCCGTTTATACTGGCTGGAAAGTGCGAACAAATTCCTAAATCAATTACGCACTAACCTAACATACCCCACCATTAGCAGCTATTATTTGCCCTACAATATAATTTGCTTCATCGCTAGCTAAATACACAACTAAAGAAGCATGTTCTTGCACAGTTCCTAACCTTCCAGCCGGAATTGCTTTCAACAACCTATTTTTAAAGTCATCACCAGCTGATGCTAAGACCCTATCATACCCCTCTGACATAATAGCGCCTGGAGCAATGGCATTTACAATTACACCTGCACCGATAACTTCCACTGCTAGATTTTTCGTAAATGCTACTACTCCACCTTTTGCTGCAACATAGTTTGGAGAATGTGGGCTAGTATTATCAATTCCGCCTGTAGAAACTACATTTATAATTTTTCCATATTTTTTTTGCTCCATAATTTTTAAGGCTTCCCTAGTGCAATAAAACGTTCCATATAAATTAATTTTGACGCTTTCATCCCATTCCCTATCAGTCATGTTTTTTGTAATTTCTAAGGAAAATTTTTCACATCCATTCTCTTTCAACTTAAAATAATTTTCTCTGTCATTATTTGGTAAATTTCTTCCTCCAGTTTTTCCTGCATTATTAACTAATATATCCAAGGTTCCGTAATGTGCAGCTATTTGAGCAAACATTTTTTTTACGTCTGAACTATCGCTGACATCACATTGTATCGCATAGACATCGCCTAAAGTCTTAAAATGTGCTTCAACCTTTTTTAACTTTTCCATATTTCTCCCACAAAAAGCAACCTTCGCTCCTTCTAACAAAAAAGCTTCAACAATTCCTTTTCCTAACCCTTGACTGCCTCCAGTCACAAGCGCTATTTTTCCATCCAGTTTTCCCATATAAACACCTCATTCATTTTTACACATCAAATTCTGCACGTTCAATAATTTCATCCTGCAATTTTTTTGTCATCTCTGTAAAGTAAGCACTATATCCAGCTACACGTACAATTAAATCTTTATAATTCTCTGGATCTTTTTGTGCTTTTAACATTGTCTCTTTATTCACAATGTTAAATTGTACATGCCATAACTTTAGGTCACACCACGTACGAATAAATGACATCAGACGTCTCGTTCCTTCATCTCCTGCTACAACACTTGGACTAAATTTAATATTTAATAATCTTGCTGCGCGTTCTGCATACCCTTCATTTTTTACTTTTTTATTTGAAAGTAAAATCGCTGTTGGGCCGTTATTTTCTGTGCCAGCGGATCCAGCAGTGCCTTCCGAAAGAGGCGTACCTGCCAATCTCCCATCTGGTGTCGCTTGTACTAGCCAACCATAAGAGATATGTCCAGTAATAGGAATTACTCTTGTTTCGAAAATTTCTCCATAAGCACCCCTATGCTGTGCCAAATATTCTTGTACCTCTCTATCTAAGGCTAATCCCACTGAATCGGCATAATTATCATTATTTCCATATTTTGGAGCGTGTAATAATTCTTGTCGCATAACTTCATACCCATCAAAATTTGCATCTATTCCTTCAAGAATCTCTGCCATTGTATATTTCTTATCTTCAAATACTAATTTTTTTATTGCCACTACTGAATTGATGTAGGTAGCATATCCAATTAGATTTATATTTGCTGTTCTAAAACTGTTTGGTACATATTGGTGAATATCAATATCTTGCTCTCTACAAGCTTTCGTCATAACGGAACAAAACGGAGCAGCTAATTTTTTCGCCTTTACCTTTTCTGCAACTACTTGTTGAATAATTAAGTTTTTCAAAGCATACTTCATTTGTATATTTATCGCATTATAAAATTTTTCAAAACTATCAAAATCTTTAGGGTCTCCTGTCTCTACGCCAATTGGTTTCTCTCCTTTTACTTTCATCCGCCCGTTGTGTAATGCCGTTTCAATGATGGCACCTAAATTAACAGATCCTCCACCCGTAATATACGTCTCCTTATCAAAAATACGAACTTCTGTACAACCAGAACAAGCATAATTATAGGCATCCGCTAACGTTGCACCTTTAGCAACATATAACGGAACAATTTCTTCATCATTTAACAACTTAGGAAATCCTTGCCCATCTTTAATAACCTCACAGCAAGCTTTTAAAAATTTATCTGGTGTTCCAGAATGAATTCTAGCCGCTAAATCTGGATATGGAATCGGAAAGCCTCTTTTAGATTCTAAAATAACATAAGATAACTCATTTGTTGCATCATTACCATTTTTATCAACTCCACCAATCGTAACGGTTTCGAAATGTGCATATGCTTCAAACGACTTAGATGCAGAATTGGTCAATGGCACCATCGGATTCTGAGCCATATTTAACCAGTAATACTCAAATAAACGTTTTGCCTCTTCACGTGTCAATCTGCCATTTTCTATATCATTTTTATAAAATGGATACAAATGTTGATCTGTGCGTCCATTACCTAAAGCTGCTCCTATTTTCTGCTCTAGACATGCAAAAACTACAACGAACCACTGTAATTGTAGTGCTTCTTTAAAAGTTCTTGGAGCATTATGCGCAATCCATAAACAACAATCAACAATTTCCTTTAATTCTTCCTTGCGTGTTTCCCTTCTTTCAGTCCCTATCAAACGCTCAGCTTCCAAACCATACCGCTCTATAAATAAACTAAATGCATCCCAAGTTAAAAGTGCGGCATCTACAAATGATTTTTTTTCGGCAATTAACGCTGGTTCGCTTTCTATTTTTGTTATATGCATTTCCGATTCCTTACGTAACGCTGCTATACCACGATTAAGTAAATACTCATAATTAAAATTAAAATTTAATGTAGATCTTGTCGTCGCCGTTTGCCCTATCATAGAACTCATAGGACTAAAATTTTTAGGATCATCACCATATAACAGTCTTCTTGTTTCCTCTGGCAGATTTCCTGCAAAATCTTGAGCAAAACTTCGATCTTTCCAATAAGGATAGATTTCTTCTTTTAGTATTTTCAAGTCCTCGCTCGAAATTTTCACCGGACTTGATGGTCTATCATATGCATTTTCTAAATCCAATAATGTCGGGCCTTCCAATTCAGGATAAACTACCGCATAACGTCCCATTTTGCCTGTCATTTTTCCCACGATAACATCATCTTCATCTATTACAATTGGCATATTTTCCGCAATATGCATTAATGCTTGTGCCCATCGCCAATGAAGCGGTTGCCCCTCTGTCAACTTAAATGATTCTGTAAATAGCCGTGCACGATACATATCTACTGTAACAGGACAATTTCTAATTTTCTCATAAATACGAAATGCTCTCTGCCGTTCTTGCATCTCTGGATATACTCCATTTAAATGCCAATGTTCTTGTGGAGTTAAAGTTAACTTTTTAACACAACATTCCATAATAATTCCTCCTTGTTTTTTCCCACCACTATAAAATTCCAATAAACTTCCAATATGGTATTACGCAACATGCCAGAAATATCCCGCTCAGTGCCAATTTGCTTCCATAAACTTTTACAAAATTTTTCATCGTCATTGTCCCAAATGAGAACATCAGCAAATATGCAACATATTCATATGGCAATAATATTTGACTGGTAGCATACCCAAAACAATATAACGTGGGTAAAACAGGAATTCCCATACTACTCGTAATATCAACCACAGGCACCGTAAAAGAAGCAATCAAGGCAAATGGTGTCATGACAAAATTAGCTACACATAAAAAGAACCAAATACACAAATATACTCCTGTTATACTCAAGCCTTCCATATGTGGGACAACTAAATCTGCAATAATCTGTCCAATTCCCAAACTGGTAGCAACATTCCCAATAGAAATACAGGCTGCTACAAAAAATGGCATTGTAAAATTCACCTTTTTTATGTCTTCAGCATGACCAATTTTAATCCCTGGAAAATATAATAAACATGCTCCTAGAACAAATAACCAACCCATATCAATTTTATGAATAGACATTGTAAAAATCCCTAATACTAAAAGAATCGCCACAAAACTACCTTTTTTTTCGTCACTACACATTTTGCCCATTTCTTTATATTTTTCAACAAAATACTTTTGGGAATGCATATTGCCCTCTGGTTTAATTAAAAACCAAATTAATAAAGCTATCAATATCATCCATACTATAAAAATTGCACTATGATATAAGAACCTAAAAAAAGTAACTCCTTCTGTAACACCAACCATTCCAGCCATCAGAAGAAATGACGGACCCAATAAAAACTTTGAGGCTGTGTACGTACTTAACATAGCATACATCATTAAAACTGTAGATTCTTTTGTGCATTCCCAGCCGTTTGCACGGCAAATGCCCAAGACAAACATCGCTAGAGGTACAAACGCATTTCCTCCAGGCAACACCAAAGACAAAATAATACCTGCAACAAGCACAGAAATTGCCAATCCTTTGAAACCACCACCAATTTTTACAACACACCAATAAGCAACTCTTGAAATTAAACCAATTCTTTCAAAACATTCTGTAATGATAAACATTCCTAGAAACATCCAAGGCAAATAACTTGTCCATGCTCCAAATGCAACTGCAGCCGAAGAAACTTTACATAAATAATATGCTAACGGTATCAACAAAGCCGGCACCATGTAATCCATTAATTCAAAACACATCACTACAATACCAAACACCGTAATTGCAAGGAACAACTTAATTTGTAAGCTGAAGATTTCTGTTTCTGGAATTAACAAAATAACTATTGGAACAAAAATTGCCACAATCCAAGCAAATATTTTCTTATCAATCTTCATTTTATCGTTTTGAGAAACTGACATAAAATTCACTCCTAACGCAAATTATGATTATTGTGTGCAAATTTCATTTTGTAAATTTTTAAAGTTCTATCTTCCTCCTCTTTTTTCATAAATTCTCGTTAACGATAAATTTAGTTTATCATTCTTTTCTCTAAGTGTGAAATTCTTATTATTCATGTATTCCCCCTGTCACCTATTCTTTTTTTTCATACCTTAATTGTTATTAAAAGTCCATAAAAAAACCTATGCCAACTATTATTTTGACATAGGTTCTCGCTATCTTGCTTTTTTTATGCAGTCTAAAAATTCATCAATTAATGGAACATTATCAATTTTTTCATCATATATCGCATACAATGCTCCTCTACCCGTTTTCAATGGAACCGACACTAATTCAGAATAATTGCTATAGAAATTTTTCACAACTGTATTTGCAGCTATGTACACTGCATTGTATTCCAAGATCATATCTTTTACCACTTCAGGATTATTACTACATAACAATATATCAAATTTTTCTTCTTTGTTTGTATTGCGATTTAAGAATGCATCATAATCCATACCATTATGATGCATAATACATTTATAGTCCACTAACTCTTCTTTTGTTAAAAAGTTTTTCCTCGCCAAAAAAGAATCTTTTCTCATAACCACTGCATATTGTTCTACAAATAGTAATTTACAAGCTTTTTCACTTTTTTCTAACTCGCTATCCCAAATAGAATTCAAGTTATTAATGATAATTACACCTTGACAACTACTATTTATTAATTCAACCGCCTCCAATAACATTACCGTTTTAACTCGAATCTTCACATTCTTATATTTTCGATTGAAAAGTTTTAAGGTTTTTGGAAATAATGCATCTATAATTCCGCTTAAAGAATAAATAACTAGTTCCATACTTTCTTTAGATTTCTTACTTGTCTCAAAAATAACAGATGCCTTCTCACGGAAAATATCTATTTCTTTTAGTATATGCTCCATATCTCCTAAAAGCTCTTTTCCTGCCTGAGTTAAAGAGACTCCCTCTGAATTACGCTCTAACAAACATCCACCCAACTCTTCCTCTAAAGCTTTAATAGAACGACTTAAAGCCGACTGTGTCATATATAAATTTTCTGCAGCTGTAGTCAGTGAAGAAACTTTTGACACTTCCATCATATATTCTAATTGTTCAATACGCAAAATTTTGTCACCACCTAAAATTATTAATATCTTTTTTCTTGTTTCATTTTAACAGATAACAAAATAAAGATACTTATCTTTTGGTTTGGAACAAACTCAAATACTTTATTCTCATTTATACCTTTCTTTACGCTTACACTCTCCTGTAAATTACCAGTATCACAAATCAAGCAATTCTTCCCTCCTAAATATAAAAGCTCATATTCATTGTAAAAGCTACTTCTGTTATATAAAGAGCTGTAAAAAACAGAAGGTATCTGCAAAGAGATTCCTTCCGCTTTTTCATTATACTTCCTGATATTTTATTATACCGACGTTTCGTTGTCGGCAGGTTTGCTTGTGTCAGCGACACTGCTTTCCAAAGCTGCACCACTCATCCCTGTCGGTTTTGAAAACATGTGCTCAGCCTACTACAACATTGACTAATTTATTCGGTACCACAACAACCTTTTTCACTTCCTTTCCTGTAAGGATTTCGGCAATTTTTGGCTGTGCCAATACCATTTTTTCTGTCTCTGCCTTATCGAGATTTACCGGCATCAAGATTTTATCCCGTACTTTGCCATTTACCTGGACAATCACTGTTACTTCGTCAGCCACCAGCGCCGCTTCGTCTACAACAGGCCATTTTTGCTTGTGTACGCTCTCTCCATGACCTAAATCCTGCCACAGCTCTTCTGTCACATGGGGAATAAACGGCGCCAAAAGCAGCACCAGCGTATCTACCGCTTCTGCCATCACTGCTTTGTTGTAGTCTGCCACTTCCCGATACTGATACAAGCCGTTCACCAGCTCCATAATTGCGCTGATTGCTGTGTTAAAGTTGAATCGTGTACCTGCATCATCGGTCACCCGTTTGATGGTGGTGTGTACTAGACGGCGCATATCTTTATCTTTTCTGCTCAATTCGCCAGCTTCTGCGTTCTCACCGCCACGACTCTGTACATAGTCATAGGCAAGGCGCCACACGCGATTGATAAACCGATAACAGCCTTCTACAGCCTGATCATTCCATTCCAAATCCCGTTCCGGCGGTGCAGCAAACAGGATAAACAGGCGGGCAGTATCTGCGCCGAATTTATCAATAATTGCCTCAGGACTGACGATGTTGCCCTTGGATTTGGACATCTTGCTGCCGTCCATGAGCACCATACCCTGGGTGAGCAGATTCTGGAACGGCTCATCGACACTGACTAAGCCCATATCATAGAGTACTTTGGTGAAAAACCGCGCATACAATAAATGCAGAATGGCATGTTCTACACCGCCGATATATTGGTCTACATTCATCCAGTGGTCTGCGTTTTCCTTGGCAAAGGCTTCTTTGTCGTTGCGCGCATCGGTGTAACGCAGATAGTACCAGCTGGAGCACACAAAGGTATCCATGGTGTCTGTCTCCCTGCGTGCAGGACGACCGCAGATAGGACAAGTGGTATTCACGAATTCTTCCATATATTTTAATGGAGATTCTCCTGTTGGTTTGAAATCTACATCATGGGGCAGCATAACTGGCAGCTGCTCCTCCGGCACTGGTACCGTACCGCAATGGTCGCAATAAATAATGGGAATGGGTGCGCCCCAGAAGCGCTGACGGGAAATCAACCAGTCGCGCAGGCGGAAGTTGACCTTCATCTCGCCCATGCCCTTTTCGGCCAGGTAGTCAACGATGGCTTTTTTGGCGTCTTCGTTTTTCATGCCGTTAAACTGCCCGGAATTGACCATAATGCCGTTTTCTTTGGAGGCCTCTGTCATATCCTCTACGCGCAGTTCTTTCCCTTCGGGCATAACCACGATGGTGATAGGCAGGTCATACTTTTTCGCAAACAGAAAATCTCGTTCATCATGAGCTGGTACGCCCATAACAGCACCGGTGCCGTATTCATAAATAATATAGTTCCCCACTAAGATTGGTACGATTTTACCGTCCGCGGGACTAACTACATGGGCGCCGATGAAAATTCCTTTTTTCTCTAATTCTGTGGATACTCGTTCCACTTCTGTCATCTGCTGAACTTCTTTCACAAATGCGCGCACGTCCGCCTCATATTTGGTGCCAGCAATCAGTTTCTCCACCAATGGATGCTCCGGCGCCAGTACCATATAACTCAACCCAAACACCGTGTCAGGGCGAGTGGTGAATACTTCAATGATATCGTCGCTTTCCTGCACCGGAAAACGCAAAATTGCCCCTTCGCTGCGGCCAATCCAGTTTTCCTGCATGACGCGCACTTTATTAGGCCAGCCTTGCAGTTTGTCCAAATCTTTCAACAGGCGGTCCGCATATTCTGTAATTTTGAAGAACCACTGCTCCAGAGATTTTTTCTCTACTACACTGTCGCAGCGCTCGCATTTTCCTTCTACCACCTGTTCATTGGCCAGCACTGTCTGACATCCCGGACACCAGTTCACCGAAGCGCCTTTTTTGTAGGCCAGACCCTTTTTGTAGAACTGCAGGAAAAACCATTGCGTCCATTTATAATATTCGGGCAGACAGGTCGTTACTTCCCGGTCCCAGTCATAGCTCAAGCCCATGGCATGCAGCTGGCGATTCATATTGGCAATATTTTCTTTGGTCCACTTGGCAGGCGGCGTCTTGTGTTTGATAGCCGCATTTTCAGCTGGCAAGCCAAAGGAATCCCAACCAATGGGATGCAGTACATTATACCCATGCATGGTCTTAAACCGTGCGATGACATCACCGATAGAATAGTTACGCACATGCCCCATGTGCAGGTTTCCCGACGGATACGGAAACATTTCCAGACAATAGTATTTTGGTTTGCTTTTGTCTTCTGTCACTTTATATGTTTTTTCTTCAGCCCACTTTTTTTGCCATTTGCTTTCGATACTGGCAAAATCATAGCGTTCATTCATTGGCATTCTCCCCCTATCATATAAGACATATTATAGTACATACCAATTTATCAAGTCAAACAAAAAAGACGAATTCATGGCGTAATTCGTCTTTTTTTCCAAAAGATTAATATTCCAGCGGGTCTTCCCGTTCCTTGATAGTGACTCCGGCAAAGGAAAATTGCAGTTGTCCTACAAAATCGGCATTGCCAAAGAGTGCTTGCAAGGTATACCTCCCTGGACGCTCTTCATCAAGGGCTATTTCATCCGCCAACCACCAGTTGGCATCATCGGGATGCATCCGGCTCATCCAGCTGTCCTTCACGTCGGTAAAGCACAGCACTAAAATTTTCCCTAAATCCCACTGGGGATAAAGCTCAATTTGTATCTTATCACTGTCAATCCCGGAAATACTGCGAATCTCGCTGTCACGCAAATCTAGCTGCACCAGAGCGCCCAACTCGGGAGCAGCTGTCATAAGTTTTCTTTTTTCTTCCTGCGCCTGCGCCGCAGCCTGTGCCCACTCCTGTTCGACGCTCTGCCGATATTGGAGAATCTCCTGCCAAAGGCTATCATCCAGATCCCGCAAACTAACCTCACCATTACTGTCGAACAAACGGCTGTGTAGCGGCTCTGGCAAATAGGTATCATACCAATCATCCCGAGCCAATAACTCCTGCAGCAAAAAATCTTCGGCTTCAATGCCAAATAGTTCTTCCACATCTGCTAAGCTCATATCCCCATCCACTGGCAGATGAAATAACTGCATTTTTTTGTACAGCGCATCTGTGATATATCTCATGCTTCCTTCGCTTCTTTCAACAAACGCTTAATTCCGTCGAAGGTTTGATCGCTGAGAATATGCTCCATATGGCAGGCATCCTGGTCAGCGGTTTCGGGGTCTACGCCTACCACTTTTTCCAGATATTCTGCAATCACCTGATGGCGCTCATAGATTTCCAACGCCTTCGCTTCCCCTTTTTCTGTGAGAAAGATCATTTTATTGGGATCCAAATAGATATAATCCGCATCTTTTAAAATTCTTACTGCGCGACTGATACTTGCTTTTGTGTAGTTCATAGCATTGGCAATGTCTGTGGAACGCACATAGCCCTGCTTGCGATACAGCAGCAAAATCGCTTCTAAATAATCTTCTCCCGATTCCTGTGTTCTCATGATTCAGCCTCCTGTTTTTCTTTTGGCAGTATACACACTGCTGCAAAATATTGTTCTCAATTCATTTATGATAGAAAGAATTATTTTCTCACCCATGGAACTATTTTTTCGTGGTGTAACAAGGAAAGAAGTTTCTTTCTTCTTTTACTTTACTATAACATCAATTACATGATTTCACAAGTGTTTAACTATAACTTCTTTTTCATTTTGTACTGCCAAATGCATTTTAACAATTCATAGATTCTCAGTAAAAATATATTGCGCATGTATGTGTTAAAATGATTTGAGCCCCAAAAAGAGAAGTCGATTCCAATGTGGTATTATAAGTTCACACAAACCACAAAGCACAAAAGAATGACTTTTCATGAACAAGATAACGCGCGAAGCACGAAAACGTCAAGCGGTAATGAAATTGGCAGAACGAAATGAAAGACCTTGTCCATTCCAATATAGGGAAAAACCTCAATAGCTCAAAACCTAAAAGAAATTTTTTGAAACTATTATTATTGAACGCTATTGCTGCACTGATTAAAATATATCTAGCCAGCCTCCTCGTGTACCACGTAGAAAATATTACTAAAACACTATGGAAAACTAAACTTGAAACCATAAATAGCCCAACAAGAAAATTTATAAACATCTTAAACAGCAGCGTACATATATCTCTCCTTCAGAAAATATTTTTTCTATCACACTTCAAAACCTGATAAAAGTAGTCTCTACTCCGCTCCAGCTACCCGCTCTCAAGGAAACTACCAGAAAAAAAACGCAAAATAAAAGGGGTTGCATAACGCTTCCCCTTTTATAATGTCATTTTAATGTCAAAACCCTATTTTCAAGGGTTACTTTTCGCTCAACCAATATAGTTTGCGCCGTTTCCACAATTATTCGAACTCTATGCTAGGCATCATATCCTAACGGATTTTGCTTCGGAAATATAATGCCCTGTTCTTTTGATTATTTGATATATCCATATTATTCAGCCTATACGATTGGGCTGTTATCATATTGTTATCAGATATGATAACGGGAGTACAAATATATTGGGTTTGCTCAAATAGTGAATAGGGCTATTTTACCATGCAAAGGGCAAAAATACAACTACGAGGTTTTCAATAGTTCCTCACAATATGCAATTTCGTCCGATGAAAAAAGAGGTTGATACTCTTTCTTGCATACGGAATGTTCCACAGTTAAATCTAAACGACCACACAAATACAATGTTGTAAACCCATCGGAAACAATTCCGGTTTTCTTTGCGTTGGAAATTAGTCGTTTGGCTGTTTCTACGGCTCCGTACTTTGAAAGCATCTGATTAAACCGGGTCGGATTGTATTGGCATTCTTTTTTTGCTCTGCGCATTTTATCTTCAAGTTCTAATTTGAATTTCTGTTCCAAATCAGCCATAATATGCAATCCTTCTTTACTCGAACTCTATTGTAGCTGGCGGTTTGCCGGTGCAATCATACAGCACACGGTTCACACCTTTTACTTCGTTTACAATTCTGTTGGTTACTTTTTTCAACACTTCCCATGGCATCTCGAAGGAATCGGCGGTCATGAAATCGGAAGTTTCTACTGCCCGCAGGGCCACGGCATAGTCATAGGTACGGAAATCGCCCATAACACCTACGGAACGCATGTTGGTCAGTGCTGCAAAATATTGACCAATTCCGCGGGATAATCCGGCCTTGTCCACTTCTTCCCGATAAATCGCATCAGCATCCTGCAGAATTTTTATTTTTTCTTCGGTCACTTCTCCAATAATCCGAATGGCTAAGCCCGGACCAGGGAACGGCTGACGATATACCAGATATTCTGGAATTCCTAATTCCAAACCGGCTTTGCGCACTTCATCCTTAAACAATAAACGCAGCGGTTCAATGATTTCTTTGAAATCCACATAATCAGGCAATCCGCCTACATTATGATGCGACTTAATGACTGCAGATTTCCCCAATCCGCTTTCAATCACATCCGGATAGATAGTCCCCTGCACCAGGAAGTCCACCGCGCCGATTTTCTTGGCTTCTTCCTCAAACACACGGATAAATTCTTCTCCGATGATTTTTCGCTTTGTTTCTGGTTCTGTCACACCTGCCAATTTGTCATAAAAACGCTGTTGGGCATTCACACGAATGAAATTTAAATCGTAAGGACCATCTGGACCAAATACAGCTTCTACTTCATCGCCTTCATTTTTACGCAACAAACCATGATCCACAAAAACACAAGTCAACTGCTTGCCTACAGCTTTGGCCAAAATTACGGCAGCCACTGAAGAATCCACACCGCCAGACAATGCGCACAACACTTTGCCGTCGCCAACCTTTTCCCGAATCTGCGCAATGGTGGTTTCTACAAAGGCATCCATTTTCCAATCACCGCTACAGCCACACACCTTATACACAAAGTTGGATAGCATTCTCATACCTTCTTTGGTATGCATTACTTCAGGATGGAACTGCGTTGCATAAATTTTGCGCTCGGCATTCTCCATAGCAGCTACAGGACATACTGCAGTATGTGCCGTCATATTAAAACCTTCCGGCATTTGCGCAATATAATCGGTATGGCTCATCCAGCAAACTGTATTGGCTGTGACATTGTCAAATAAGATTGACTGATTGTCCACCTGTACTTCGGTATGACCATATTCACTCACAGGTGCAGTTTCAACTTTACCGCCTAAAAGATGCGCAATCAACTGGGAACCATAGCAAATCCCCAATACTGGAATCCCCAATTCAAAAATTTCTGTGGAATAGCTGGGTGCATCATCGCCATAGACACTATTTGGCCCTCCGGTAAAAATAATTCCTTTGGGATTCAGTTCTTTTATTTTCTCTATTGTCATAGTATAAGGGTGTACCTCACAATATACATTGCACTCTCTCACCCGCCGGGCAATCAATTGATTGTACTGACCACCAAAATCCAATACAATAATCATCTCATTTTTCACAGAAGCTTCCCCATCCTCTCTCAAAATTTTACTATTTTTGTTTTAATCCTTTGAATATCTTATTCTACAATACATTTGTATACTATGACAAGCAATTTTACATTTTTCTGCTTTCATCTCACTGCTTCTGGTTTTATAATTCCCACATAGGGCAGTTGCCTGTATTGCTCATTATAATCTAATCCATAACCAATTACAAAGGCATCGGGAATCTCATAGCCCACATAGTCAGGTCGATAAGCTACGCTGTGTCGGGCAGTTTTGTCTAAAAATACGCAGCTCTTTACGGATTTTGCGCCTCTTGCCTGCAAGGTTTGTACCAACAAACTCATGGTAAGACCTGTATCAAATACATCATCCACCAAAAGCACATTGCGTCCAACGATGTCCGTCTTTAATTCTTTCGTAATCTTTACTGTTCCACTGGATATGGTGCCGCTGCCATAGCTGGATGCTGCGATAGTATCCAAGCACACCTGTCCGTCCAGCTTGCGCAGCAGGTCAGCGGTAAAAGGCATCGCTCCATTTAACACACAGACCACAAGCACTTCCTGTCCGGCATAGTCTTCACTGATTTGTCTGCCCAATTCTGCTACCCGCGCCGCAATTTGGTCTTCATCAAATAAAATTTCCTTTACATCAGGGTGCATTTGCCGTCCTCCTTTTTTCCGTTACAAACAATCCATTATGAAAATTATAACATATAGTATAAAAAATAAATAGTTATAAAGACAGGCAATTCTTTATTTTTATATTTTCAAAATCTCTATGTTAAATAACAGTTTGTCCTTCATGTCTTTCTTAATCTTTACATATCCAATTTTCTTTTATATATTCTCAACATAAAAACGCCTCTGAATAATAAAAAGACATTTCCACTTATCTCTGAAAATGCCTCTTTATTCATATACAATTGTCCGTCAGCCTTGTGTATAACGAGACAGGAATTTTTTTGTCCGTTCTTCCTGCGGATGATCCATCAGCTGTTTCGCTGGACCCCTTTCTACCACAACACCGCCGTCCATAAACATAATCTGATCGGCCACATCACGGGCAAAGGACATCTCATGGGTGACAATGACCATCGTTGTCTTGTTCTCTGCCAGGCTGCGAATTACCTTTAACACTTCCCCTGTCAGCTCTGGGTCCAATGCCGAGGTCGGCTCATCAAAACAAAGAATGTCTGGATTCAGTGCCAATGCCCGAGCAATCGCTACCCGCTGCTGCTGACCACCAGAAAGCTGATGGGGATAGTGATCCATCCTGTCAGACAACCCCATTTGCGCCAACAAAATGCGTCCATGGGCTTCAATATCAGAATAAAGTTTCTTTTTATTTTGCTTAAAATCAGGCTGTTCTTTCGCTAACAACTGTTCTGCCAACATTACATTCTCTAAAGCAGTATATTGGGGAAACAAATTGAAGGATTGAAACACCATTCCAAAATGCAAGCGTTTTTGCCGCAAATCTTTTTCCTGTTCTTTAAGCGTCCATGCTGCATCAAACAGTTTTTCGCCCCTCACAGAAATCGTCCCGTGATCAGGTCGCTCCAAAAAATTAAGACAGCGCAACAAGGTCGTTTTTCCCGAACCGGAAGAACCGATAATAGCCAAGGTATCCCCCTCATCCAGCTCGAGGCTCACATCTTTCAACACTTTCGTATTGCCAAAATGTTTTTCAATATGGTTTGCTTCTAATATTGCCATGTAAGCTACGCCTCCCTATTTGAAATAATCCAGTTTGCGCTCGATATAATTGAATAGCAACGTCAAGATTCCTACAAAAATCAAATAGAATACGCCCGTGTAAAACAACGGCCAAGTAATCCCTGTTGACTTCATAAACGAATATCCAGTAAAAGTCAATTCATAAGCAGCGATAATACGCGCCAATGATGTATCTTTTACTAATGTAATAATTTCGTTAGACATGGGTGGTACAATCCGTTTGATCATTTGCAGCAAAGTGACTTTAAAAAAGATTTGCCCTTTTGTCATACCTAACACTTCTCCGGCTTCTCGCTGCCCAGCAGGAACCCCTTCAATCCCACCGCGAAAAATAACAGAAAAATAGCAGGCATAGTTGATAGTAAAGGCCACAACTGTGGCAGTAATCCGACCTGTCTCGCCACCGCTCCAGATATTGTGATCCAACCACAAACCGGGGCCATAAAAAATAATGATCAACTGCAGCATCAACGGTGTTCCACGAATAATCCACACAATCACCTGAATAAAGTAGCTCAACAGTTTCCATTTACTTATCGTGCCTAGTGCTAATACCAACCCCAGCGGCAATGCAAAGACCAATGTCAGGATAAAAATTTGAAATGTAGTTGCCAAGCCACTTAAAAGTCCCTGTGTGACAATCCAAAACATAAATACTTCTCCCTTTTTTATTATGTAAAACAGCAAAGGCAGCCTCACGCTGCCCTTGCACCTTTTTATATTACGAGCATTTATTTTGCAGCAGGCACTACAACAACCTGTGCATTATTGCAGTATGCATTAGTGCACTCCATTGCTCCAGTCGTTTCACTGGTTAAAGTCATGCCATTCCATACTACGTCAATATTTTTGGAATCCAATTCCATGATTTTATTATCCCAGTCAATAATTACAAACTGTACTTCCACACCCAGTTTTTCTGCAACCTTGCGGGCCATATCTGCATCAAAGCCAATCCAGTCACCGTTTTCGTTTTTATAGTCCATAGGTTCGAATTCGGTAATCCCTACAATCAAAGTCCCTTTGTCCTGAATATAAGCAACATCGCTGTCCGCATCACTTGCAGTAAATTCACTATCTGCCTGCTCTAACAGTGCTTCCTGCACGCCATAGGTTGTTGCAATCTCTTGCATGGTACCGTCCGCATAGGTTTCTGCAAATACCGCATTGATATAGGATGCCAAATCAGAACCTTTACGGCAACCAACGCCGTATTCTTCGGTTGTCAGTTCATCACCCAGTACTAAATCTGGATAGCTTGTGTTTTCCCCAATCATCGCACCAGCCATCAGCAAATCAATAATTGCTGCATCCGATGTCCCAGAAGCCACTTCCATCAGAGCATCAGCCTGAGAAGCTACAGAATTGTATTTGAATTGATTCTCCTGTGCAACTGCTTCTCCTGCAGAGCCGGCCTCTACTGCATAGGTTAACGCTGCATTGTCACCATTATTTTCTTGTTTTGCATCCTGTTTGTCATTTCCGCCGCAGGCAGTTAAAGCCATCCCAGCTACCAATGCCAAAGCCAATACTTTCATCCATCTTTTTTTCATTTTTTTCTCCTCCAAATCATTTGGTTGTAAATCTATTTAGCATTTTATCATACTAAAGTAGCAAAGTAAAGCAGATTTCAGAACAATCTGCAATTTTATTTTATATTTTGAATTATCTTCTCAAAAAGAAAACAGTCACTCTCCAATTTTACATAAAGAATCACTGTTTCAAAAACTAACTGTTTTATGCTATATTTATGGTTTTACTACAATTCAAAAACCGTCAGCAATTACAAAAATTCTTTCTGCAGGCAATGTCTGCATCTTATCATGGTTCTCTCCTTTATAAAACGTCAATCCCCAGAATTTTCTTCTAATGCAAACGGCGCCCCAGCAATATGCTTTTCTACCCAAGCATGCAATTCCTCTAAGCCTTGTCCTGTCTCAGCAGAAAATACCACAATCTGCTGACTTTTATCAGCTTTCAAACCTTCTCTTATTTGTTTTATATGTTTTTGCCACTGGCCTTTTGACACCTTATCACATTTAGTTGCTACTACTAATACTTCTTTTTGCAGCTGCATCAACCAATCATACATCGCAATATCATCTTTACTGGGCGGATGTCGCAAATCCACTAGTTGAATCACACCACAGAGATTCTCCCGTTTGACTAAATATGCTTCAATAAAATGTCCCCATTTTTCCTTCACGCTCTGACTTACTTGCGCAAAGCCATAGCCAGGCAGATCAACAAAATAGAACTGGTTGCCATTGATGCGATAGTAATTCAGTGTTTGTGTTTTTCCCGGCTTGCTGCTGGTGCGGGCCAAATTTTTGCGATTGATGAATTTATTGATCAACGAAGATTTTCCCACATTACTGCGACCTGCCAGTGCAATTTCCGGCAAGTGATCATCCGGATACTGCTTTGGTCCCACTGCACTGATTACAAATTCAGCGTTTTTTACAATCATAACGATGCCTCCACCAGAGCTAAATCTAATACCTGCTGCAAGTTCTGTACAGGATAAAATTCTAAATATTTCTGAATTTCTGCTGGAATTTCTTCAGTATCCTTGAGATTTTCCTGCGGTAAAATAATCTTGGTACATCCCGCCCGATGCGCAGCCAACACTTTTTCACGAATACCACCTACTGGTAGGACCCTGCCCCGCAACGTCAGCTCTCCTGTCATGGCAAATTCTTTACGCACAGCGCGCTTCGTCAGCGCTGAAATGACTGCCGTAGCCATAGAAATACCTGCCGACGGACCATCCTTGGGCGTAGCACCTTCTGGAATATGAATATGTGTGGTATTTTTTTCGAAAAATTCTGCATCAATTCCAAAGCTATCGGCAATGCTGCGCACATAACTGAACCCCAATCGCGCAGATTCCTGCATCACATCGCCCAGCTGGCCAGTCAATAATAATTCTCCTTTACCAGGGAAGGTATTCACTTCAATATTCAGCGTTTCACCGCCTACAGAAGTCCAGGCCATCCCTGTTACCTTGCCCACCTCATCCTGTAAGGTTTCTAAATTGCGCATATATTTAGGTCGACCTAAATAGCGTTCTAGATTGTGTAAGTCCACACGCACTCTTTTTTTATTTTTATCCAAAACTTCCCGAGCAGCTTTACGGCAGATAGAGGCCAACTGCCGTTCCAGACTACGTACACCAGATTCTCTGGTATAGTCGCGGATAATCTGCAAGATGGTATTGGCAGAAATGTACACCTGTTTTTCTCCCAGACCATGTTCTTTCAATTGTTTGGGCAATAAATACCGCTGCGCAATCTGCACTTTCTCATCTTCAATATAACTGGATAGCTCTATCACTTCCATGCGGTCCAACAGCGGCTGTGAAATTGTCTGCAGTGAATTCGCTGTAGTGATAAACAATACTTTGGATAAATCAAAAGGCAACTCGATAAAATGGTCGCTGAAGGTATTATTTTGTGCCGGATCCAGTACCTCCAACAGTGCGGAGGATGGATCGCCGCGAAAATCTGTAGTCATTTTGTCAATCTCATCCATCAAAAATACCGGATTGGCGGTACCTGCTTCGATCATACCGCGAATAATACGTCCCGGCATAGCACCCACATAGGTGCGGCGATGCCCGCGAATTTCCGCTTCATCCCGCACGCCGCCTAGTGAAATGCGTACGTATTTTCGATTTAACGCCTCAGCAATAGAATGCGCCAGAGATGTTTTCCCCACGCCCGGCGGCCCAACCAGACATAAGATAGAGCCTTTATTATCGTTGCGCAGCTGACGTACCGCCAAAGACTCTAAAATTCGTTCCTTGACCTTTTCCAAGCCATAATGATCCCGATTCAGAACAAGTTCCGCCTGTTTGATATCCAAACAATCCTCACTGTACTGATTCCATGGTAACTCCAATACCGTCTCCACATAATTGCGTAATACCGAATATTCCGGTGACATCGTACTGATTTTTAACAGTTGGTTGATACTCTTTTCTATTTTTTCCCGTGTCGTTTTGTCCAACTGTAGTGTTTCCAACTTTTCCTTAAAAGCGTGTACTTCTTCAGAACGACTTTCACCTTCACCTAATTCGTCACTGATGACTTTCATCTTTTCCCGCAGATAATATTCCTTTTGACTCTTATCTACTTGAATTTTAACTTTTTCATTCAATTCCCGCTCCAATTCAGCAAAATTGGCTTCCCGCACAATGAGCTCCAGCATCGCGTCGATGCGCTGCTCCACATCCTGCTCTGCCAATAATGCATAGCGTTCCTCCGGCTTTACATTTAAGTAGCTGCACATCATATTTAACTGAAATACCAGCGGGTCAGTATCCATAATTTGTTTCAGTTGTTCTGCACCTACACGACTGCTCCGCTTTAAATAGGCTTCAAACTGATGGCGCAACGCTCTTATTTTCACTTCCAATTTTTCCGAGTCATATTCGGGCATAGGCAGTTCCTCATACACCGCAGTAATCCGTTCTTCCCCAATATGATACCCTAATACTCTTACTGGATACAGGGCTGCTACCAACACCCGCATTCCTTCTGTCGGCAAGGAGATGGTACGTTTTACCTTTGCTACTACACCAATCTCATACAAATCCTCAGCACTAGGTAAGCCTTGTTCTGCATTTTTTTGAAAAGCCAATAAAACCTCCGTATTATTTTGTGCGCTTTCCTGTACAGCCTGAATAGAAAATTTTCGTCCTAAATCCAAATGCATCTCTGTGTTTGGAAAAATAACCATTCCCCGCAACGGCACTACTGGCAGTTTTGCTTGGTTCTCTATATTTTCCTCTATATCTTGCTCTGATTGCATCTTGTCCTGCAACACATCCATCATCTACAACCCTCTTTACCTTTCAATTTATCTTGCATTCCCCAATTTTACGATTCTTGGCAAAAACGCTGCAAATATACATATTTTTTCTACTATTTTTAACATCTTTCCAATAAAATCGTCAAAACAATATATTTTTTCGTAATTATATTTCACCGTACCCATGTTAAAATCCTTTTTTCCAAACATTCTATCCACAAAAAATATCCCAGGTAATATCACCCAGGATATCAAATCACACAATTTCACTCCTGCAACTGCAGCCCAATCACTATCAATTGTGCTCCAACAGTTTCGCCATGTCAGGAAATAAATCCCCCAATGTGGAGGTCATAGGAGCCGCAGGTTTAAAGGCTTCAATAACCGGTCCCATAATGCGATGAAATTCTGTCTCATTTTTCGATAGAGTAAAAATTTTTGCAGTATTGCGCGCATCCCACAACGCATCATGCTCAGCGCCGTCAAACTCAGAATGAATCGCATTCACCGCATGCTTTAACGCTACACGCTTGCCAATTCCCAGCAGATCACAGAAAATTCGTTGAAAATCTACCCAATTATTACACAGTCGGTGTAAACCCTTACACTCGATCTCCTTCAAATTCATTTCTCGCTTTAACTGCTGTAAATCACTGTCACTCCACGCGTATACGGTTAGGTCCTCGTTGCCGCACCACTCCAAAAACTGCTGCAGCACAGGCCACAGTCTCGGCGCATCAGCTACCGTCTCTGTGGTAATACCTGTCACCTTAGTACATTGTTTTTCTATTTTATCATTATATTCCGGTTTCACATAGGATTGAAAGCTGCTAATTTCCTGATAGTGCTCGTCCAACATGACTGCACCTATCTCCACAATTTCCATTTTACTGAAGCTGCGCTCTTCCTCATATTGACCGGCAATATGATTCATCTCAAAATCTACAAAGATATGATGCATGGCACACTCCTGTTATTCTACTTTGCGCAAAATTCCCATGGGTGTACATTCCCGTCCCTGACCTAACGGGTTGTCACGAAGCGCTTCTTCCAACAATTTCACTTGCTTCTTCTTTCCAGAAAAGCCAAGAATTTCGATATTTAAATCATTGGCATCAATAATCGCCACATCGTAGCCGATTGCCTGAGAAATTTCCTTGCTTACTTTCTCTGGATTTTCAGGTCCTAATGTCACACAACGGTCCATTGGCGGCAACGCACCGGGACAAGGTCCGTCAATAGCACGTACAGCCTCGCCTGCAATTGCATAAAAAATCCCCCGTTTTTTAAACAGCTTCCCAATAGCAGAGCAGAAAGCAGCAAAAAGGATACGAGGTGTACCAGCCTGCTGCAAAGTAATCTCCATTGTTTCAGGCAAAGTACGACCCAATCCATGAGGCGACCTATAAACGAACTTCACCAATATACGCGCCAAAAGTCTCGGTTTGATTGTATCCATAGGAATCGCTCTGTTTTGCGTACAAGCCACCGCCTTTTCCGACATAAAAAGAATATCATTTTGTTGCATATGCGGCACAGCATATTTTTTCACAACATCTACAATGTTGTCTTCGTTGGTAATGACATGGGTACCAATTGCATACCGCTCATAACCTACTCCGTCCACTATACGCACACATTCTTTCCCCTCATTTACTTGCAAATTCTCCATTTACTTTCCACTCCTTTGCCATAGCTTGTCCGCCAAATATTCATAAGTCAAATACTCCTGTCATACCTTATTCTTTAGAATACGAGATTGCTGCCTTTCTGTCAAGTAAAGGCAACATTATCGATGCAATTTTCTTCGCACGACACTTAACATCATACGCACTTCCTCCATACGCATCATGATTGCCATCAGTGCATATACCAACACGCCTACCATCACACTAATCAACACTTGCCCCACTTGCATAACCTTTCCTGTAACATCCAGCACTTGCTCTAAACCACCTGCTGTGAGATATACAGTCACACCCATCACTGCTGACGCAATGATAGACTGCAGAGCAGACTTTACCAGAGAACGTCCGCCAAAAGGTCCAATCTTTCGTCGCAATGCAAAACCCAGCACCAGCATACTCAACAAACCAGAAATAGAATAGGCAAGCGCCAAGCCACGATATTCCATCGCTTTTACCAATAAAATGCTCAATATAATATTAAAGAGCAGCACAAATACATTAATCTGTACTGGTGATTTCGTATCCTGTATTGCATAAAAGCCTCTGTTCAAAATTTGCTGTGCCGAATAACCTACAATCCCAATACAATAAAACACTAAAATCGTAGCTACCAGCTGTACTTCTTCTGGCGTTGTCTGAAATTGCTGGTACATAGCCCGCGCTATGGGGTGACTCAATGCCATCAGTCCTACTGCCGCAGGTAACGTGATAAAAATAATGGTACGCAAACCCATTGTCAAATTTTTCTTATAAGCTGTGATCTCTCCCTTGGCCACATGATCGGTCATCGTCGGGAAAAATGATAAGCCAATGGCCGAAGCAAAAATACCCACCGGCAGCATCATAATTCGCTGCGCTTGTTTCAGTGCATATACTACACCCTCACCCAAACCAGAAGCCAGATTCTGAATCACAACCAAGTTAATTTCATTCATAGAAAGGCCAAGCACCACCGGCAAGAGCAACAGAAAAAACTTTTTCACACCAGGATGCCCTAGCTGCAACACAAAGCGATACTTAAAATCATATTGCCGTAAGGCTCTAATCTGCATCAGAAGATTCAACGCTGCACCGACTACAACGCCGATGGTAAAGCCCATAATCCCAATCTGCCGATATAATAACAGACCTATAACGATAATCGCGACATTATAGACTACAGCGCCCAGTGCCGGCACGGTAAACTCTTTATAGCACTGTAAAATTCCCTGTGCAATCCCTGCCAAACACATAAAAAAACATTGTGCAAACATAATGCGTGTCAATACTACTGTTAAATTGATTGTTCGCTCTTCATTAAAGTCCAGCATCAAGTTCACCAACTGAGGTGTAAACAATAGCCCTATCGCTACCAAAGCCAATGCAGCCAAACCCACAATATTCAAAATGGTACTGGCCATAATCGCGCTATCTTCCTCTTTATCTGTAGCCAAATAACTGCTGAACACTGGAATAAATGCAGAACTAAGTCCTCCACCCACTAACGCAAAATAAATCAGATCAGGAATGGTGAATGCTGCTGAATAAGCATCTGCTTGCCAGCTAATACCGAAGGTACTACTGACAGAAATATCTCGTACAAATCCTAATATGCGAGACAATGCCATCATCACAGTGAGCATACCAGCAGCCTGTAATACACTGCTACTTTTGCGTTTCTTCTTTGAAATCTCTCTTGGTGATTTTGCTGCATGCTTTGCTTGATACATAACAACCTACCTGAACTTTCTATTTTTGATATTTGTATTTTCTATTTTATCTTATGAGAAAATATTTGTATACAAAAATTTTTCTGTAGGTTTGATGCTTTTACTAAAATATACTCCACAGTATTGCCAAAATGAACCCTAAATATCCTAACCCACAGAAACTCAGCGCAGAAATTGGTACGCAATTCTTACGGCATATGGTAATATATAAACTACTTATCGTCAGCAATAAAAAAACACTGCTAAGCCCCGCAGCCATATTCAATCTCCAATCACTGAGCAAAATACCCATAGCTGGAATCATTGTACTTTGAAACACCATAGCACCAGTCACATTACCCAAAGCTAACCGATCTTTCCCATGGGCTACCCAAATCACACTGTTGAATTTTTCCGGCAATTCCGTGGCAACAGGAGCGATAATCATGGACAAAACTAACGGATGAATTCCATATATTTGCGCCGCGTACTGAATTCCGTTAATAAAATACTCTGCACCGCCTACAATAGCCCCCAGCCCTAAAAGCAATTGCAGTACAATCAGAAAATAAGCTGGTTTTGTACTTCGGCTCAAATACAGCTTCCGCAATCCATCATCAGACAACGATTGGCCGCCATGTACCGCTTGCCAGGCATACATCAAATACCCTGTAATTAATCCAACAGCAAAAAAAGGTTTACACCATTGGGGCATAAAAGCTGCACTCACAGCCGTGAGATACATTATCAAAAAAAACCGTAAATCCCGTCGAATCAAAGCCGCATCTACATGAAGAATTTTTCGTCCTGTACGTCTTCCCCAAAACAGCCATGCGCTGAAACCAGTTACAAACATGGCCAACGTGCCCAACATAAAGGGTGCGCCCAGAATGGCGCCGATTCCAATATGCATCGCTTCCTTATCCCCACTCAAAAACGCCACTAAGGGTATGATGGACTCTGGCAATGCGGTGCCTACTGCCGCCAATAAATTGCCGACTGTGCCTTCCGACAAGCCTAGTCGGCTGCCTAACCATTCTACGCCATTTGTGAATAATTCCGCTCCAATCAAAATCGTTAACAAACCTGCTAATAATTGTATTATCATTTTGCACCGCCTCCTGCTCTACTATATGAGCAGAAACGGCCTTTAATGAATTTTTTCCCTTGTACACAGAGCTTCTTCGCGAGTGATAATATAAAAGGTCCCATCACAGCTTAAACTGGCAAAAAATATTTGCGCAGGATTTTCAATCTCATACTGCTCCAACTTTTCCATCAGCCATTTCTCTGTCAATCCATTATCTTCCATGCCTTTCCAGTTGATCTCACCATCATCAATGAGAGTTAACGGCATACCGTAAAATTGCACAGGACACTCTAAATGCAAGTCACGCCGGTTCACCGGACAAAGCTCCGGCTTCACTGTCACCGTTAAATCGCCGGAAGTTTCTAGCACCGCATAATTCACATCAGCGACGTCAAAAATGTCCTTTTGCCGCAATTGGCTGAGCAAGTCATCAATATTATATCGGGCCTTACGCATCTCTGCCATCTGCAGCTTACCTTGAGCAATCAATACATTGGGCCTTCCATATAAAAACCGACGAAACCGATTACTTTTCAGACACAGCATGGATACTGTCACCTGTAATGCCGTAATAATCAACATCGGCAGCACGCTCTGCATTAAGCTCAAATTGTGGTCTGTAATAGGCAATGTTGCCAATTCCGCTACTACAATTGCCACCACAAAATCCAAATTCGATAACTGCCCGATCTCCCGCTTTCCCATAATTCGCATGGCAAGCAATAACAATAAATATACCAGCAACACCCGCAAACTGATCCCCAGCATGAAATCCCTCCAATAGACAATCAAACAAAAATACGTTATAATAAGCAACAAACAATATTTTTAGGAGGTTTATCATGTTTGCTGCTCTAGAAATTCTTTCCTATATACTTATTCTCATTTCTGCAGTGTTTAAGATAATTGCTTTAGTACAGCTGAGCAATAAATCACGAGACTTTGCCATCAGCAAAAAGAAATACACGCAGATGAATATCGCCTGTTATCTCTTCTTGGTTCCAGGCGTCCTGCTATTTGTATACAGCGTATTTCTACATTAACTCTCTGTAGTTTCTCATTGTTCATCGGAAATATGCACGGATAGCGTCAGATTTTTTTATTGCGTAGCATATAAATAGTTATAATCAGCCAACAACAGGCGCACTTAACGCATTCACTTTTGCATCACCATCTTTCAAAAAATGAAAAAATCCTTTTAATGTGATTTCTCTCTCATTTTTTATTTTGCTTCAAAGCATTGTAAAGTTTCCCTGCATTTTGTATAATTATTATATAAAGAAATTTTTAACAGGCAGAGGTGACAATATGCAACTAAATCAATTCAGATTTTTAGTAGCAGTAGAGCAGTACGGCTCTATTTCCCGTGCAGCTCAAGAACTGTACATTTCCCAATCTACAGTCAGCTTGGCACTAATCAATTTGGAGGAAGAGCTGGGCACCACTATCCTCAATCGCAGTAAGCGCGGCGTTTCCTTTACAACAGAAGGCAAAGCGGTATTAGCTCGGGCAAAGGCTATCATAGAAGAAGTAGACGCTCTACTGGCAGCCGGTTTTAACAGTGATGAACTTACCGGCGAGGTACGTATCGGCGGCAGCAGTCATTTTTGCATGAATATTATTACTGATGTAATGATTCAGGTAAAGCGGCAGTATCCGGGACTTTATGTCCTAACGCAACGCCAATATATTAAAGATATTATCAAAGCTGTCGCACAAAAGGAATTGGACTTGGGATTCATCAATTTTAATGCACTCAATGAAAGCGATATCATTACGGAACTGCATCGTTATCATTTGGAGTACAAACAAATCTTCCAGGATCGGCAATGTATTTGTGTGGGAAAAAATCATCCTCTGTGTGGGAAAAAACAAATTGCTTTTTCGGAACTTCTGCAATATGACTTGGTTTCCTTAGCTTTTAAAATGGATGAACTGACCTACAATTTCTTTAAACAGCGAGGTTATCAGAGAGAAGTTGTCTCTATCAATGATTTGGCCAATCTGCGTAAGTATGTAGCTAGTACGGAAGCGATGTTAATTATGCCAGAAAAAGAGATTGAAAACAGCAATCGAACCTACAGTGTACAATTGTGCAAGCTAGATGTGCCGGAATTTGACGTCACGATGTCTGTAGGATGGCTTCATCATGGTGATCATCCCATGACGCCGCCAGAACAAAAGGTAATTGAATTGCTGGAACGGGAAAGCCAACGTTTCCAGGATATGAACAGTTAAAAGAAAATAAAATGAATTGCAAAAATGGCAGTTGCCACGATCGACTATTTAACATTTTCTTCTTAGATGTTAGATATGAATAGCCATGTCTATCACCTAAAGACTATTTGGAGAACTGGCTTAAATTTTCTTCAGCAAGCGGCTCACATTTTTATTGACATTCACATATCCTATGTGAAGAAACAAAAAATATCAGGAATAGGGCTTTTAAAGGCCATATTCCTGATAAAAGAATGTAGATATTATAAAAAATTTTAATAATTCATTCTAAATCTTAAGGCAAGAGGTATCACATTCGAATTTGGGGTACAAACGAAACTGAGAAATCCATTTGCATTCGGCACTAAAGTTAGACTATAATCTAAATCACTATATGTGTGATAATATATAAGATTTAATCCAGCACTTTTTCCTTGTGTCCCGGAATTAACCTTATCCAAATTAACATTTCCTGTTATAGTATCTACAAAATATCTATATTTCCCATCCGATGAGTTTTTTCGTTCGGCAAAATCCCAACCAATTCCGTAATAAGAAGACTTATATGATTGGTTTATACCAACAGCTTTCCCATCAACTTGATATGTTCCGCTGATACTAGAAGATGCTATCTTAAATGCTTTTCCGTCACCTTCCCAATCTACTGCAATAAAGTCATTTCCGGCAGAAGGATTATCTGGACTATCCACAAGAATGATCCAAGTACCTTTTTCCCACTCTGCTCTGAAGCTCAAATTATAACCACCTGTAGACGAATTCTGATAAAGGGTACCCGTGAAATATAATTTCCCTCTTGTTGTAGAATCAGTTGTACCTGCATATGGAACTATATTGTTCTTCAATTCATTTACTTCGCCCTCTGTCATAAGATGACTATCTACTATTGTACCATCGTCTGCATAAGTTTCTGAAAGATAAAATTCCTTCTGAACTACTTCAACTGGAATCAAATCGGGATTTTCCTTCATTGAAGTTAAAATATCCTCCTTAATTAATTCAGCGCTGTGCAAATCATTTAAAACATCTAAATTTTCCTCTAATTGATAGTTCTTTTCATTGCAATATATCAATTGATGCACAATCATCAATTGAAGCATATGCAGCTATAGGTGATATTAAACTGCAAATTAATAAAGTTGCCACTATATTTTTCAGTTTTCTCATAGTTTAAACACATCCTTTTTCTTCAGTTTCTAAAATAACAATCAAAATAATACAAGACTCCACATATCATACAAGCTATGATAATCGAAATTTCTATTATGAAATTATAGTTATAATAGTCTACAAATGCATTAGCAAAAATGGGACTAAATAACAATATTCCAGCCGTTAAAAGCCATGTTCCTTTCTTCATATTATTATAGGAATCAAAATAAAAAAGAATCCCACTAATCATGAAACCTATAATCGTCGTTATTTCCATTACAACATCATAATAGCAGTAACGACATAATCCATCTATAATAATAGGAGAAAAAAATATCATCCCACAGCCCAAAATAAATGCACGTTTTTTCATATTTCAAGTCAATAAGTTATGTTTGGAACATCAATTTCTGACCGTACACAATCACTTGAACCTGATATAACAAGCGATGGTGCCACGAACCTTGAACCAATGTAGAAACCATTAATGGATAAATTACTTGTATTATAAGAATGAATATACGTTAATTTTGCAGAAGTTTCTTCTCCTAAATTTTCCGTGTTTATTTTTTTTACAGATGCATATACATGCATATCTTTGGCATATTTTCCACCTTGTTCTTCATAAAAATCCCAACAATAACCAGTACTTTCATTCCTAAAAGTATTACTAAACACAATGGAAGAATTATCACTGTACGAGCCATACATCTGTGGTGCAACCAGACACTGAAGATTACCTCCACCGCCCCATGATATAGCAATATAATCACGTCCCGCTGCTGGGCTCCCCTCTGGGTTACTGTTATCACGACCGGACCATGAAGAACCGCCCATTAAGCGATAATAGTCTCCATCTTTATAAACAGCCAATGTTATTGTTAGCTTTCCCCTAGTTGTATAGTCATCACCTACAAAGCTTTGACCAGATAATGGATTAATTGCTTCTTCAACTTCTTTATTTGTTAAGAAATTACATTCAGTAACTATTCCATTCTCGTCATAAGATTCTTCCATGTACATTGATTTTACAACTACCCCGACAAGTTCTAAATTGGGATTGGCATCTTCTAATTGCAAGAAAAAATCATTTACTTGTGTATTTGATTCTCTCAAAATATCTATTTCGTTTTCAGAAGAATAATAACTTACTTCTGCATAGGTCTCATTTTCCGCATCATTTCCTGCAAATGCGGGCGTCCCAATGCACAATGCCATAGCTAATAACAAACCTATAGCAGATGCTTTTTTTAAAACATATTTCATTTTTCATCCTCCTAATTTCTGTAGATAGTGTCAACTTTATATGCCCAAAATCGGCTCAAACCCAGTAAATTCAATGGTTTCAGAGGTTAAAAGCCTTTACCTCCCCTTTCTTTAGCTTGGGTGACCAAAATTTTACGTCGGGAACTCAGTCAAGGCCGGGCTGAAAGCCCGTTAAATTCAGCCTTGACGGGGTTTCCGTAAGTAAAATATAATCGGTCAGTACCAAGGAAAGGGGTTCGATTTTTTCATAATCCGTTCTACACTACCTTTCTGTAATTCATAATTATATTTTTGTCCAATAAACTTTTAAGAAAAGCTTTCCTTATTTGCACTATACCAGATTTCTAGTTTTCTTTCAATAAAAGTGTCATACTTAACCAAGCAACTGACACAATCATCCTTATCTCAATAAATCCATGATTAATATTATCGCGTTTTGTATATAATAGAGCTAATAAATTATTAAAAGTTCGTTTCCTGCACAAGAAAATTCGAACTATTTTTGTTTTTACAGCTTGAATTTACAATGTGCGCATTTTAAGGAAGTTTTTATTTCATTATTCGTATTTTAAAGATATAATTTATTTAAGGTAAAAACCACAAAAGGGGAATATGAATGCTGCCCAAAAGAAGTGAAGTAAACAATATCAAACAAATGGTGCTGATTTCTCAATCGACAGACTCTGCGGAACGAATACTGCTAAACCTGTTTCACTCGTATCTCTCTGATTTACAAACCAAGAATCCTAACAGCTTAGTAGAACATAAGCTATTAACTATTATTCAGGCATATAGTGAATTTGGTTTAGAGTGGCATAGAGATTTTTTCTCGCACTAAATGGTTTAGATATCACTCAAGAAAAAACTTTTTATGACCAGATAGACTTCAACGCCATGCAACAAAAATCAACCAAAGATGTATTACGTCAAATAATATATTGGCGTAGTTGCAGAAGAAATCCCTTGCATCCTACAAAAGCAGAGGTTATAGATGTTATTCATCAAATATGTCATCAACCCAAAGTAAGAAATTCTTATTTTTTTGTGAACGGTCCATATGCTTATCATTTGTACTGGCAACAGGATTATTGGCAGTTAAAAAATTGTCAGAAAAACTTAGTCTGGCACCTAAACCAATAACATAAGGAGCCCCTTCTCACCGTAAAAAGGCTCCTTGATTCATTAAAACAATTATTGTTGTTTGTTCAGCAGCTGTTCTGGAACTGGAGGCTGATAAAAATCATCTCTGCTCATCACAGATAAATCTAAACTGCCAATCAAAACAGCAAGCGTCAAAAAAGCATTGCAGCAAGAATAAAACAGCTTTTTCACCTTTCACTCATCCCCTTTCTGATAATAAGCTATCAATAACGCCAGCGCAGCTAGAGCGTCTCCTAACGCCAAGCTAAACGCATAAATATAACCATGCTGCGTAAAAAGCAGCACTGTTATCAACATGTGAACAACTTGAAAGCCAACGCAAATTTTTTTCATACGAGCTTTTTTAGATGGTGGCACTGGCTTATTGATATGCGCCATCGGTGCATATCTCAATACAATTGCCAGCGAAAATATTAACAACACAAGAGAACTGGACACCAGCAAAGTCGCAGACAACAAATGTGCAACACTCATAATAACTATCATAGATAAAAAATAGGTTATCCAACTAATGGCAGCACAAGCTTTACCTGTTTTTGCATGGAATCCCCCCGCGGTATAACGAATGGTTGAAAAACCCCAATAATAGCTGAGCGTTTCAGGAACCATCCGCAGAAAAATTGCAGCTAGGACTATCTCTGTATAAAAGAAAATCTTTGCCAGTAAACTGTCGATGTAATAAACATAAACGTCATAGTCTTCCTCTTTCAAAAAACAATTTTGAATAAACCATCGTGTCATCTTTTGCGCCAGTTGATAAGTCACTGTTCCTCATCCTCCATGACAGGCAAAACAATTTTTATTGTAAAAATGTACTGTTCCCACTCTAAGTGGCAGCCACCGTCATATTTCTCCACAATGTTTTTCACAATAGGCAACCCAAAACCATGCATTTTTTTATCTTGCTTCGTGGTTTCCAGCACATCTCCTTCAATTGTAATTTCATTAGAAGTGGCATTTTGTACAACAATATAAAGGAAACGACCTTTTTGCACCAGTCGAAAAAAGATGCGACGCAACGCTTTATCCTCAATTTGCTCCACGGCCTCCAACGCATTGTTTAAGACGTTGGAACACAATGAAGACAAATCTTCTATAGCCATTTTAGACTGATTTAACTCCACAGAAATATAACTTTGAAAATTTGCATGTATGCGCCGTGCTTGTTCCTCTTTAATTGTAAGGATAGCATCCAACATTGGATTTCCTGTTTGAATGACCGAGGTAAGTGCTAATTGTCCACTTTTTCGTTGTGCATATTCTAAAGCCGTCACATAAGCGTCACTTTTTATCAGACCAGCTATATAATTGAAATCATCTCTCATATCATGCCGAAGCTGCTGAAACTGCTGATGCTTTCTTAATAAAATTCTATAGTACTCTTGCTCTTGTTCCAACTGTTTTTGAAGTACGTCCATCTTCTGTTTTGTCTGAACACTATGCAGTAGCCCATCAAACAAAAAGAAAAAAGCTATCGTTATGATCACCAAAAACAAAACCGGAGTCACCGTTAAGAATTCAATGTTTCCAGAACGTGCTACCGCCAATGAATATTGGTCAATCACAAACATCACACATACCGGAAATAAAAACAGTAAGGGGAAATATACCGGAAATACAATATCTTTCTCCTTAACAAAAACATAATTTTTCCATGTGCAAAATAATCGAACCAGCAGAAGTATCGTTAAATTTGAAAGAATTATCCCAATAAAATAATAAAAGTAAAAGCTCTCATCTCCATATATTTTCAGCGAATTTTTCAGTGGCATTAATACTAATGCATAGCAATTTTCCACCATTATAGAAATGGCTTGAAACACAAATGGAACAAACAGCTGTATAAATAACTGTCCTTTATAGCATAAGGCCAGTAAAACCACTATCACAAAGTAGCCCATACGATGTACAAATTTGCTGGGAGCATACATGGATACATACAAGGATGCTATACCTGCCAGCAAATATACAAAAATCATCGTTCGCTTTGAAAAACGAGCTTTTTGAAAAAAATAACGAAAAAAGAAATAATATATTAATAATTCAAAAAGAATGGATAAACTATTTAACAATACATCGGCCATGCCTTAAATCTCCTCTTTTAACAACCAATGCTGGTATTCTTTTTTTGTTTTAGCCAATTTATTTTTACTAACCGGAATTTCAATAAATTTTTTATTTCTTGGATTTTTCAGGTAAACGATTTGATTCTTTATATTATCAATATATCGGGCATTTACCAAATAACCGTTATGACAGCGTATAAAGCCATAGGGTTTTAGAAATTTTTCCTCCTTCCCTATCTGCCCGATTTTTTCATATTTTCCCAATTGTTCATGATAAATATGTAGATATCTCAAAGCGGCTTCTATATACAAAATTTCTGTAATCGGAAAATTAACAGCAGTACCCTTATAGCTTATATTATACAATGCAGCTTTTTGACCATACTTTATATAAAACCTGTCCAATTCCTCAAAAAAGATACGCTTGTCGAAAGGTTTTGTTAAAAATTGAAATACACCCAACCGGCACGAATGAATAAAATACTGCATATAGCTTGAAACAAAAATAATGATAATATCTGGAAAACGCTCCTGCATAATTGGAACAATATCGATCCCCGACAGTTCACCTAATTCAATATCCAAAAATAATAAATCTATCTTCCTATGGCATGCCAATAACGATTCTCCATTTGAGAAAGCTTCAAAAATAAATTCTCCACATTGATGAGAGACTGTATATTCCGTTAATAATACTTCTATTTCCTTATGAATTTCTGGATTATCATCACATACTACAATTTTGGGTATCTGTTCCAGTTCCAACATTTTCACACATCTCCACTTGATCGTATAGGTACTATATATCATAGTATATTTTTGTGAATCTTTATCAATATTCTGGTAAAATTTCGTTTATTATAATATAAAGTTTTCTTGAATGCAATCAAAGTGTCATAATTAACCTTCTAATTGTCATGGATGAACTGGCATCAATTGTTTTTTCTGATAACAGCCGAGATATGATGCGTTCGTATAAAATTGTTGAAATATAACTAATTGTGTCATTTACTTGGTTAAGTATAACAGTTCTGTTGAAAAGCAAAATGAAAGCTGTTATAGTGCAAACAAGGAAAGCTTTTCTTGATTTTATTGGCCAATAAAGAAAATCGAGTATAACTGAATTGAGTGTTGTTAAGTTATGAATATAAAGAAGTACCGCGTTGAGTAACAGCAGAGTACAATTGCATTAGGGAAAAACAAAACTGAAAAAAATGATAATTGATATATGATTTTTATGTTTTTCCCCGATAACTTAACAAAAATTTGTCAGAATTTTAGGAGGTAAATTTTAATGAACAAAAAATTTGAAAAAATAATTGCAACTGTTTTAACAGCAGCAATGGCGATGTCGATAACCGTGCCAGCATTTGCTGAAAAATCATTGAATGAGGAATTTCAAAAACAAGCATTTATACGAGAAGAGCTAAATGATACAACTCTAAGCAAAGAATCTATTGATTTTTTAGAAAAAAACGGCATTTATGATTTACAAGAACATTTTGATACTATAGCATATACAAATGAAGAAAATTTGTATGCAGGAATTTTGGATGAAGATATTTTAGCATTAAAGAGAGCCGCCGAAGCAAATAATTTCACTGAAGAACAAATCCAAAAATATGTAGAGGGATTACTAAACTCTTCGCCTACAATAGTTTTAGAATCCCAAATGGTTAGTCCTATGGCAGTGGATAGAGAATCCCGTGATGGCGTCGGTTATGAGGTACAATCCAAGGCCGGCTATACACAAGCGACCTCCTACGCAACATTACCCAAAAGAAATATCAATAATTTAGCTGATATAGCTTATGTATTTTACACTGTCTACGTCAACGGAGGCACCTGTATGGATTTTGGTGTTCGCGGCGGTATGTATAGTTGGGTAACGACATATCTACCTGTAGTATCTGGAGATGGAACCAAAATAAACAAAAACGATGGCGAAAAAATTTACTTTAATATTAATGTAGAAAAAAATGGCATTTTAAGATGTAGAATTTTAGATGCGAATAACTTTAGCAATGTTCTGTGTGATACTTTGTATCAAATGACAGGAGTTGCAAAAAATAATTTGATTTTTAATAAACAAATCACTTTTTGCAACAACAAGAAAACATTTACGTCCGGCTGTAAAATTTCCAATGGTGGATTTGATAACTCTTATATATACACAACGACTGGATATTCTAAGATGGACTCAACTAATACATTGTCAACAAGATGCGGTAAATTTGGGATTATAGGCATAAACGGCAGCAGGGAAATGGTAACTGTAAATAACGCCAATACATCTCAGTGGGATAAGGAAGATGTTACAATTACATTCAATTTAAAATAACATATAAGCAAGCATCTTTGTGTCCTTTTGAATAAGAAAATTTTTATTCAAAAGGACACAAAATATATTGCAATTTAGGAGGTAAATGTATCAATGAAAAAGCTATTAATTTGCGTCGTGACCATGTTGCTGGTATATACTGCAAATACTATGGCATGGGCGGCGAATGACATGGTACAGGTAACAATTCCTCAATTCAATATTACGTTGAATGGAATGCAGATGGATTCTGCATATAAGAAACATCCCTTATTACAGTATAACGACATTGTCTATATTCCCATTGCAGAATATTCGAAATATCTGGGCATTTCCTACACCTGGAATGAACCATCAAAGAGCTATTACATTCAGAAAACAGATACACACAACGAGAAATTTGTCAGTGAGCAACAAAAGACAAAAAACAAGAAAAGCTATTCTGCACAAATCATCAACACGCCTGTTCATATTTTGCATTTTCCGCAAAATATAACCTTTGACAATAAATCTGCAGCCTATCCCATTTTGAAGTTCCGGGATGCATTATACTTTCCCCTTACGTGGCAATATGCCCATGAGGTGTTTGGCTGGGACTATCAATGGACTGAACAAAAAGGCTTATCAGTAGATTCCCGAGAATCTATCCGCCCAGAATTGGATGTTTTCTATCCAGGAGAGGAAATCACTCCGAGAGCACGTTCTATCCAGTTTCTGTATACGTACTTTTCCGATGGATATGCCCAATACTATAAAGATAGAGAAGATCCCGTTTTTCTCCTGGAAATAAAAATAAAAGGGTATCCTGAAACAGATTTTGGCGTGAAATTCAAAGAAAAATTTTTCCCTGATTTGGAAGCCTACACAATGCCCGGGAAAATAAATCAATTTTGGAGTGCGCCAAATGAAAAGATCGAGAATCCTCAAATTGATATTTCCCATACTAAAAATATTGTAACCGTTCCGTTTGTTTACTTAAAGGATACTGAGCACAAAGCAGAAGTACAAAACTGCATCGTCACACTGGATATGGTAACGGGAGAAATCATAGATGTTAAGAATCTGTCTTTAGAAGAAGCTTATGCATACCAAGGCAACTAAAATTGTGCCAATCCATTTGATAACCCATTACCTAATAAATTGCTGTCACTACCGCTTTGCTGTGGCAGCAACTTATTTTTAACAATAGTATTTCAAAACTGCGTTGAGAAAAACAAGTCTTTTTCATGCAATTGCTAGTTTCAATTTTGCAAATGTTTCACGTGAAACATTTTCTTCGATTTTCGCGTTAAAAATTATTTCGTACAGATTGGTCCCTAGTGGAGTGGATTATAATGAAAATTTATGAAAAATTTAAAAAATTCTTTATTTGGTTCATGAATGGAATGACAGTTCTTCTTGCGATTGCAATGATGATGCAAATGGAGATTTGCGGATATACTGCTGCAACAATTTTTTGGGATGTTTTTATACCTATTGACATTGTGCTTTTGGCTATTGCTTTGGTAACAGAAAAGTTTGTCAAAAAGTAGAAAACGTCATTCACCCAACATTAAAAAAATATAATAACTTAGCATGATTCTTAAAATTGTCTCATCCTTAGTTGCTATTTCTTTACATAGAAGAATCGCAGCTAAGGATTTTTTCGCATTACAAAATATTCTTACAAATGCCATAACAAAGGAATCGGGAATGATTGGCAACACAGTCATATATTCAACAACTATCTTTTTTAGAAGCCTGTTTTTTTCTTTGGCAGATAAAGAAAAACATGAAAACAGCCATGAGCGTCACCAGTCGGTGCCATCATGGCTGTTCTTTTTGGAACTGCCCCTTCTTTTTCGCTTCTATTCAAAATCTCAATGACATATATTGATAAAATATTCTTCTGATTTTCATAAGCAAAATGTACAATAACAATATCGTAATAATCCAAATAGTCTTGCGCGATAGAGAATCGCGTCTTAAAAGAATGGAGGAGATTTAATGATCGCTAGCATCAATGTGAAAAAATGTGTGGGCTGCGGCAGCTGTGTGAATCGCTGTCCGCTGGATGTCATTCGCTTGAATGAACAGAAAAAAGCTTATATCGCTTATCCAGAGGATTGTATGACTTGTTATATCTGTGAGCGGTATTGTCCAGCAGGCGCTATTTATGTGCATCCTTTCCGGGAAGCGCTGCCAAAAATTTTTGCCCAGGAATATTAAGAGAACAATGAGAGGTGACAACAATGAAGAAAAAACTATTGGAAACCGATGTATTGATTATCGGCGGCGGCTCTGCCGGTATGTGGACAGCTAACCGTTTCAAAGATTTACAACCAGACAAAGAGGTTTTAATTGTCGATAAAGGTCCTAAGGATTGGGGCGGTTTGATGACTATGGCCGGCGGTGATTTTGACGCAGTGATGCCTGACGAGAACATTGCCGAATGGATGGAAGATTTTGTTTATTATTTTGACGGTCTATGCGACCAACCCTTGATGGAAGAAATCTTGAAATGCTCCTTTGACCGTATGCAGGATTATCAGCGCAATGGCTGTGCGTTTTTCAAGAAAGAAGACGGCTCCTTAAAGAGCGTACCTCAGCGGGGACTCCCCCATGTGAAATTGTATCCTGCACAGTTAAAAGGCCGGGGCGGCGAAATGATGGTGCGCGCGCTGGTGGAACAGCTGCAGCAAAAAAATGTAACACGTCTGGGCCGCATTTTAATCACAGATTTGCTCAAACAAAAAGAACGCGTAGTTGGCGCTGTAGGCTTCGATACCTTAAACGGTGATTTCTATGTCATAAAAGCCCAAGCTGTCGTCGCAGCAACCGGTGTGGGCGGTTGGAAAACATCTTATGGAAAAAATACGCCTACCGGCGAAGGCGTCGAACTGGTATATAAAGCGGGAGCACGCCTGAAAGATTTTGAATTCAGCAGAGTTTGGAACATGCCGAAATATTTTGGTTGGGAAGGACAAACTACCTTGATGCCGCTGGGCGGCCGTTTTGTCAATGCTCTGGGCGAGCCTTTTATGGAAAAATATTCGCCGATATTGAAAGCAAATACCGACCCCCATTTTACCACCATCGCTATGGCTATGGAAATTCGTGCAGGACGGGGACCTATCTATTTTGATATCAGTCAGATTAATCCTGATGATCTGGTACTGTTAAAGCCACAAAATGGTTGGCAACTGATGAACTATGAAAAGCTGCGGGATCTGGGTATGGATTTGTTCCGGGACAATACCCAATGGGTACCGCAGATGACGATTTCCTATGGCGGAATGGATGCTGGTATTCATGGCGAAACCAATGTACCTGGCTTATTTGCCGCAGGTACAGCCAGAAGTACAGAGCCAGGGGTATATGCAGGAGGTTTTGCACTGATGACCACTTCCGTAACAGGCTATTTAGCTGGTGAAGGGGTTGCCCGTTTTCTCGCGGAACAGCCTCGGTTGGAAATTACCTTGGATGAAGATGGAATTTCTTCCCTGCAGAAAGAGATTTATGCACCGTTGGGCAAGGATGGCTTATCATCAAAAGCCGTGCTGACAGAAATTCAGCAAATTATGTTCCCCTATAATGTGTCTATCCTAAAGACGGAGACAGCTTTACAGGATGCACTGCATCGTCTGAAAACATTACAGCTGACCAAAATTCCGCAAATGGCTGCCAAAGATGCCCATTATCTGCTGAAACTGCGGGAAGTACGCGCTGTTGCTTTTGTCAGCGAATTATATCTGCGCGCTTCCTTAGAGCGCAAAGAATCCCGCGCCGGTCATTATCGGGAGGATTACCCGCAGCGCGACGACGCCTATTTGGGCTGGCTGACCATTGAGCAGGATGCCGCACAGCAGATGCACTTTGCCTGGAAACCCGTCCCAACAGAACAATATAAATATCCCATTACCCGATACTATTCGGATAACTTTACGTTTATAAAAAAAGATTAATCATTTCTTTATACTTGACAAGAACTCTATGACGCATCCCTTGCAAGCCTGGTAGATCAGGCTTGCAAGGGATGCGTTTTATTAATGTAATTATTCACAAGATTCATTATGTTACTTATTTTGTATTCAAAATATCAATAATAAACATTGATAACGTATTCTTTTCATTTCTATAAGCTTACGGTATGATAAGGTTATCAAAAGGAACAGACCATTGGCCAATGAAATCTGTCAGAAAAAAGTTTTGCAAACAGTACACTGCAATTCTTGAAAAAAGAAACATGGATTTATAAAACAGTTAAATATTTTGCAGGCTTTTTCAATAATTTGTAGGTTTCCAATATATAAAACCTCAAACAATGTGCGAAAAAACGAAAACAAACTGCATGAAACAAGAAGTTATCATGGCAAACGTAAAATTGAAAGCGTTTTCCATGAAAAGGAGGAGATTGTGATGACTGCCAACGTACAGGCGAAAAAATCAAAAAATACGATGTATTATGTACATTCTATTATTTCTTTAATTATCATGTTTGGGTTCGGTCAGCTGCCAGCGGTAGAACCTCTCACCCCATTAGGGATGAATTTAATTGGTATTTTCTTAGGTGTTTTATATGGGTGGGTATTTATTGATATTGTCTGGCCCAGTATGGCCGGCCTTCTAGCATTGATGCTGATTGGCGGCATGAAGCCGAAAGCACTGCTGAACGGCAGCTTTGGTGATCCCATCGTTGTGATGATGTTCTTTATCTTCATCTTTTGCGCCACCATTAATTATTATGGATTGTCGAAATTTATTTCACTCTGGTTTATCACCCGTAAGTTTGTGAACGGAAAGCCTTGGGTTTTCACCTTTGTATTTTTAGCTTCCATCTTTGTGTTGGGCGGCTTAACCAGTGCTTCACCGGCAGCTATTATCGGCTGGAGCATTCTATATGGAATTTGTGATTTGTGCGGTTATAAAAAAGGCGACGGTTATCCAACGATGATGGTATTCGGCATTGTATTTGCTGCACAAGTAGGGATGTCCATGATTCCCTTCAAACAGGTGCCGCTGACTGTTATGGGCGCTTTTGAAACCATGTCTGGCATCAACATTGAATACGGAAAATATATGTTAATTTCCATCATTTGCTGCATCGTTTGCTCATTATTGTTTATCTTCATCGGCAAATATGTATTTAAGCCGGATATGAGTAAGCTGATGACGCTGGATACCAGCAAACTGGATCAGGATGGTACTTTGGTTTTGAATAAAATACAGAAAATCGTATTATGCTTCCTTTTTGCTTTGGTGATCATGCTGTTGATTCCCAGCTTCTTGCCAAAATCTTTCTTTCTGACCAAATTTTTATCAGCCATCGGCAACACAGGGATTTGTATTTTCTTAGTTACAGTTATGTGTTGTATCAAAGTAGACGGTAAACCGCTTCTGCCATTCAAAAAGATGGTTGATTCTGGGGTAACATGGGGCATCATCTTATTGCTGGCACTGGTACAGCCTTTATCTGCTGCAATGAGCGCAGAGGAAAGCGGAATCACCGCCATGTTGATGGCAGTATTGGATCCAATCTTCGGTGGTCGCTCACCAATCTTTTTCATGATTGTAATCGGGCTTATCGCCACGGTCGTAACCAACTTTATGAACAATGGCGCCATTGGAGTTGCCTTGATGCCAGTGGTATACAGCTATTGCACAGGCGCAGGTATCGACCCGCAATTATCGGTAATTATGGTTGTTATGGGCGTTCATCTAGCTTTCTTAACACCGGCAGCCAGCTCCAGCGCAGCGCTCTTACACGGCAACGAATGGTGTGATACAGCTGCAATCTGGAAAACAGCGCCAGTAATCATTCTAGTATCCTGGCTGGCAATTACACTTGTTACAGTCGCATTAGGAAGCTTCTTGTTTTAAAACCTGAAAAAGTACAGAAAATTTAAACACTACAAAATATAAAAGAAAGAGGTGTTGGCTTATGCCACCAGTAATTGATAAAGAAAAATGTGTGGACTGCGGAACCTGCGCACAAATTTGTCCATTAGATGTAATCCGCTATGAGAAAGATGAAAATGGTAAAAAGCATGTTGTTGTAAAATATCCTTATGAATGCTGGCACTGCCGTGCTTGCGTCAAGGATTGTCCTAAAAAAGCAATTACCATGCGGTATCCGTTGTCCCATATGATGTTCGCTATGGAAATTCCCGAAGAAAAAAAGAATTAACGAAAGAGGTGCAAAATCATGGAAGTCAAAATTCGTAAAGATATTGTAAAAACAGATTATTTAATTATCGGCGGCGGAGTCGCTGGTTTGCAGTCAGCCATCACAGCGGCAGCCTTGGGCGTTGATGTCCTCATTGCAGAAAAGGCAGATACACGTCGTTCTGGTTCCGGCTGCGGCGGCAATGACCATTATATGTGCTATATTCCAGAATGTCACGGCGACGATTTTCAAAAAGTTCTCAGCGAAATCGGAGAAGGCATGGAAGGCGGTCCATGGCAGGATCCGGCCATGCTGAAAAAAATGATGCTGCGCACAAAAAGTATCGTAGAGCGTTGGGAATCCTATGGTATCAATATGAAGCCAACCGGCAAATACCGGTTTGAAGGACACACCATGCCGGATCGGCAATGCTATCATTTAAAATATGACGGTCACAATCAAAAAATGTGTCTGACCAAGGAAGCTCGCAAAAACGGCGCGAAAATTATGAATAAAGTATTTATCAATGATATTTTGACCAACGATGAAGGCCGCGCTGTAGGCGCAATTGGTTTTAGTCTGGCCGAGGATGAACCGGAAATTATCGTATTCCAGGCCAAAGCAGTGCTGGTAGCTACAGCCCAGGCCATGCGCATGTATCCCAACGTAAACCCTGCTTTCATTTTTAACACCCACAGCTGCCCGGCTGCTGCCGGTGGCGCCGCTATTGCCTATCGGGCAGGTGCCAAGCTGGTCAATATTGACGTCCCCTACCGTCATGCCGGTGTGAAAGGCTTTGCTCGCTCCGGAAAAGCTACCTGGTTCGGCGTACTGTCTGATATCAACGGCGATTCCATCAGTCCTTTCACTGACAAACCAGATCGCAAACGGGGTGACGCCATGATGGATATCTATCCGGGAATTTTCGGAGATCGTCTGGAAACCGCCCAAGGGCCTACTTATATGAATTGCACCGGCTATAGTGAAGAAGATCATGCTTATCAGCACCAGCAGTTCAAATGTGAAGGAATTGACTCTATTACAGATTATTTAGACCAAAGAGGTATCGACTTACACAAAAGTATGATTGAATTTGGTACTTACGATTACTCTTTAGCCCAACGGGGCATTGATATTGACTTAAATGCTGGCACCAATGTACCGGGAATTTATGCAGCAGGCATCTGCTGCGGCAACGTGCGCGGCAATATCACCAGCGCTTCTGTTTGGGGTGATATCGCAGCCGAATCCGTAGCCGAATATGTAAAAACAGTGCCAGAATATGATGTAAGTAATCATCCACTGATTCAGCAAAGAGCTGATTTTTACAATAAATTGATGAATCGCCAAAACGGTGCACAGTGGTTGGAGGCTAACTCCTCTCTCCAGGTTATCATGAATGATTATATTGGCTTGAAAGTACGCTCTGAAGATATGATGCGGGCTGGAATCAAATATCTGGCTGATTTAAAATCTTATGCAAAAAAAGAAATTGGCTGTGAAGACGCCCATCAACTCATGCGCACTATGGAATTATTTGATCTGATTGATTTGGCTGAAGCTGTCGCCATCACTTCCCGCAATCGTAAAGAAAGTCGTGGCATGCACAAACGGATTGACTACACTTTCACCAATCCATTGTTAAATAATAAGTTCCAAACAATCCGCAAAAATCCTGACGGAGAAGTAATACTGGAATGGCGCGATAAAGTGAAATAAAAATCTTAAGGCCCATTTGCTGATACTATAAGCAAATGGGCCTTTTTGCGCCCTGACACATCAATCGAATGACGTACTTTTTAAACCACTATTTCATTTTTTCATACAACTGTTGAAAACCTTGAAAAGTGCTGTCACTGACTACATGTTCCATGCGGCAGGCATCCTGTTCTGCAATTTGTGGATCAAGTTGCAGAACTTCCGTTAAGAAAACTACAAAAAACTGATGTCGTTCGTAAATCTGTACAGCTTTTTCTTCCCCCTTTGGGGTAAGGAAAATCATCTTATGCGCATCCTGATAGAGGTAGCCTTTTTCTTTGAGCAGTTTAACCGCTCTGCTGATGCTCGCTTTGGTATACTGCAGACTTTCCGCAATATCAGTAGCCCGCACATAGCCCTGTTTGCGCTGCAGCAGCAAAATGGTTTCCAAATAATTTTCTGCTGATTCTTGTGATTTCATAAAATCTATTCCTTCGTCCTATGATTTGCAGGACGTATCACTTTCTTAAGAATTTTTGCTGCATCATAACACCTCGCTTACAGCGGGGCTGGCTTAATGGGCAGTGATTGCTGCAGCCATTACAATATTCATTTTCTAATGTCTGTTCCCCACTAGACACTTCTGATTCTATATCCGAAAAATATTGCATCCCATTGGTTATTTCCGATGAAGCTTGATACTGCCTACTCAATTCATCCTTGTTAAAGGTATGAAGCATGTCATGCATATGCTCATGAATATGACCATGCATATGCTCTCCCCACTCTGTATGACGGCCCGACCTCCGCGTTCTTGCCTGACCGACACTGTCCACCTGACCCGCACTACAAAGCTGCTCTAAATGATTAATCATGCGGCTAAAATAATCATGCAGCTGCTCTTGTTCTTCTTCAGAAAAGCAACTGAAAATCTCATAATTAAAATCCCCATTATTTTCTTCCAGTCTCGCTGTTTTTCCTAATTCAGTCAGCGTTATCTCTACCACCCTTTTGTCTGTTTTGGACTGGCTCCGAAGAATATAGCCTTTCTTTTCCAGCTTCCCTAATAGCTCACCTAAAGATTGGGAACGCATGCCTAAAATTTCTGCCAATTCCTTTTGCGTTGCCTTCTGCTTACGCTGCATCAGCCTTAGAACGCGTCCCTGACTACTGTAAGAATTGACAAAGGGATCACTTGTCTTGTGGCATTGATGCACGTATCTTGGAATCAACCAATGCAGCCGTATAAATTGTTCAACTAAAACCAATTCTTTTTCACTCATTCTGCAAACTCCTTTCAAGCCGCTGAAATCATTTCGCGATTTCCATCGGGGTAGATAATGATATAGAGATTACAGCAAACCGGTAAAAACCCAGTTAAAATATGCTGCCGATTAAAAAAATCAATTTGCTGCACCATTTTTCCGTCTTGTTCGACGGCTGTTAGACTGCATTCGACCAGAGCGCCATCTACATCCCTTGTTTCTTGTTCAGCTAAATTCCAGAGATATTCTATCAATATTTCAGGCAATAGCTTCCGAAGTTCTTCGGCTATTATTGTATCATTTGTATTCAAGATGCTCATTTCCCCCTTCAAGATAAGTAGGTACCTTTCTTTTTATATTATAAAGGTACCTACTTATCTTGTCAACAATAAAATTAAGGTACCTGATAATTTTATAATTTTCTGGCTTCATCTTGCTGTTACCTGCTCTTCTGCATTATATTTTGAACGCAAAATAAGCTATGCACCAGATATTTGATGCATAGCCCATCCTCTTTCCCTATTATATTGCAGCCAATTCTTCATACAGATAATCGTTCAGTATTTTAATGTAGGTACCTTTCATACCCAATGAACGTGCGTCGATAACTCCTGCGCTTTCTAGTTTGCGCAAGGCATTCACAATCACCGAACGAGTCAATTTGTATTCCTCAGCCAATTTGCTGGCCACCAAAAAGCCCTCGCTGCCGTCAATTTCATTAAAAATATATTTTACTGCCTCTAATTCGGAATAGGATAGCACTTCCAAGGCTAATTGCACAACATTTTTCTTGCGCGCTTCCGTTTCTGCTTTACGGCTGGCTGCACGAATCATCATCACCGCCGCCAAAGTTGCGGCATATTCTGCAAGCAATTGTCCTTCCACAGAAAATTCTTCCTGCTCCCTGCCGCAAATCAACATACCTAGCTGTTCCGACTGATTCACAATAGGTAAAAGCGCCAAACAATTTCCATTGTGCCACTGGTTGTACATCGGTTGGCGGACCGAAAAAATCCATTCCTGATTATCCTTGCTGCACTGCTTATCCTCCAATTCCTTCCGGCTAAAAATCTGCATGGTTTCTGTATCACTAAAACCCAGTAATTCACCACTTTGATTCATAATATACACACTGCATTGTAATACACTGCGCAATTCTTCTGTCGCATGCTGGAAGTCCAGCGCATCAACCGTAGCTTTCTGCATTAGATGATGCATCGTTCTGTTTTTTTCCAATACTTTTTCCATTTCCATTTTTTCTTCCTCCTAATCAATCACATTTCCAAGATAATAGTATTATTACCATTGATTTACATAATATTCATAGAAGGCAAAATTTTATTCAGGAAATTATATCCGCCCATCTAAACTAATTTCTAATAAGTGCTCCAAATCCTCCATTGTAGCAACCGTATTAATAGCATCCCGCATACGGGCGGCTCCGGGCAAACCTTTATAGTACCAAGCAATGTGCTTACGCATTTCCTTCATTGCAACCCGCTCACCCTTTTCCTCGCAAATCAACCGGGCATGATGGGTTATCACCTGTCGACGTTGCTCCAATGTCGGTTCCCCCTCATAGCCGCCAGTGCGCAAATACTCTGTCATTTGCCGATACAACCACGGGCGTCCTAGCGCGCCACGACCCAGCATAATACCATCACAGTTTGTCTGTTCCAGCATTGCCTTGCCATCCTCCGGTACAAAAATATCACCATTGCCAATCACTGGTACCGTAACAGCCTCTTTTACCTGACCAATGATATTCCAATCTGCTTTTCCACTATAATACTGCATACGCGTGCGACCGTGCACCGCAATCGCGCTGGCGCCCGCCGCTTCCATCCGACGGGCAAATTCTACAGCATTCACAGAAGCGTCGTCCCAACCCTTGCGGAATTTCACCGTCACCGGTACATCAACCGCCTTTACCATAGCAGACACAATCTCCGCTGCCAATTCTGGGTTGCGCATTAAAGCAGAGCCCTCGCCGTTATTCACCACTTTAGGCACCGGACAGCCCATATTAATGTCTATGATCTGCGCCCCACACGCCTGCATAATCCTGGCTCCCTCTGCCATCACATCTGGCTCCGAGCCAAAGATTTGCATATTCACAGGCTGTTGTTCACCTTTCATATTCATAAGAAGATACGTTTTTTGATTGCGATAGGTCAGCGCCTTTGCACTAATCATTTCCGTATATACCAAACCACAGCCATATTCTCTGGCAATCAGCCGCGAAGGGCGATCGCTGACTCCAGCCATAGGCGCCGCTACAACTGGGTTTTCCTGCAAAATTTCTCTGATTTTGTTCATTTTCTTGCTCCCGTTTTTATTTTTCCCATCATAGCAGATTCCTGCCACAGACGCAAGAAAAAAATCATCCTGCCATTCAGCAAATTGCAGATTGCAGGAGAAGAAACGGCTTTTCCCGCACCTATCTAAAAACCCGCCGATATTTAGTAGTTTTCCCCTTCAAGCAAAAAATACTAAATATCAACGGGCTGCAAAAACAGAAGCATATTTCAGCTTGCAACATTCTGTAAGAAAATTTACATGGGATATTGCTGAAATGCCGTTCTTCAGCTTTATTCTTCTGTTGCCTTATTGATACAGGTTATGGCATTCAGACTGCGAGGATAACCGATATACGGCAGACATTGCGAAACAACCTTTTCCAGAAAGGCTTTATCATTTCCCATATTCATATTGCCCTTGGAATGGGCAATCAGCTGTGGCTCGCAACCGCCCTGCGCCATCAAAAAACAGAACGTAATCAATTCGCGCTGCGCAAGATCCAAAACTTTGCGCGTATAATAATCGCCGAAGCAGTTTGCTGCCAGCCAACGGTTAATATGCCCGGCTTTCCACGCCTCTCGCATATGGGCTCCGAAAATTTCTGCCTGCGCTTCAATTCCTTTTTCCAGCCGATTATCGGAGCCTGTCGTTGCCTGTCCCTCCAAAGGCAGCTCCACACCCCTCTCTGACAAAATATCATTTGTCGCATGCAAGAAAGCCAGAATTCTGCCATAGCCCAAATAGTCCGTCGCCTGATATACAATTTCCTTCACCTCTATCGGCGTCATTCCATTATCTAATGCTTTGGGAAGCATTTCTTTATAAACGTCCAAACCGCCGCAACCAATCAACGTCGCCAAAATCACCAGATAACGGGTATGCTCTGGAAGCTGCTGCCCCTTTTCATTCACAACCTCATCAAATGCAAACTGCTCAAAGAGCTCCATAAATTCAGAATCTGTTTTGTGTAAATCCATTTTCATCTTCCTCTCAAATTTTGGATTGTCAGTCGATCTTTCCTTCATTCTGTATTATTGTATCTCAACCTATTTTCAATGTCTAATGCCTATTCTTCATCCATAAACATGCCTCTAAAGTATGAAAAAATACTTAACCTTAACCCGCCACAATTTTGCTACAAACAAACGACACCTCCATATTTTACTTGCCTTTAACTCCTAAATATGTTTAACTTTTAATAACCAGTCATTACAAAACCAACGAAATTTTATGTAAGTAGGGCAAGGAGGCGATTTCCTATACCATACCAAGTCATCAATACCAATATTGTTGCCCCCTTATTTGTCAATTGGGAGGAAACTCTTGTCTGGGCTTGTCTGCAAGGTGTTATGGGAAAAATCTACACAGATGATCTGATACAACCAACTGCAGCAATGGCTATTCTAGGAGATTTCTCTTTTTTTGCAGGAAAAGTAAATGCGGAACTGGCTGCTTATACACCAAATGGTTTCGCGCCAAATTATAGAATTCTTGTGCCACAAACAAAATCGTGGCAAGAGATGCTCATGCAAATCTATGGAAAGAAAGCCAACATCATTTCCCGTTATGCAACAAAGAAGGAAAAAGATACTTTTGACAAAGAAGCCTTGGAACGCATCATCACAACTTTACCTCAAGGCTACACACTCTCCATGATGGAAGAATCCCTTTATCACAAATGCAAAGCTGAGCCATGGAGTGCTGATCTTGTCGCACAATTTCCTGACTATGCAACCTACCAGGCTCTCGGAATAGGCGCAGTCATCTGCAAAGACGCTCTTCTTGTGTCCGGTGCTTCTTCCTATGCCAGATATCTGGACGGAATCGAAATTGAAATTGACACCAGAGAAAGCTACAGACAAAGAGGACTGGCCACAATTTGCGGCGCTAAGCTAATCCTGGAATGTTTAAAACGGAATTTATATCCCAGCTGGGATGCCCATACCCAAGCCTCTCTGTCATTGGCTAAAAAACTGGGCTACCATTACAGTCATACCTACACAGCCATAGAAATATGGAATTCTTGAAAGGAGCATTACCTTGATTATCAGACAAGAACAACCTAATGATTACGATGCAGTGTATCAGGTCGTGAAAACAGCCTTTTCCACGGCAGAACAAAGCGACGGAACTGAACAGGACCTTGTTGTCGCTTTGCGAAACAGCAATGCCTTTATCCCACAATTATCTCTGGTCGCTATTTGCGACGAAAAAATTGTCGGACATATTCTTTTTACCAAAGTAACAGTAGGCAAAGAAGTTGCCCTTGCGCTCGCACCATTATCCATTCTGCCCTCCTATCAGCGTCAGGGCATCGGGCAGGCATTGATTGCAGAGGGACACCGGGTCGCGCGAAAACTGGGCTACCAATATGCAATCGTCCTCGGCCATCCTCACTATTATCCCAAAGCTGGATATCAATCTGCAAGCTTATATGGAATCCAAGCGCCCTTTGAAGTCCCAGACGATAGCTTCATGGCCATTAAGCTAAACCCAACAGCCCAACCGCTCGTCGGAATCGTAAAATACGACCCCGCCTTTGGAATTTGAAACGCTCACCTATCGCTTACAATTTTATAACAGTAAAAACGCCCTTGGCTATATGCGAATTTGATATGTACCCAGAATCCTGGACACATATTTATAAACTAGGCGGAACACA
>CAJUDO010000011.1 GCA_910585405.1 uncultured Peptococcaceae bacterium | reverse complement strand
AACTTTACTTGGCCGGAGTCTGCAGATATTTTTGCGCATAACTCTTGACACTACCTGGCTAAGCCAAATCCTCATTTCTTTGATAGCGTCTTCTGTATCTGAAAAGAATTATTTTGAAAGTGATCTAATTGTTTTGTTTAGATGTCAGCGTTTTATGGGGAAATATAGAAGCCATGAACGATTGCGATTAAATAGTTTTTTTTCGTGTGATTTCGGTGTGCTATCATCATTTTTCGTTAACCCTATCAAAACTTGCACATGGATAATAAATTATTTTTATGATAGGATGAATACAAGAAGAGAATTCTCTGCACTAATACAAAATTTTTAGAGATAAGAGGTAGATAAGATGAAAAAGCCATTCTATGTAGATTCTTTAAATTATCCGCGTTTTTCTGGAATTAAAACATTTATGCGTTTGCCGTATACGACAGATCTGGATGATGTTGACTTTGCCATTGTAGGAATTCCCTTTGACTGTGGCTGTTCCTTTGCCGCAGGAAGTCGTTTTGGTCCTCAGAGTATTCGCGAAGCTTCCGCAATTTTAAAGCCGTATAATCCTGTTTTGAAAATTGATGTACAACAATATTGCAATGGCATTGATTATGGCGATGTTCTGACCATTCCTGGTTACATGACAGAAAGCCTTGATGCCATTGCACAGGGCTTACAGCCAATCATTGATGCTGGCGCAGTACCGATTTGTCTAGGTGGCGATCATTCTGTCACGCTAGCTGAATTACGAGCTATTTCCAAAAAATATGGTCAAGTGGCATTGGTTCACTTTGATTCTCACAGCGATACAGGTGATCTCTATTTTGGGCAGAAATATAATCATGGAACAACTTTTCGCCGCGCCATGGAAGAAGGATTACTTCTTCCTGAGCATATTTTACAAATTGGGCTGAGAGGTCCTCTTTATAGTGAAGAGCAGTTTCAATTTGCCCAATCACACGGTTTTGAGCAGCTATCTAATTGGGAAATTCGTGAAATAGGGTTAGATGCAGTTATTGAAAAAATTCAGCAAAAGACGGCAGGCCATCCAGTTTTTGTAACATTTGATATTGACTTCTTGGACGCTGCTTATGCGCCTGGTACCGGAACGCCAGAGATTTGCGGTTTTAATACTTTTGAAGCACAAAAGTTAGTTTTGCAGGGATTACGCAATGCAAATATTATCGGCGGCGATCTGGTTGAAGTTTTGCCTGCAGCTGATTCGGCTGGCATGATTACGAGCTATGCTGCTGCAGGAATTGTTTTTGACTTACTTTCCTTGATCGCAGATAAAAAACGTAACAGAAAATAGTATTTTTACTTGAAAGGAGCGTACCATATGCATACAATAGACTATATCATTATTTTCATTTATTTAGGCATGATAATTCTGGCAGGCTTTATCGGGCTTAAAAAAGCAAAAAGCAAAGAAGATTATCTTGTATCAGGCCGTTCTCTTCCACTGCCAATTTTTATATGCTGTATTTCCACCGTTGTAATTGGTGGGGGTGCAACATTCGGTCAGGCAACGAATGGTTATCTTTACGGGATTTCTGCGACGTGGATGGTTACGATGTTTGGCGTTGGTGTTCTTGCACTTGGTTTTTTACTATCCTCCAAGCTGTCAAATTTGCGTATTCTTACTATTGGAGAAATGTTGCGTTTACGGTATGATCAGAAAGCGCAATGGATCAGTTCAGTCATTTCTGCATTTTATACCATTATGGTGGCTGTCACAAATACCATTGCCTTAGGAGCATGTATTCAAACAATTTTTGGCTGGTCCTTATCAACTTCCATTCTGATTGTTTCCTGTATATGCATTCTCTACACCTTGCTCGGCGGTATGATTTCGCTGAATATTATGGATGTCATTCAGTTCATACTAATGACTGTAGCGATTTTCTTTGTTTTGCTGCCCAGCGGATTTTTCCATCTTGGCGGCATCAATGGACTACGAGCTGCGTTGCCTGACAGCTATTTTGCTCCATTTGCAGTTGGCGGAATGAAAATATTTTCATGGTTTATTCTTTTCACTTTAGGGCTCATGATTGGACAAGATGTTTGGCAGCGTGTTTTTACAGCAAAAAACTGTAAAGTTGCAAAACAGGGGACTATCGTGGCAGGAATTTATATTATTCTCTGGGCGGGAGCAATGACCTTAGCTGGAATGTTTGCAATGGTTCTGTTGCCAGATATTTCTTCACAAAATGCTTTGTCAGAAATTACATTAGCAGTTGTGCCATCCGGTTTTATCGGAGTTGTATTTGCAGGTATTATTTCGGCCTTTATGTCTACCATCGCTGGCACCATTATTGCTTCATCTACACTGATTTCCAATGATATTTTAAAACTGAAAAGTAACTCTTTGTGGTCCAGTCGTATCACCATTGTTGTAATTGGTTTGGTCGTTATGTTGACTGCGATTAAAATCGGTAGCGTACTGACTGCGTTGGATATCGCCTATGCAATTCTTTCTGGGAGTATCTTTGTTCCAGTGGTTGCAGGATTTTTCTGGAAAAGAGCCAACTGGCAGGGTGCGGTCACTTCTATGCTGATAAGTTCTGTTGTGATTTTAGTTTCCATGGTTAAATTCGGAACCTCTTCGCCATTTCCCATTTTAATTGGTATTGTGACTTCGTTCATCACATTGGTGTTTGTTAGTTTGTTTACAGCTCCGCTACCAGAGAAACAGGCTTCTATCTGGGAGGAAAAACTTTCCTCAGAGGAAAGCGATGCGTTTTTTGATGAATGCAGCTGTAAATAGATTGCTTCAGATTTAATCAACGATAAAACTTTTGCCCTTTTATGTGATAATAATAGAAGGGCCTTTATTCTATCTTGATATCAGGAGGGTTTTATGAAATTAGAGCAACTATATTATCTAATGGAAGCAATTAAATTTGGCTCCATCTCTATTGCTGCGCGGGAAAATTATGTTCCCCAATCAACGGTAAGCAGTGCCATCACAAGATTGGAAAAAGAATTAGAAACCTCTCTGCTGAAGCGTACGAACAAGGGTATATTTCCGACAGAAAACGGGCTGCACATTGCAGAAAAGAGCAAACAAATATTCTCTCTATTAGATGAAATCCGTTTTTCTGTAAAGTCTGCAAACAATAAATTCTCCATTTCCGTGATTGCCATGCCCTCTTTAGTAGATACGGTGTTGGCAGATCTTATCGCAGAAATCGAAAAAAATGATGAGCCATTATTTATTGATATTTTGACTGATGAACCAGGAAGTATTCTAAAAAATGTGCAATTAGGTTTTTGCGATCTGGGTATTATTTATGATAATGAGCCGTTTCGTTATCCTGATTTGACATATTATCCATTGTTTACAGCTTCTTATTGTCTATTTGTCGGGGCCAATTCTCCCTATTATCATCAAACCTCCATCAGTATGCAGGAGGCAATGTCTTGCCCACACATAGCCTATAAAACTGAATATGAAAAAGAAACAAATCTTTTAACAAAACTGACTAGGTCATGGGGAAAACCAAATATCGCTTTGAGGGTGGATAATACCGAATCTATGCGGCGAATAATTGCTAAAAGCTCTTATGTTGCATTTTTCCCAGATTTTTCGGTTCATTATGATGCTTATGTGAAGTCCGGCCTTATCCACCCTCTACAAATTTATGACGCTGATTTAAAATTATATATCACTTATATTGAAAGCCCCAATTTTAAAGACAGGCAGGGCAATCAAATCTTTTTGAAGCTTTTAAAGAAAGTTATTGTTGACTATACATGAACCTTCAAAATCGCAATTGACGCTGTTTTTATGAGATTTTCATAGAGTCGGCGCGTAGTCATAGCCAGCGAACATTCCGAATTTGACTACAGGCTGTACTGTGTAAATAGCATTAAAGTCTTTTTTGGCTTCTTTTATAGCGTCTTCCTCGCTCATACCAGCAGCCATATGAAAGGCTTGCCGCTGGGCACGGTAAGCTTTGGCAAAATCTTCGCAGACATAAATTTTTTTGTAGGCCTTATAATGCTTTTGTAAAACAACAAAACGATAACGGTCAAATTGAGGATTATACTCGATTTGGCCGCGATGTACGCTGACTTCTCGATAGTCGCGATCTTCTCGGTTGAGTGTAGCCCATATGGATTCTGCACAGGCAATGGCCTCATCTTTTTCCAAATAATATTGAATGGCAGTTTCATGATTTGTCATATCCCGATCTTCCACACTATACAAAATGACATCCTCGTATTGTGTGCCTAATTGGGCTAATAGTTCTTCAAAATTCATAACGGATTCTCCTTTTTGTATGGATTCTTATTCTATTCTTACCCCAATTTCATTACTTTTCATCGCTTTTTATAAAAAAATGCAATCATATTTCAAGGATTATAAAATAGGCTGGTCAAGGCGAAAGGGGGCGTGGTACAATAAAAACAACAGCAAGCTTATTTGCTAGAATCAAAGAAGGTGACAAGATATGACATTATTCGATGTGAATAAAGAAAAAACGATGCAGAAAAGCGCACCGTTGGCGCAACGTATGCGTCCGCAGACATTAGATGAAATTTTGGGGCAACAGCATATCATTGGCCAGGGCAAGCTGTTACGCCGTGCCATTGAAACGGACAAGTTATCCTCGTTGATTTTTTGGGGAAGTCCTGGTTGCGGGAAAACAACTATTGCCTCAGTGATTGCCAATGTGACCAACAAATTTTATGCTAGTTTGAATGCAGTCATAGACGGTGTGGGAGAACTGCGCAAGATTACCAGTGTAGCTGAAGAAAATCTAACGCTCTATGGAAAACAGACGATTCTGTTTATCGATGAAATTCATCGTTTTAACAAAGGACAGCAAGACGCATTATTACCTTCGGTAGAAAAGGGCCTTATTGTTTTAATTGGTGCTACCACGCAAAATCCTTATTTTAGTCTCAATCCGGCGTTATTATCCCGCTCAATGGTCTTTGAATTGAAGCCGCTGGAGGCAGAGGATATCAAAAAAATTTTGTGCCGCGCCTGTACGGATGTAAAGCGAGGATTGGGTGCATATCAGCTGGAGGTAACCCAGGAAGCAATTGATCATCTGACCAACTGCAGTCAGGGGGACGCCCGTATAGCCTTAAATGGTTTGGAGTTGGCGGTACTTTCCAGCAAACCAGACGCCCGAGGCGTGCGGGTAATTGATTTGGCAGTCGTGGAGGAATCTGTGCAGCGTCCAGCTATTGTATATGACAATACTGGAGATGAACACTATGACATCGTCTCTGCATTTATCAAAAGCATGCGGGGCTCAGATCCAGATGCTACTGTGTATTATTTAGCACGAATGCTGGATGCAGGAGAAGACCCGTTGTTCATTGCGCGGCGGGTTATCGTTCATGCCGCAGAAGATGTAGGCTTGGCTGATCCGCGGGCTTTGCAGGTGGCACAGAGTGCCGCTGCCGCGCTGCAGTTCATCGGTATGCCCGAGGGACGTATTATCCTGGCAGAAGCAGCGCTTTATGTCGCTAAGGCACCAAAAAGCAACAGTACAATCATAGCCATCGAAAATGCGCTGGCTCAGGTACGCTCTGGTAAAAATGGTCCCGTACCTGACCATTTGAAAGATAGCCATTATGCCGGAGCAAAACAGTTGGGGCATGGCATCGGGTATCAATATCCCCATGATGCGCCAAACGGTTGGGTTCCCCAACAATATTTGCCCAACAATCTGGTGGGAAGTGTATTTTATCAGGAAAATCCGCGGGATTATAAAGGTTTTGAAAAGAGAGGAGGAGCGAAATGAGCAAAAAGCCTCTTGTGGTGTTGGGTATGAGTGGCGGTGTGGATAGCTCAGTAGCTGTCCACCTTTTACAGCAGGCTGGATATGAGGTACATGGTGTGCATATGCTGATGATTCCTGAAAAGTGGCAGACCAATTTACAAGCTGTTGCTGATGCTGAAACTGTTGCAAAACAGTTCGGAATAAAGTTTTCTGTACTAGATATAAAAGAGAAATTTGAACGAATTGTTATAAAACAGTTTATAAAAGAATATAATAGAGGTAGAACACCCAATCCATGTATACTCTGCAATAAACAGTTTAAATTCGGATTATTTGCAGAACATGCCATAAAAATGCGGGCGGATTATATTAGTACAGGTCATTATGTGCGCACAAAAGTTTCTGAATATAATCAAAAACTGTTTTATAAAGCTGCCGACCCGCAAAAGGATCAGAGCTATTTTCTCTCCCTTGTATCACCGCAGGCCATGGAACGTTGTATTTTCCCTTTAGGAGACTATCATAAAGAGGAAGTGCGGGATTTAGCCCGACAATTGGGCTTGCCTGTTGCAGAAAAAAAAGACAGCCAAGAAATTTGTTTTATCCCTAATAATGATTATAAAGCTTTTTTGCATCAGGTCCTTCCCTCTGCGGCTTTTCGAAAAGGAAAAGTATTTCATATGGATGGACGCTTTTTAGGCACTCACCAAGGGATTCAAAATTATACCATCGGTCAGCGAAAGGGATTGGGGATCGCTTTGGGAGAACCGGCTTATGTGACCGCTTTAGACGCTGCACGCAATATTGTTTATTTGGGAGGCCAAGAACAGCTGCTGCATAACCAATTGACAGCCAGTCAAAACAATTATTTTATTGATTTGCCTTCAGAACAGGCAGTGGAGGTGGAGGCTAAGATTCGCTACCGTGCTCAACCAGCTCCGGCTCAATTGATTCCCCACAAGGACGGAACCGCTACAGTGCAATTTTCTACTATGCAGCGTGCTATTACGCCAGGTCAGTGCGTCAGCTATTATCAGGGAGATGCCTTAATTGGCGGGGGAATCATTGAAACAGTTGAGACAAACTGTAGCATGTATAACTGAATCATGATACAGAGTGAAACAGATTTAGCAAGAAAAATATAACAGAAAAGATATTATTTTTGTTTTTATTGATACAGATTTTCAACTGTTTCTAATAAATTAATACAGATTAATTCTCTTCATTCTTCGATTTTTTGATTTCCAAATGTTTGTTAGGCTACCTTTCCCACTGGATTTTATTTTCTTTGTAGAAAAGAAACCCACAGCTTGTCTGCAAGTTGTGCTATAATACCATTTGAATATTTGAAAACAATGATTCAATTTAAGAAGAAAAATTTGTTTCTATTTTTTACTATTTAAGTAAGGAGTTGTTTTTATGTTGATTTTGCATGTAGCTTACACCGTACGTCCAGAACAAAAAGAAGCTTTTGTTGCCGCTGTTGCGGCGGCTGGCATTGATACAGCTTCCCGAGCTGAAAAGGGCTGTATTCAGTACGATTATTTTTATGGCGCACAAACTGAAGATCAAGTTCTTCTAGTGGAAGTTTGGGAAAATGAAATAGCGCAAAAGGCGCATACCTATACCGCTCATTTTCAGCAACTGGCAGCGATAAAAGAACAATTTGTTCTCCAGACGGACATCAAAAAATACAATTGGGGAGAATAAGCCATGTTTTTAGCAGATTGTCATGTGCATTCTAGTTTTTCCAGTGATTCAGAGACGCCGGTGGAGGCAATGATTGAGAAAGCCATCGCGCAGGGACGTAAATATTTCTATCTGACCGATCATCATGATTTGGACTATCCCATCGGGGAGGATGGCCGGGATTTTATCCTTCCTTTGGAGCGTTATACAACTCGTCTAGAGCAATTAAGGGCACAATATGCTTCCCAAATAGAAGTGCGTATCGGTGTGGAGCTGGGACTGATGGCACAGATTCAAGAAAAAACAGAAGCCTTTGCAGCCAGCTATCCTTTTGATTTTATTATTGGCTCTTCCCATCTGGTGCATGGGCAAGATCCCTATTATGCTGAGTATTATCAAGGAAAAACTGAACGACAGGCATATGAAGAATATTTTCTCTCTATTTTGGAAAATGTGAAGACCTTTGACTGTTTTCATGTCTATGGTCATTTAGATTATGTCATTCGCTATGGACCCAATAAAGATAAATTTTATCAGCCTTTGGATTATTATGATATCTTTAAAGAATTGCTCACCTCATTAGTTGATCACGGTAAAGGCATTGAAATCAATACAGGAAGTCTCTATAAGGGATTTTCTTATCCCCATCCCCATGAAAGTATCTTAAAATGGTATCGCCAATTGGGTGGGGAGATCGTCACTGTGGGCAGCGATGCCCATACGCCGCAATATTTGGGGCATGGCTTTAGGCAGGCAGCAGCGCTTCTGCAGTCCTGTGGCTTTCGTTATTATACTATTTTTTCTGAGGGAAAGCCTCAGTATATTGCATTGTAGGAGATGACGGTATGGAGTTTGCAACGAAGGAGCAATGGCTCACTGCGCTTTTGGCACAGAATGGGCGTTTGGAGCGATTGCTCAGTATTATGACCGGCGGCACACTGGTGAACGTGGAGTGGCTGCCACCAACGACTTTGCCGACTCAGGATGAGGAACAGGCAGAGTTTTTACAGCGAAAGCTGGAAGACTACGGTATAGAAAGCCAATTTGTCATCGGACCAGGTCCATGGCAAGGTGCAGGTATCCTGCATACTGCAGAAGGAGACACTGGATTATTGGTCATTCTGGCTTATGTACAGCAAGAAGATTTTTATCAGGAGCAGCTGCAATGCCATCTGCAATGGTTACAACAGATGGCTCAGTTGAATTCTTTTCCTATCCGTATGTTGCTTTTAGCTTTCAGCAAAGTGCCTGACCTAGAAGACCCCCAACTCACCCAACTGGAGAGCTGGCAATGGGAAGAACTGCTGGAGACAGGGGTACAAATGGCCATAGGCAAAGAAGCTGCGTTGGAGGAAGTAGTGATTTTGCCCATTGTGGCCTACTCCGCTTGGTTAGAGAATATAAAGCAAAGCGAGCAAAACGCATAAGCACGAAAAATTGAAACAGCAAAACAGCTTTTCCTATCGGCCGTATAGGAAAAGCTGTTTTGCTGTTTGTAATGTATTTTTGTATTTCAGGTTCGCTGTCTGTTATTGCTCCACGCGTTTGAGCAGATAGCCCTTTTGTCGCAGAGATTTTTCGATGAGACGGAGGATTTCTTCTGAGTCAGCCTCAATGGTGTGGAAGTGAACATCAGCCGTGAGATTCTTCAGAGGATTGGCCTGACGCTTTTTCAGAGAATGCAGGAATTCCTGCACCTGTAAGCGGGAAGAAACATAGAGCGGAGCGGTTAGAGTTCCGTAAATATCATGCTGCACAGAAACGTCCAGCACTGTGCCGCCCAAATCTACAATGGTATTTAATTCATCTTCAATCTGCTGATCTGTGTGCTGGACTTGCAGCGTACAGGTATTAGAGGGAGCACTTTGCAGTAAATATCCTTTGGTAGTGGATAAAATTTGATATCCGCTTGCCCGCAGGCGGGCAATATCCTGCACGATAATCTGACGACTGATCTGGCACTGCTTGGCCAACTCAGTACCGGACAATGGGAGATCGGAAGCTTTTAATAATCCAATGATTCTTTCTCGACGGACTTCTGCTGACATGATAACTCGCTCCTTCACGAAATGGCTATTTTGATTATTTTAACATACCTCTTTTTGCTTGGGCAATAGTCTTCTACAAGAAAAATAGAGGAGAATATATAAATATATAGATAACTAAATTGGCTGGTTGCATATTATTTTTGCAGCGGGACAACTCTTAGAAAATAAAATTGTGACAAAATGCACATTCATGAAAATAATTTTGATATTTTGAAGTGGACATTTTGAATGTAATATTATATTATTTATAGAGAAACATTTCACAATAATATTTCAATTCTTCAGGGAGGATTTTACTATGGAAATTACCATTTGTATCGGCAGTTCCTGTCATCTGAAAGGTGCCAGAGATATTGTTGCTAAACTGGAAAAAATTATTGAAGAAAAGAACCTTACAGACCGCATTCATCTGAAAGGTGCTTTTTGTATGGGAAAATGCAGTGTAGAAGGAGTCAGCATCAAGCTTGATGATGAGTTATTTTATTTAAAGCCAGAAGATACAGAGCAATTTTTCCAGGATGAAATTATGCGGAGAGTATCGGCATGAAGGTGATCGGATTTGAAGAAGCTCAATGTAAAAATTGTTATAAATGCGTACGCAGCTGCGCAGTAAAAGCCATTGAGGTAAAAAACGGGCAGGCGCAGATTATAGACGATCAGTGTATTCTTTGTGGACGTTGTATGGAGGTATGCCCTCAAAATGCGAAGCAATTTATCAGTGATTTGGATAAAGTGAAGTACTATATTCAACATCATGAGCATATCATCGCTTCTTTGGCGCCTTCTTATCTGGTAGCGCTGGATCATACGCATCCTGGACAAGTGGTGGCTGCGCTGAAAAAATTAGGCTTTACGCAAGTGCGGGAAACATCAGAAGCAGCTGCTTATGTAACAGAGGAATATGCGCGCCTTCTGAAGGAAGGTAAGATGAAAAATATTATTACGACTTGCTGTCCCAGTGCCAATGAATTGGTAGAACTGCATCATCCTGCACTGGCTCCCTATTTGGCGCCGGTGCTCTCGCCTATGGTGGCGCACGGAAAGATGCTGCATGAGGAACTGGGGGACAATATGCGGGTGGTGTTTATCGGTCCCTGCATTGCCAAAAAGCGGGAAGCGGAAATCGACAGCCGCACCAGCGGATATGTGGATGCCGTCATTGACTTTGTAGAGTTGGAAGCTTGGCTGAAGGAAGCGGGTATCGAACTGCAGCAATGCGAACCGGAGCGGATGGATAATCGTAATCCTAAAGTGAATCGGCTGTATCCTGTAAGCGGCGGTATTCTTTCCGCTGTAAAGGCTGTTGCAGACACACATGAGTATCAAACGATCGCGGTACATGGCTTAGAGGATTGTGTAGCTATGTTAGAAAGTATGGAAAAGGGAGAGGTGGAACATTGCTTTGTGGAAATGAGTGCTTGCAGGGGCAGTTGTATTGAAGGACCTGCCATCGCTCACAGAAAATATTCTCGTTTTCACAAAAAGCTGAAACTGGAACACATCGTGCCCGATAAATCGGAGCAGCCTAAAGATTTTCCAGAAAAACCAGCAGACTATTTTTATCGAGAGTTTCATGACCGTTCTGCTGCTGTATTGATGCCCACGGAGGAAGAAATTCGTGAAATCTTACGCAAAATTGGGAAAAATACTGTCAAGGATGAACTGAATTGCTCGGCTTGCGGCTATCCGTCTTGTCGAGATAAGGCGATCGCGGTATATCAGGGAAAGGCAGAGTTGACTATGTGTATGCCTTACATGCAGGAACAGGCCCGTTCTATGGCCAAGACCATTATGGATAAATCTCCTGATGCCATTTTAGCAGTAAACAGAGAGATGTGTATTGAAGAATTTTCCAAAGCGGCAGAAGTATGCTTCGGCAAAAACAGAAGTGCGGTAAAGCATCTTCCTTTGCGTGACGTCATTCCCGATGATGATTTTCGCGCTGTGTATGAAAATCATCAAAACATTTATGGCAAAAAGGTTTACTATCCCCAGTATGAGCTGTATTTTCTGCAGGATATCATTTATATGGAGGAACAGGACAGCGTGATGGGCTTGTTCCAGAACATTACAGCGGAAGAAATAAAGAAACAGCAGCAATACAGTATGCGGCTGGAAACAGTAGAGATGGCGCAAAACGTGATTGATAAACAAATGATGGTGGCGCAGCAGATTGCCAGCTTGCTGGGGGAAACCACAGCAGAAACTAAGGTGAGTTTGACAAAACTGCGCAATATGATTCTCTCTGATCAGGAAGAGCTGGGGCGGAAGTAAGTTATGAAATTAAAAGTAGATGTCGCATATAAAAGTTTAAACAAGCGCAATGAGGAATTGTGTGGCGATCACATTGAGCTTTTGAAAACGGAAAATTCCACGATTTTAATTTTGGCCGACGGTATGGGTAGTGGGGTGAAAGCTAATATTTTATCTACACTGACGGCCAAAATTTTGGGCACTATGCTTTATAATGGCTCATCGTTAGATGAATGCGTGGAAACTATTGCTAAAACGTTACCTATTTGCCAGGTACGACAGGTAGCCTATTCTACCTTTACCATTTTGCAAATCTATGACAGTGGTGAGACCTATATAGTAGATTTTGACAGTCCCGGGTGTATTTTTATGCGAGACGGGAAGCTACTGGAATTACCTTTTTATGAATGTGAGGTAGCGGGCAAAAAGGTAAAAGAATGTCGGATTTATGCCCAAACAGGCGATCTATTTGTTTTGATGAGCGACGGTGTAACCCACGCCGGTGTCGGTCGTTTTTGTGACTTCGGCTGGGGCATTGATGGTGTGTCCAAATATATTGAAGCGCATTACGCCGGTCAAGAAATGCCATCGCGAATTACAACTGGTTTGACAGAATACTGCCGGGAATTGTACGAGCAGAGTCCTGGTGACGATACTACAGTAGCGGCAGTTCGTGTTATAGACAAAAAAATGGTGAAAATTTTCACAGGACCGCCGATCAATCAGGAAGATGACGAACGAATGGTGCAGAAGTTCATGCAGATGGACGGAGTATCTGTCGTTTGCGGCGGTACCAGTGCCAATATTGTTTCCAGAGTACTAGGCAAACCTTTAGAGGTGTCGCTGGAATATTTCAGCGCCGATGTACCTCCTATGGCAACACTGGAGGGAATTGATTTGGTCACAGAGGGGATTGTGACATTGAATCGCGTATTACAGCTCTTTAAGCAATATAATGAGGATGAGTTGAGCCGAGATTTTTTTGACCAACTGGATCAAAAGGATGGCGGCGCCCGTCTGGCAAAACTTTTGATTGAAAATTGTACAGACCTCAAATTGTTTGTGGGAAGAACTATTAACGCCGCCTATCAAAATCCCATGATTCCTTTTGATTTTAATTTGCGAGTAGCACTGATTGAGCAGCTGAAAGAGGCAATTGAGAAAGCTGGTAAAACGGTTTCGATCAGCTATATGTAAAATAGTATGGATATAAAAGGAGTATTTGTATGCTGGATAAAGATGCAACGATTGTAAGTGTAAAACACGAAGTATTATACCAAGTGGCAAAGCATGCCTTTGCTGGAGATTTGGAAGAAAAAAGAGATCAGATTCCCTTTGATATTATTCCCGGACCTCAGGCCAATTTCCGCTGCTGTGTATACAAAGAACGGGAAATAATTCGTCAGAGGATTCGTGTAGCGGAAGGCCGCTCACCTATTCAGGATAAGGAAAACAGAAATATTGTACAAGTTGTCGAGTCTGCCTGTGAGGGTTGTCCTATCAATCGTTATGTCGTAACGGATAACTGTCAGCGCTGTATGAGCCGTAAATGTCAGCAGGCTTGTAATTTTCATGCTATTACCATCATGCGGGACAAAGCAGTAATTGACACACAGCTTTGCAAGGAATGCGGAAAATGCTATCAGGCTTGCCCTTATAATGCGATTGCCGATTTGATGCGTCCATGTAAGCGGAGTTGCCCAGTGGATGCCATCAGTATGGACGAAAATAAGATTGTTGTCGTTGATGAAAATAAGTGTATTCACTGTGGTCAATGTATCAAAAACTGTCCTTTTGGTGCCATCATGGACCGCTCTTTCATGGTGAGTGTAATCAATTTAATTAACAGTGGTTTGCCGGTATATGCAATGGTAGCGCCGGCAGGGGAAGGGCAGTTTGGCAATGCTTCTATGGCAGATTTGGCAGAAGGCATTCGTCAGCTAGGATTTGCTGACATGTACGAAGTTGCCCTGGGCGGTGATTTTGTAGCAGACAGTGAAGCAAAGGAATGGCTAGAAGCTTATCAAGAAGGCAAAAAAATGACTACCTCTTGTTGTCCTGCCTTTGTAACCATGGTGAAAAAACATTTTCCCCAGTTGGAAGGAAATATCTCCACCACAGTTTCACCGATGTCTGCTGTAGCTCGTTTAATCCGTGCTGAACACCCTGGGGCGATTACAGTATTTATCGGGCCTTGCATCGCTAAAAAAAGTGAGGTCATTGAGTCTATCACGCAGGATAATGCCGATTATGCGCTGACCTTTGAGGAACTGGATGCGATGTTCCATGCCAAAGGAGTTGAACTGCAGGCATCCAATGCTGTACTTCAACAGGGCAGTATTTATGGGAAAAAATTCGGCGCTTCCGGCGGTGTAACTGCTGCTGTTCTGCAGGCTTTTAAGGAAATGAATGCCGAGGTTGACGCTAAGGTGGCCCAGTGTAATGGTGCCCAGGAATGTAAAAAAGCTTTATTGATGATGAAAGTAGGCAAATTGTCTGAAGACTTTATTGAAGGAATGGCCTGCGAGGGTGGCTGTGTGAATGGTCCCGGCAGTGTGAAAGCGGAGATGCAAAGCCGCAGAGATCGTGCTGCATTATTCAGTAAAGCTGACGGGCGGGGAATTAGAGACAACATTGCTCCATACTACGATAAATATCAGATTTCTTTGCATAGAAAATAATAGGAACAAGGTTGATGCTGTGAATTGTTTTTGTATGGGATAATTTATAAAAAATCTCTTAAAAAATCGCGAAAAAAAGATTGAAATTCATCTTACTGTATGCTAATATAATTAACGGTGCAAATACGCACGTCTGTTGATTTTACAGGCAGAGCCTGATTTAGGTTCCTGTAAAAGAGGATGCAGGCGGAGGAATGCAACAAAAAATCTAATTTATGAGAGGAGGTGTCCGAAATGGCAGTAATCTCTATGAAACAGTTATTAGAGGCTGGTGTACATTTTGGTCATCAAACAAGACGTTGGAACCCGAAAATGGCTCCTTACATTTTTGCAGAAAGAAATGGTATCTATATCATTGACCTGCAGAAAACAGTAAAAAAAGTGGTAGAAGCGTATGATTTTGTACGCGAAGTAGCAGCAGCAGGCAAACCAGTACTGTTCGTTGGTACAAAGAAACAGGCTCAGGAAACAATCAAAGAAGAAGCTTTGAGATGTGAGCAGTTCTATGTAAACGAAAGATGGTTAGGTGGCATGCTGACCAACTATCAGACAATTGAAAAACGTATCAAACGTCTGAGAAAATTGGAAGAAATGGAAGCAGAAGGGACACTGGATCTTCTGACCAAAAAAGAAAAATTCAAATTGTTGGGTGAAAAAGAAAAATTGGAACGGTTCCTGGGCGGTATTAAAGAAATGCCAGAACTGCCTGGCGCTTTGTTCGTAATTGACCCGAGAAAAGAAAAAATTGCTGTAACTGAAGCAAAGAAATTGGGGATTCCGGTGGTAGCCATTGTAGATACAAACTGTGACCCTGACGATGTAGATTATGTAATTCCTGGGAATGACGATGCAATCAGAGCAGTAAAATTATTGGCTTCTGTTATCAGTGACGCTGTTTTGGAAGCAAAACAGGGCGAAAGTATGGCTGCGGAAGCAGAAGAAGTTGTTGCTGAAGAAGCAGAAAAAGTGGAAGAATAATTTATATAAGACAGTTTCATAGGGTAACCGAATGGTTACCCTATGGTTTTATAAGATTACTTATAGGGGGTACTTACATTGGCAATTACAGCTGCATTGGTGAAAGAATTAAGAGAAATGACTGGCGCTGGTATGATGGACTGCAAAAAAGCGTTGACAGAATGCGACGGCGATATGGACAAAGCGGTAGACTTTCTGCGTGAAAAAGGTCTGGCCCAGGCTGCAAAAAAAGCAGGCCGTATTGCAGCGGAAGGACTGGTTGGTTCTTACATTACTGACGATGCAAAAACAGGTGTCATCGTAGAAGTAAACTGTGAAACCGATTTCGTAGCAAAAACAGACGAATTTAAAGATTTGGTAAATGGAATTGCGAAACATGTTGCCGCTACTAAACCAGCTGACTTAGAAACATTGTCTGCTTCCGAATTGGATGGACAGACTGTTGCAGCTCTGGTTACTGAAAAAATCGCAAAAATCGGTGAAAACATTTCTTTGCGTCGTTTCACTTGCTTTGAAACAGATGGCATCATTGCTTCCTACATTCATGCTGGCGGCAAAATCGTGACTTTGGTAGAAATGAAGGGCGGAGATGCTGAACTGGCAAAAGACATTGCTATGCAGGTAGCTGCTGCAAATCCTGCTTATTTGGATCGCACTCAGGTACCATCTGCAGAATTACAGCATGAAAAAGAAGTATTGACTGAACAGGCCCGCAATGAAGGCAAACCTGAAAAAATCATTGAAAAAATGGTAGAAGGCCGTATTGAAAAATACTACAAAGAAGTATGCTTGGTAGATCAGCCATTTATTAAAGGCGATGATGAAAGCGTAAGCAGCCTGCTGAAAAAAGCAAATGCAGAAGTTGTTCGTTTTGTCCGCTATGAAATGGGCGAAGGTCTGGAAAAGAAACAGGAAGACTTTGCTGCAGAAGTAGCTGCGCAGATGAAAGGCTGAGTCCTTAATTTATTTATATTGAAAATTTTAAAGAGAACACCCTTGTGTTCTCTTTATTTATGATATAATATAGAATTATAATAACTTCATACTATCAAACAGGTGCCAGACAGAAATGGGCACAGTAGGAGGCTGCAGGATGGATCAACCAAAATACAAACGAGTCATTTTAAAATTGAGTGGAGAAGCACTGAGCGGTGAAGTTGGCTTTGGTTTGGAAGCAAATGTGCTGAATTCCATGGCACAGCAAATTTCCGAATTGGTAGAAGCAGGCGTGGAAGTTGCAATCGTTGTGGGGGGCGGCAATATCTGGCGTGGTGTTACCGGCGCAAAACGGGGAATTGACCGTGCCACTGCCGACTATATGGGAATGCTGGCTACAGTTATCAATTCTTTGGCATTACAGGATGCATTAGAAGCCAGCGGCGTGGATACGCGGGTCATGACTGCCATCGAAATGCGTGAAGTGGCAGAACCATATATTAAACGGAGAGCCATTCGTCATTTGGAAAAAGGCAGAGTTGTCATCTTTGGCGCAGGGACAGGCAATCCCTATTTCTCGACAGATACTACAGCTGCTTTACGAGCTGCGGAAATGGGTGTTGATGTCATTTTGATGGCTAAAAAAGTGGATGGCGTATATGATGATGATCCCAAAACCAATCCAAATGCTCATAGATTTGAATCTTTAAAATACATTGATGTACTAAATCAAGGCTTGAAAGTGATGGATTCTACAGCTATCAGTTTGTGTATGGATAACAATATTCCGCTGATTGTATTTGATATGATGACACCAGGCAATATGAAACGTGCTGCCATGGGCGAAAAAATTGGAACCTATGTGGGGAGGTAGTATTTATGATTAACACGATTAAGCAAGATGTAGAAGAAAGAATGAACAAGACCATTGGTGTGTTGCGAAGCGATTTCCAGACCATTCGCACCGGTAAGGCTTCTCCATCGTTGTTGGACCGCATTCAGGTGGATTATTATGGGTCGCCAACACCAATCAATCAGTTGGCTAACATTTCCACACCAGAAGCACGGATGCTGGTCATTCAGCCATGGGATAAGTCCGCAATCTCTGCCATTGAGAAAGCAATCCTCAAGTCAGATTTAGGGATTACACCAACTAGTGACGGAATTGTAATTCGTTTGGTATTGCCGCAGCTGACCCAGGAAAACAGAAAAGATCTGGTAAAACGGGTAAAGAAAAAAGGGGAAGAAGCCAAAGTCAGCGTGCGTAACATTCGTCGTGATGGAAATGACGAATTGAAAGCCTTGGAAAAATCCAAAGAAATTACGGAAGATGAAAGCAAAGGCGCTCAGGAAAGCATTCAGAAGCTGACAGACAAATTCATCGCAGAAGTGGACAAATTGGTTGACAATAAAGAAAAAGAAATTATGGAAGTATAATCAATAATTTTCTAGCAAACTCTATGGTACCGGAATTACCAATAATTCCGGTATTTTTTATTGTATATTTTACATTTGTGTGATAAACTAAAAATATAAAATTTGATTGTTATCCATATTGATTGCTATAATGAAAGAAGGTTGTGCCAATGCCTGATTTTGATTATGATGCTTATAAAGAAGAATTAAAATTACAAAAACAGCAGTGGACAGAAGAATTATCAGAAGAAGATATTGAAGAAAAACCACATTGGCCTAAACAGGTGTTAATCTGTTCTCGTGCAATATTTCTTACTTTTGTGTTGTTAGTCTTTCTTCCGAAAGATTACCACTTATACAATGAAATATCCTTCATAAGCCTGATTTGCGCATGTTGTATTACAGGGTTTATCTGGAAACAGAAATCCTTTCTAACGCTGTTGCAAACATCACAGACAAAAGAACAACATGATGAAATTTTGCCCAGTGTTTTGCAAATACAACCTCATATATATTTCTATATTTCTATAGCGTAAGCATAGCGTTTTTTTCATTGAGCATTTTGCTGATTAATAATTTCAAGCCGTATTCTACGTTATTGATGCGAACTGGCTCTGGTATTTGTGATAGTCTAGCAATTTTGGGGATAATACTGGCGATATATTTATATAAATATTTTTGTCAAATTGACGTTAGACGTTAAATGAAAGGAAAGAAGGAGCTTTTTTTCTTTTTAGATATATAACTTCGTATAATCATTGTTATGTAAACCCAAAATATTTAGTTTTTATGTAATATGTATAAAAAAGTTTTTCCAGTAAATGGAATTGTATGTAATTATGTTTGCTTAATTCTGATTCATTGATAGGTACATCTTTATGACTCCCAGTAGCTCACTTTGTTGTTGCTCTGTCAATCTGTCTGTGATGTTTATGATTTCTTGCTGCTGTTTTGAAAAATTCTTTTCCGGCGGCTTATTTGCTGTGCCCTCGTCTTTATCCCCGAATAATAACCAATCTGCAGAGATATTAAATGTTTTACATATTTCACTTATAACGGTTATTCCTGGTTCGTTTGTTCCTCTTTCTATATAACTTAATTTGGTTTGTTTGCAGTTTATTCGTTCGCAAAATTCTTTTTGTGTCAGCCCCCTTTGTTTTCTCATTTCTTTAATTCGTTCTCCTATGTTCATATCCATTTTTTGCTCCTCCGTATTGAAATTTCGAAATTTTCCTTGACGATATTTTGATATATCGGTATAATATTTTTGAGGATATTGTTATTTTGCTATATGGATTTTAACATTTTATTATACCACGGTTTGGAATAGCCGGTAAAGGAGGATTTTTTATGGAAAGTAATGTTACAAAAGTTGTAGGAAAACAGGTATTAGATTTTGTGAATAAAGAAACTGGTGAAAAAATTGTTGGAGTGAACCTTTTTATTAACCGGCCTGATGAAAATGTAGATGGGTTAAAAGCAGTCAAGCAATTTATTGGTACTACCTCCTCTGCCTATTCTCAGGCTCTTAATTTAGATTTTTCTAATGGTTCTTTGGATTGTGTTTTTAATTACTCTTTTCAGGTTGGTCAAAAACGTCCGGTTTTAACCTCTATTGACGTTGTCGGGTGCGGCCAACTTGCCGGAAAATTGTTGGGCAAAATCATCATTGCTAAAAAAACGATGAACACAATCAAACCGGTTTTTTCAGAGCGATTCATTTTCTGATTCCGCATTTCTTCAAATAAGTCTTTTCCCGTCATCAGCTTACTGACATCAGGCTTAAAGATGAACCGGGCCGCCAGCATATACAACACAACCAGACCATAACCGGTGAGGATGCGGAACAGTGAAAATGCCGTTGTATCCACTGTAATGCCTGCACTGCTTTCTACGCCGCCGATGAATACCACCGACATCACCTGATAAGGCAAACAGATGGCTCCGCTCAAGGCGGCTACTACAACGCCGAAGAGAATGATCCTGGTCCAGGCATCCTCTTTTGTCATATGCAAGGTATGACAGATTTCTGTAAAGATAGCCCATGTCAGAATAATTGCTGCTGTGCCGAAGGTAAACATAGAAGCCACAAAGCCGCAGCTCAAAATCAGTAAACTAAAAATCCAGGGACGGCCTACTCCTATCTTGCGGCTTACAAACCAACGAGCCAGGTAGGTACTGCAGCCGCTTTCTTCCAGATAAGCTACCAGAGCCAAAACCAGAATCATCTGTAACGTTTGGCTGTCACTGAAAGCGGTGGCGAAACTTTGGGCCACTGTCATGTACCCGGTCATACCTACGGCGAAAATACCCAGCAGACTCGGCCAAGCCAGATCAATGAAAACCCAGCCCCACAAGACACCGAAGAAAATCCCGATGGCCTTCATGCCTAACGCTGTCATTCCTCCTATCGGCGGCAGATATCCAAACCCGAAAGTTAAGGCCAAACAAATTGCTACATTAAAATAATATTTTATCCTGTTACTTGTCATATTTGTTCCCTCTTCATCTTTCCTAAAAAACACCTCTGAAAACTATTTTTTCTAAAACAAACATATTCTTTATTCTTTAGTAATTGGTTGCAACCCTTATCTATCATTATAAACAAAGTTCGCCAAGAGTAAAGCAACACTAAATTTAAATAAATATCATTGTTTTAAACAAAATGTTGGTGTTGTAGAAAATCTATAAATACTATTTATTTAAATCAGCAACGTTGATTCAAGTAAGCGGCATCACGCCGACATTTCCTCAAGCACGAAAACGGCATAAAAATGCAGGAAAACTTTTTTGATTTCTTGTGTTGATATACCGCTGTTGGCCGTATCTATTTTATTCAAACCTGTTTTTATTCCGATTGCTTCTGTAAAAATGCCACTGCACAGCAAAAGACCAGCCCTACTATCAGGCTGGTCTTTTGCTGTGTTTTGCCCATGTTTTCCCCCTCAGCAATCACTGGTGGAAGTTGCACTTGTATTGGTGTTGGCAATAAAATTGTTGTAGTATTCGATAACATAGCTGAACAACTGCTGATTGGTCATGTACATTTCTTTAGTCATATTCTCGATGCGATTCAGTTGATCGCACAGTTGCTGCAATTTAAAGGCGCAGTCATCGTAATAAGTGGTGGTGCCACAGCTGCAGTCTGGCATTGGCGGCGGGCAAAATGGCTGGGGTTTTGGTCTGGGCGGTACAAAGTTGTCATTGCAGCAGGTGTTGCTGGTGCAGTCAAAGTTGGGGCAGCTGCTGCTTGGCGGTGCAGCGTCAGCTCCGCTGCATGGGTCATAAAAATGATTATGCCCGCCGTGCCAGCTGTTTCCACCGCAGCCACAATTGTCCCAAGAGCTGGCATAGACGCCGCGCATCTGCTCCAGCAGCTGCTCCGCATAATTCAGATAGCTGGCGGGAATCCCCTGCTGCTGGGGTGCTTGTGCTGTTTGGGGCTGTGGCGGACGATTGGGCATGACTTCCCGGAACTGTACTGCATCTTTATTGCCTAAATTTTGCAGGATACTGCCATCTAAGCGAGCACGGTGTCCCGCTTGCATTTGCTCCAGGATATCTTCTTTGGTAATCTTACTTTCATCACTCATATCCATTCTCCTTTTCTTATGCAAAATAAAAAACAGGAAATGATACCTCTCCTGTTTTAATGTATGCAGCAGTATTGGGATTGTTGAACAATTTAAATGATTTTCCAGACCAAAGGTGTTTTCTCTTTTGTTTCTGTTTCAATGGTGTATGCATGTTGCAATTTCTGCGCTACTTCTTCTGCTCTATGCTTGTATGCGTCATTATAGTGAAGTGTTGCCAGTGCTTCTCCTGCCTGCACAGTGTCCCCTGTTTTTTTGTGCAACATGATGCCTGCAGTGAGGTCTATGGCAGCGCCCTTGCATTCCCGCCCTGCGCCTAACAACATGCTGCAGTGGCCGATTTCTTTTGCCTGAATGGCCTGCACAATTCCTGATTGCTCTGCGCAAACAACATGACGGTGCTGAGCCTGCGGCAAACCATGGGCGAGGCTGCCCTTTTGTGCCTGCACCATCTGTAAAAACTTATCATACCCTCTGCCCTCCTGCAGACATTGTTTGGCTAGAGTATAACCTTCCTCTGGAGTCGCGGCCACCTCGCCTAAGTAGAGCATTTGGCCGCTTAAAATCAGGCACAGTTCGGTGAAGTCAGCGGGACCGTGACCTTGCAGCGTATCCATTGCCTCCTTCACTTCAAGGCTATTGCCGACTGCGTAGCCCAAAGGTTCCTCCATAGAGGACAGTACTGCTACAGTCTGACGGCCTAATTCTTGGCCAATCTGCACCATGGTACGGGCCAGTACTTCTGCCTGTTGCCGTTTTTCCATAAAAGCGCCGGAGCCAAATTTTACATCCAGAACAATCCTGTCCGCGCCGCTGGCTAGTTTTTTGCTCATAATACTGCTGGCAATGAGTGGGATGCTCTCCACTGTAGCGGTAAGATCCCGCAGGGCATAAATTTTTTTATCTGCCGGTACCAGATTGGCCGTTTGTCCTGCAATGGCCAGCCCTATTTGATTCACCTGTTCGGTGAACTGTTCCGGCGTAAGATTGGTTTGAAATCCGTCAATGGCTTCCAGTTTATCAATGGTGCCGCCGGTAAAGCCCAACCCTCTGCCAGATAATTTTGCCAATGGGATACCCGCTGCTGCAACCAAAGGCGCTACCACCAACGTTGTCTTATCCCCTACCCCGCCGGTGCTGTGTTTGTCCACTACAATTCCTCTGATAGCGCTGAGATTCAACGTATCTCCTGAATGTTCCATCAAATGGGTCAGAAGAGCCGTTTCCTCGTTATTCATGCCTTGAAAATAGACTGCCATCAGCCAGGCAGCCATCTGTTCATCTCCAATTTTCCCCTGCACATATCCGTCAATGAGAAAGGCCAGCTCCTCTTTGCTATGAGAAAAGCCATCCCGTTTGCGGGCAATGATGTCGTATGCTCTCATAAAAATACCTCCTCTGCAAAACTGTTTCCTGCTGCTGCGTAAACGACTGAAAAATATTGGGCCAGTGTTGCAGCCAAATCTGCAAAGCTGTTTCGCTCAGCGATGCACTGGTTGGCGCGAATCCCCTTTCCATAAATCAATAACGGCACATATTCCCGTGTATGGTCTGTGCCCTGATAGCCAGGATCACAGCCGTGATCGGCAGTTATAATTACAATGGTTTCATCATCAATCTCTGTCAATAACTGTCCCAGCGCTTCGTCAAAGGATGCTAAGGCGTGACCATAGCCCCAAATATCCCGGCGATGCCCATATTTCATATCAAAATCAACTAAATTGACAAAGAGCAAGCCTTCGTCCAGCTGCTGATAGAGCTTGCTTGTTTGCTCCATGCCATCCCCATTATCGCTAGTGTGTACAGCTTGGGTAAAGTGGATTCCAGAAAAGATGTCACCGATCTTTCCTACAGAAAGAACTTGCTTTTTCTGCTGCAATAGACTCTCCAATAAATTTGGCGAGGGCACGGGCAAAGCAAAGTCATGACGATTAGTTGTGCGCTGGTATGCTCCTTCCTGGCCTATAAATGGTCTGGCGATTACCCGGCCTACCTTATAGGGACCGGAGCTAGTAATTTCCCGAATGGCAGCGCATAGCCGGTACAATTGGGGTACCGGAAGAATATCTTCATGGGCGGCGATTTGCAGCACACTGTCCGCAGACGTATACAAAATTGGTTTTCCCGTCTGCACATGCGTTGCGCCCAGTCGTTGAATGATTTCTGTACCGGAAGCCACTTCATTGCCCAAAAAGGTTACGCCAGTGCGCTCTGCAATTTGCTCCAAAAGCGGTTCTGGGAAGCCGTTGGGAAAAGTAGGCGACGGTTCTTCTGTCAAAATCCCCATCAACTCCCAGTGTCCGGTGATAGTGTCCTTTCCGTTGGAGCATTCCGCCATACGCCCTACATAGCAGGGATTCTTGAGTACTGCTTTTTTTCGCTGAACAAATTGCGGCACCAGAAAATGTAGTCCCAACCCGTTCAAATAAGGCAATTCCAGCGACGGCATCGCCTCGGCAATCCGTCCCAGGGTATTGGCTCCTTGGTCGCCGTACAGCGCAGCGTCGGGCAAAGCGCCAATACCAGCGCTATCCAAAACCAGCAGAATAGCTTTCTTTTTTACATTTTTTTTCATAAGCTCGACCTCTATTCTATTTAGCAAAGGATAAGCTGCGTCAGGAAATCATTATGTTTCCCGTTTTCAGCTTGTTTCCTTGTATGCTATCAAGTTATCTGAGAAATATATTTTTGTGCGACAAACAGCGTGAAAATCACTCTGTTTTTTTGGCGCGGGGATGGGCCGCATTGTAGACATCCAGCATTTGCTCGCCCAAAAGATGGGTATAAATCTGTGTGGTGGCAATATCAGCATGTCCCAACATTTCCTGAATGGCGCGCAAATCAGCACCGCCAGAGAGCAAATGGGTGGCAAAAGAGTGACGCAGTACATGGGGTGTGATGTCAGCGGTGATTGCCGCTTCTCTGCCATACTTTTTGATTAGTTTCCAAAATCCCTGTCTCGTCAAGCCTTTTCCGTTTTTATTCAAAAAAAGCGTGTCTGTTTGCCAGTTGTTGGCCACTTTCGGTCTGCACACTTCGATATAATGCGCTAAGGCGTCCAGGGCATAGCTGCCCAGAGGAATGATGCGTTCTTTGGAGCCTTTACCAAAGCAGCGCACATAAGCCATCTCAAAGCTGATATCGTTGAGCCGCAGGGTAATCAGTTCGCTGACACGCAAACCGGACGCATATAAGAGCTCCAGCATTGCCTTGTCTCTGCAGCCGTTGGGCGTCATTATATTGGGAGCCTCAAGCAGCCGCTCTACTTCCTCCATCGTCAAATACTTGGGCAATACTTTTTCCTTGCGAGGCACATCTAAAAGTTCCCCTAAATTGTTTTCTGTGTATTTTTCCACGTACAGAAACCGAAAAAAACTTTTCAAAGCAGCGACATTGCGGGCGCGGGTGGTATTGGTTATCTGTTCGGCCTGCATAAAAGCCAGATATCCCCGTATCGTATAGCTATCTACCTCACGCCAATTATTAATTTTTTCATCGCTCAGGTACTGGGTGAGCTTGCGCACATCATTGCTGTATGCTTCTATGGTATTTTGGGAAGCGCCTTTTTCCACTGTAAGAAACACAATATAATCATCGACGGCCTGCTCTAACATGGTGTCACATCCTTTGTCTTGCTGTATATAACGTAGCAAAAATTCAATCCTTGCGTCATCTGTTCTTATTAGTTAGTGTACCCTTTTTTCCAAAGAAAGTCTAGCAGAAAGTCAGCTGAGATGGTGTAAAAAACTGTTGCTGCTCAATCCGTCGAGATAGCTGACCACTAAGGTCAAAAGAAAGAGAAACAAAAACACAAGGGTGTACTGTACAAGCTGATGCAGCGGATTGCTGACACGATTCTGGATCAACATAAAATTAAAACGGCAGCCCAGAGCGGCGGCAATTATTAACAGCGGTGTGAAAAAAACTCTGGTGAGCACTAAAAATGGAGAATGTCCCAATAAAAAACAACCGGCAAAACCAAAGGTGAAGCCCTTTACAAAGAGAAACAGGCAGATTAACGGAAAGCCGATCAAGCAAATTCCTGCTAAATAGAGGCGAAGCAAATCCATACAGTTGGCGTGAAAAATACTGCTTGACAGCGTTGTCCATGACGCACCGTCGGACATTTCCTGCATCTGAATGCTGAGAAATTGCTGCAAAGCAAATATCTGCTCGTCGGGCAAACAAACATAGGCCGCAATTCCGAACAGCAAGCCGCCGAAAAATAAAAAGCCTTGCAAGAGAATTATTTTTTTCAAGTGAGACCCCCCTTTCGTCATTAAAATCAATATTAATGCTTTCATATCTTATGCTTGTCCTCTGCCGTCTTCGCAAAACAACGAAGACGGGATGAAAACCATAAGAGGCTTATTTTTGTAATCCTGTTAATCCCAGTGCCTGCATTAATCCAGACAATATTTCCTGTCCCTGGGCTTCGTTCTGTACGCCGCCCGTTGCTTCCAGCTGCGCGATGGTGTTTTGAATCACAGCGCGCTTATCTTCTGGCAAAAAAGCTTCAAACTGTTGTACTAAAAGCTTTAAATCCTGCAAGCTGCCCGGTGTTGGCGGCTGTCCCATTAAATTGCTCATGCTCTGCTCCCCTCCTTTCCGAAATTTTTTGTTAATTTGGTTCACCCTTTTGTATTTTTTACATAGGATAGTATTGTGAGTGGCAAGACACTCAACTCTTCTCAAAAATCAAAGGAGGAAATCACAATGTCTGAAAATTTAACAAGTCAGTTTGGTTTAGGTTGGGGAAATAATTGCTGTGAAGATAACTGCTGCGGGTTTGGCGGCGGCTGCAACGGAAGTTTCTTTGAAACATTAATTATGTTGATTATCATCATCTGGTTGTTAAGATGGTTATTCAGCTGCGGTATCTTCAGCGGCGGCAACTGTGGTTGTGGGTGCAACAATAACTGCGGCTGCTAATGACAGAGCAACGGGCAACAGAGCCTTTGGTTCGCACTGTTGACCACCTGAAAAATACCACAACCAGTATGCGAGGTCTGGCAGACAGTGTGGATCATCTGTTGAATGCGCTGGAAGAATTTTTTCCCTTTATTGAAAAGGCTGTTTCAGGCACCGAACATTTGCGGCAGCATTTTCGACAAGGGCCCCGCAATATGTATCGGAGACCACCCGGTCCTCGTTAAAGGGCGGCGCGGAAAACAGACTGCAGGCTCGAACAATACGTACAACAGGTTTGAAAGGGATGGATTCCTGTGGAGGATTATCAGGCGCTGCGCGCAAAAAGCTATTACTATTTTGAAACTATGCTGATGCTGATTCTGATCCTCTGGCTCATAAAATGGTTATTCGCTTGCCCAATCCCGGCGGCAGATGCATCACATATTTACTGAGGAGGTTTTTTATTATGAATGAACAGGTATCGTCTTGTGGCTGCGGAAGCTACAATGAATGTGACAACGGCTGCGGATGCGGCACAATGTTTAACAATGGTTGCGGCTGCAACTCCTGCTGCAACAACGGTTGCGGCGGATTTGGCGGCGGTGGCAGCTGGAGCTGGATTTGGTGGATCATTATTTTCGTGATCTTCTTATTCTTAATTTTCGGATTTGCCGGCGGCGGTTGCTGCTAACAAGCCATTTGTAATACTCTATGCACACAGCAGTGAAAAAATAACTGCCATGGCAAATTGATTTTTGGCAAAGCAAGAGCCTCCCTCTCCTTTTCGGATTGGGAGGCTTTTGTAATTCCAGCGAAAATTTGTGCGGTTTTCATTGTGTTTGCAGCAGGGATAGCGTATAATAACGATATACGTTGACCTGTTCGCTATTTTCTGAAGGAGCGTGATCTTATGACACAAATGAAATCATTACAGCCGGTTACCTTGTCAGAATTTGAAGCTATGAAAAAAGAAGAAGGCCGGAATTACGAATTGATTGACGGCATTGTGATGATGTCGCTCCGCCCGTCCCTTGCACATCAGTGGATTAGCGGCAAACTTTTTTCAGAGCTATGGCATATTTTGAAAGGAACATCCTGTATGCCCATTCAAGAGATTGATTTGGTTCTTGACGAACAAAACTTCATTCCAGACTTGATGGTTATTTGCAATGAAGATATTCGTGAACGGAAACACTATGACAAACCGCCTATGATTGCCATAGAGATTATCAGTCCCACCAGCGCATCCCGCGATCACATCCTGAAACGTCGCAAATATGAACAACTAGGCGTCCGGGAATATTGGATTGTCTCTCCGGAGGAAAAATGTATTGCCGTTCTGTCCTTTTCCGATGGACAGGAAGAGGTGTATTGTGAGGGACAGGTAAAATCCTTTGTTTTGCCGGATATCGTGATAAATCTGGATGATATTTTTGATTAGAGTGATATAGAGCCGTGACTGCATCTTTTGACAATATATAAAAAATCACATAGAGAGAGGGACGCAGCAGCCGAAAATGGTTGCTCCGTCCCTCTTTATGTTTGCAAATGTGTTCTTGTTTCTATGCGCCGCTTATACCAGATGCAAATCTTTCATTGTCTGAAATACAATCGCTTTTTCACTGTCGTTGGCTTCTACCAACGGCAACCGTACTTTCCCATTACCAAAGCCGACCTGGCTCAGTGCATATTTTACTGGCACCGGATTTGCTGTAATAAATAAGGATTTGAAAATCGGATACAATTTTTTATGCCATTGCGCTGCTTCTGCGACATTACCTGCCACATAAGCGTCGATCATAGCACGGATTTCCTTGCCCGCTACATGGGCAGCCACGCTGATTACGCCGTAAGCGCCTACAGACATCATTGGCAATGTCAGAGAATCATCGCCGCTGTAAATCACAAAATCATCAGGTACTAATGTTCTGATCTTGCTCACCTGTTCCACACTGCCGCCGGCTTCTTTCACAGCGACGATATTGGGAATTTGGGCCAGACGGGCAATGAGCTCTGGAGTCATATTTACACCGCAACGTCCGGGAATATTGTACAGAATGATGGGTAAAGAGGTTGCCTCCGCCACTGCTTTGAAATGCTGATACATTCCCTCCTGGGACGGTTTGTTATAATAGGGCTCTACCACCAGAATGCCGTCTGCTCCCAGGGCTTCCATTTCCTTTGTCGCTTCAATTGTAGTGCGGGTACAATTGGTACCGGTACCTACTACGATTTTTGCGCGATCGCCCACTGCTTCTTTTACAGCCTTGACGATATTGACCTTTTCCTCATGGGTCAGTGTTGGAGTTTCTGCTGTTGTGCCGCATACTAAGATGCTGTCATTACCGTTTTCAATTAAATGTACTGCCAAGCGTTTTACTTCGGCGTAATCTACCTCTCCGTTATCTAAAAATGGAGTTACCATTGCGGTTAATAATCTGCCAAAATCCATAAAAATTCCTCCTTAAAATGAATGTAAACGGGAAATTGCGATACTCTGTTTCTTAAGTCTATGCTGGTATCCCTTCTTTAGTGACAAAAATTAAAGTAAGTTTTGACGCAGCAATTCTTCAGCAATTTGTACAGCGTTGGTTGCAGCACCTTTGCGCAGCTGGTCGAAAGCAATCCACATATTGAGCGCTTTGTCGCAGCCCAAATCCCGACGAATGCGTCCAACATATACTTCATCGGTATCAGAAGTAAATAACGGCATTGGGTACACATTATTATGGGGATCATCCTGCACAATGATGCCTGGTTCTGCTTCCATCAATGCTCTCGCTTCATCTGGTGTGATGGTTTCTTCCGTTTCTACATAAACCGATTCGGAGTGGCTGCGATACACCGGTACACGCACTGCAGTAGGCGTAATCGAAATATTGTTGTCGCTTAAAATTTTTTGCGTTTCGTAAACCAGCTTCATTTCTTCTTTTGTATAGTCGTCCTCCATCCACACATCAATATGGGGAATCAAGTTAAAGGCAATTTGATGCTGAAATACATGGGGTTCAATGGCTTCCCCGTTTAATGTTTGTTGTACCTGTAAGGTCAACTCGTCGATGGCTTCTTTCCCTGCGCCGGATACGGCCTGATAGGTAGAAACAATTACCCGTTTTACTTTGCTCTTTTTGTACAGCGGATACAAGGCAGATACCAGCAAAATGGTAGAGCAGTTTGGATTGGCAATCAGGCCTTTGTGCTCTTTTAATGCTTCTGGATTTACTTCCGGCACAACCAATGGTACGTCCGGCTCCAAACGGAAGGTACTGCTGTTGTCAATCACGACGCAACCTTTTGATTGGGCCAAACGGCCAAAGGCACGGCTGGCAGGACCGCCTGCAAACAGGGCCAAATCCACATCATCAAAAGAATTTTCTGTAGTTTCCTGTACTGTATAGGTTTTTCCCTGATATTCAATCTGTGTTCCGGCGCTTCTGGCACTGGCCAACAGACGCAATTCTTTATATGGAATTTTCCGTTCTGCCATTACCTTCAGGATTTCCTGACCTACCGCGCCTGTTGCACCTACTACCGCAATCGTTAATTCTTTCATTGTTTTTCCTCCCAGCATCTATTTAGAATTTATTTTTTCTATCAACTAATCTAAAATATTCTCCAGATCTTCTACCAAACCAGTCCAGCCTTTTACTTTTTTTGCTGCTAAAGCAATTCCAGGCATAAAGGATTCCCGGGAAATAGAATCGTGACGAATGGTCAAGGTCTGACCCAAGCCGCCGAAAATAACTTCCTGACTAGCTACAAATCCCGGCAGCCGTACACTATGTACCCGCATACCTTCATATTCACCGCCGCGAGCTCCCGTAATTTTTTCATACTCATTTTCCATGCCTTGTTTTAAGGCTGGACGATTCTCGGCAATTTTAGCCAAGGTTGTCGCCGCTGTTCCCGACGGCGCGTCTAATTTTTTATCGTGATGCAGCTCAATGACTTCTGCATAAGGCATATATTTGGCTGCTTCAGCGGCGAACTTCATCATCAACACGGCGCCGATAGCAAAGTTTGCGGCGTGGAACATCCCTGTCTGGTGAGCTTCCGCCAATTTTCCCATCTCTGCCCGTTCCTCCGCGCTCAATCCTGTGGTGCCGGCTACCACTGCAATCCCTTTCTCCAATACCTGCGGTACATTCACCCGCATAGCGTCAGCCACGGTAAAATCAATCATGACATCAATAGCCACACTGCCCAATAGCTTCTGCAAATCAGTTTCTACCAGCACGCCTTCTACAGGACGGCCAATCAATGCGCCGATTTCCATACCTTGATATTCTCTATCGAAGGCCGCCACCAGCTCCAGCTCTGGATCATCCACTACGGTACGACAAATTTCGCGGCCCATACGGCCACAAGCACCCATTACACCTACTCGAATCATTTTAGTTCCTCCTTTATGCAGGGATGAGATTGGTTGTGATTTATAAAAAAAGCTAAAGGGAGAAAAACCCTTTAGCGATAGCTTTAGAATCAGCCTCCATCCCCATACATGATAGCTCAACAACAGCTGCTTGGGTTGCGGCTGCTGACAGTCCTGTACCTGTTCGATACAGCCCCAGCCTGTTTCTGCAGGACATCAACAGACTTCGGCGAAAATTCCTTTTATACTGTCTCTCTGATCTCCTGAATCTCCCCAGTACTACTGATAAGTTTCGCGCCTCTACCCTATCTAGTCAGACAAGGCATCTTTGTATTTAATTATTCTCTATCATAGCACCGGTATGCCTGGCTGTCAACCGCTCATTTGTTGCTTTTGGAAAAAAATACAGAAAAAATACAATATACTATGAAATATCTGCAAATAAAGCATATCACGATGTAAAAATATGCAAATGCATTGCACAGGATATTTGGTTATGCAGAGTATCATCTTTCTCAGATTAATGAAATTTTTCTTGTAGCGATACCTCAAAAAGGGGATACGAAAAAATTTCGCACCCCCTTTTCACATAATAAACTTTTGAGTTTTTATGATTCTGCTTTATAAATTGTTTTGCCTTCTTTTATAGTTTCCAGCACACGGATATCTTTAATTTCTTCCTTGGGAACTTCCAGCGGATTTTTATCCAGAATTACCATATCGGCCAACTTCCCTACTTCCAGAGAGCCTTTGATGGCTTCATCAAAATATTGATATGCACCATAGATGGTGACAGCCCGGATTGCTTCCATCACATCAATTGCATATTCTGTGCCAATCTCTCTGCCGGTCCGTGTTTTACGGTTTACAGCATTATGAATATTAAATACAGGATTGGGAGGTGTAACAGGCATATCATTGTGTACGGTAAAACGCATATTGCGCACGACAGAAGATTTTAATGGGCTGATCCTTCTGCCTCGTTCGGGACCCAATACAGAGTCTAAATGGTAATCACCCCAATAATAAACATGGTCGTGGAAATAGGACGGTGTGATTCCCAACTCTTTCATGGCGTCCAGCTGGTCTTCCCGCACCGTTTGGGCATGAATCATGACCGGCCGCAAATCTTTCTGATTCCCGCTGTTTTCCGTTGCTTTTTGATATGCTCGGATAAACTGATCTCCCATCGCATCGCCGTTGCAGTGCACAAGCATCTGCCAATTGTGCTCCATAGCGGTTTTGCAAAATTGCTCCATCTGCTCATCAGTATAAATAGGATAGCCGGAATACCCTTCCTCCGCATAAGAAGGTTTCTTATAGTAAGGTTGGGTCAGCCAAGCTGTTTTTGCCTGCGGAGAGCCGTCTGCTACGACCTTGGCACCACCAATTTTCAGATGATTTTGATATTTCTGCGACTCAGAATCGTTGGGAATCAACTCAGCTACATATTCCTGTATAGGATATGCGACAATATCCAGAATCAGTTTATCATGGCTTCGGCAATAGTCCAGCATTTGCAGCACCTCCTGCGTGGTGCCACCCTCCTGTGCTGTGGTGATGCCATTGCTGGCATAATACTGTTGGGTGTGCAAAAACATTTCAGAAAGACTTTCTGCACTCAATCCTTTCATAGTATAACCAAAACCAATGATGTGGATTGCCTTCTCTTCCAAAATGCCGTTTAATTCTCCTGTAACTGGGTCTCTCTGTATTACAGCACCTTCTGGATTAGGCGTATCTGCTGTCCAACCGGCCAATTCAAGTGCTTTGGAATTAACGACGCCGACATGTCCGCTGACATGCAACAATAAAATAGGAATTTCTGTAGAGATTTCATCCAGCTCTTTTCTAGTTGGGTGTTCTTCATTTTCAAAAAATGCATTGTCATATCCCAGCGCTGCAAACCAGCCATTCTCCAAAAGCTCTCCATTGGCAATCATCTTCTTCATTTCTCGGAACAAAGTCTCTTTACTGTCCACGATACCAGCTGGTGGCGGGTACAGTTTGGGCAATGCTACAATCAGATTTCCAATATGACCGTGTCCGTCGATAAAACCTGGCAGCATAGTTTTTCCCTGCAAATCAACTAATTCTGTCGCATCATCTTTTAACACGCTCACCGTGTTTTGTGCTCCGACGGCAAGAATTTTTCCATCTTCAACAAGAAGTGCTTCTGCTTGCGGCTGTGCATCATTGACGGTAATGATTTTTCCGTTGTAATACAATGTTTTCATAATCATACATCCTTTCATAAAATTAAATTAGAGATTGAAACTCTCTTTTTTGACCAGAGAGTTTGACAAACCAATTAACAATAGTTTTCTTCTTGTTCCAATGCTCTGGCTTTCTCATAATCTTTGATATAGACCAGACTGATTAGCAAGAAAACAACAACAGCTGCAGCGGTAAAAATCTGTATCATCAAAAGTGCTTTTGTCAATCCAAATGCCGTAGATAACGTTCCCAAGAGAAGCGGACCACATGCGCCAAAGAACTGAATGAACAGTACATACACGCCATAAGAAACAGATTTAAACCAAGAGGGAACTAGTTCCTGCGTTGCTACATGATAGGCCGTATTGGCTGTTGTGAGGCAAAACCCACCCAAAAAGATCAAAGGAATCAATTGCAACTGAAAACCTGCCAGAAAACTAACCGTTGCCAGGGACACGCAGATGGCAGGCAAATATACACGAGCCCGTTTGTCATATTGATACCATTTATCCATAATTGTTCCGCCCAGGGGATAACCAAAGGCAGAGATCAAAGCCAGTACACTGATCAGTGTTGCTGCAAGCGACAGCTGTAGATTCATCTCACGCACAAAATAGATAGATAACCAAGATAATACACCCTGCAACGCCATAGACATAAATCCCGCACCCAGACAGACGCCAAGTAAGGATCTATTCTTGCCGATTACCAAAAAGGCAGATTTCAAGCTGGTGTCAATTTGTTTATGAACCGGCGCGTCATCCTGTTCATCGCATTGTTTTGCCATCAACTTCTTCGGATCCGGCAAGGTCAGGCTGGCCAGCGTTAAAGCCAGACTGATGAATCCCACTGCATAAAACGCCATTCTCCAGCCCCACTGGTCAGCCAGATTGGCAAATACAATTGCCCCCAAAGCCATACCAAAGGTCATAGCTGTGTTGTAAATTCCGATTTTTTTACCCCAGTCTTTTTTACTGTACATACTGGTGATTAAGGAATTGGACAATGGCGCATAAGCGGAGTTTCCAGTTCCTACAAAAAAACGGGAAGCTAACAAAACGCCGAAACTGCTTGCCATGCCGGAGAGCAGTGTACCAATACTCCAAATCAATGCAGAAAAGCTGATTCCTTTTTTGGGAGAATACTTTTCTCCCAGAAAAGAGATGGGCAAGACAAATACCGCCATCCCCAATAAAACAACACTACCCATCATGCCTACCTGTGTGTCTGTCAACTGCAAGTCGGCCTGAATAACTGGAAAAATAGCATTAATCCCCACTCGGGAAATAAAGTCAATCACAAACAAACCATATAAAATGAGAAAACAAATAGTCCGTTTCCTTTTCGGAACTTGGATAAGCGGCTGATCTTGTTCTTGTGTCGATTGTTTCATCATGAACCCCTCTTTGCTTAAATTTTTATATTCGGATCCGTTATCTTTATTATGCATTATGGACACTTTTTTGCATATTCTCACTTTCTATGTTTTTTTGTCAAAGCATCATCATTTTTATTGCCCCCCTCTCACAAAGAAAGTTGGAATATAGTCAGTCGTCAAAAAAGTTTTGATATGAAGAAACTATAATAAATAAAACACTAACAACACAAAATAGAAAAGGATTGAAAATTTTCCTGGTTCTATTTATAATGTTTATTAAATCTATTTTGTACTTGTGATGTTTAGGTGGTGACTTCTATGCAGATTGAGCATTTGCGTTATTTTATTGCATTGGATACCTTTCAATCTATCAACAAAACCAGTCGGGAATTAGGTACTACACCGCAGAATGTCAGTCGGATTTTAAAAAATCTGGAAACAGAAATGGATGCGGATTTATTTTTCCGCACCGCGGATGGTGTCACACTCACCCAAACTGGCACTGATTTTTTACAGTTTGCCAAAGCGACAGTTTATCACTTTGATAAATTACAGGCTGATGTTCAATACAGAAAAACACAACAGAATCAGCATAAAGATGTTGTTCTATTTTCCAGCAACGTTGTAAATGAAATTGTTTTAAACGATATTCTGGTGGCCTTTTCTCAAGAATACCCTGAAATATTTGTAAATAACATGATTGTCGACTGGAAGGAAGGATATCAGAAGATTGCCGCGATGCCTTCAGCCCTTGCTTTTCTGGCATACTGGCCGGAGAAAAATTTTCTGGAAGGCTTTGATTTTGTCCCTGCACTGCAATCACATAATGTGGCAATTATGTCGAAAAGCCACCCGCTGGCCCAAAACAGTTATGTAACAATTCCGCAACTCGTAGACCACAAACTGATTATACTTACCCAGAATCATGTGGACAATACAGAAGTCGTTGTATTGTTAGAGCAATATCTGTCTACAAGAAAAGTATCTTTAACTGGTTCGGGCAATTTACGGGCCTGTTATCGTCTGACAGCAAATGGCGAGTATATTTGTCCTGGAACCATGGAGTCCTTTATTCGTCAGGAGGATTATCTCCGTGAAAATTTGATTGCACTGCCGACTTTAGATTTTCCCTTAGCAACACATGCACTGATTAAACATAAACATCTGCCCAAGGATTCTGCTCAACATTTGCTATTTTCATTTATTCTGGATTATCTGCAAAATAATCCTGTAACCTAAAAAGGACAGGAAGCGAACAAACTATTCACTCCTGTCCTTATTTTTTCTTGATTGTTTGCATGGGGCATTTACTCAAACTCTGCAAGCTGATCCTTATGCAGCCCCTTTTCATCTAACACACCGGTTCTGCGATAAATCCAGCCTAAAATATCACATACCTTAGCGACATTTAGCTTCTGGTGCCGGTCTTCATCATCCATATCTGGAAAATAATCAAATTCTACTGTTTCTACAAATTCACTGGCCAGATTATAAATTTCCGGTTCTGTGCCATATTCAATCTTCTGGCAATTTGGACAGTACAATTCTAATCCTGAACCGCCATATTTATTATATACAATTACCTTTTTCTCAAGCTTTCCCCCACAGAGCTTGCAGACACAGCGACCAGCTCTTTCTGTTAAATACTCACTTTCTCCCATCTTTTCCACCTCTCTGAAATCCTTTTGTTTTGTAATTTACGCTATAGAAAAAAAGAGTTTTGCTCAAAATTTAGATTTAAATTGATAAAGAAATGATTTTTGGTCCACAGCACATCCGTCGGCACTTCAAAAAAATCTGATAAACAAGTTTTTGTGAACACTTTTTTCAGATCTCCAGTAGCGGTCAATGCACCATCTTTCATTAAAGCGGCTTTATTAAAAAATGGCAAAATTTCTTCTGTGTGATGGGTCACGTAAATCACACCCATATTTCTCTCTTTTGTCAAACCTTCCACCATATGCAAAAAATACTCCCGGGCAAAAATATCCAGTCCACCGCATGGCTCATCCAAAATCATTAATTCTGGATCTGCCATGAGCGCTCGGGCAATCAAAACTTTTTGCTGTTGTCCTTTTGATAACGTAATCATAAGGATAGCGCATCCGTTCTTTCAGTCCAAAATCTGCCAAAATTTTTTTTGCTTTATGCACATCCTCTTTTCCTATCCATTGATCTTGAAATCCTAAAGTTCCGTACTTGCCGGCTAAAACGATTTCCAGTACCGTTTCATACCGCAGATACCTATCAAAAAAGGAACTGCTGACCCAGCCAATTTTTTTGCGCAGCCGCAATTGATTTTCCGGTGTCACTTCTTCCCCAAAAAGAAAAACCTTCCCACCAGATGGCGACAAATATCCAGCCAAACGGCTGAGCAATGTTGTCTTACCGCAGCCGTTAAGTCCAAAGAGAACCCAATTTTCTCCCGAATTAATTTCCCAGTTTACATCTTTTACGATTTCTTTAGAGCCTTCTTTTACAGATAGATGTTCTGCTTTCAACAAGGACATTGCAACCAAACCTCCTACTTGTATTTTTTTAAGTAATTTTATATAATAAATTCATATTATTTCTATAGAAAACGATATGTTATGTAAAGGTGTCATGATACCTGAGCGTCCGTGAAGAAGGAGTACTTTATTATGCGCATCGAACAACTGGAACATTTAATCGAAATCAGCAAGACACATTCTATCAATCTTGCTGCACAGAATCTACATATTACCCAGCAAAGTCTCAGCCGTTCCATCAAAAGCTTGGAAGACGAGCTATCTGTTCTGCTGTTTTATCGTGATCATAAAGGGGTATCATTGACAGAGCAAGGGCAAATTGTGCTGAAACGGGCGCAGGAAATTATACAGACAGCCCAATTGATGCGACAAGAACTGTGTATCCAGACAGAACAGACACAAAATATGACAGGAACTTTGAATTTTATTTATATGCATGGATTTGATTTACGCAAACTTACTACAATTATCAATGGGTTCTCCACACAGTATCCAGAAACCAAGTTTACAATTTCTTTTCAAAGTGTTTCTGTTCTATTGCAAAGTTTACTGGAAGAAGAAAAAATTAATATCGGTCTAGTTCTACTTCCAGAAAATTTTCATCTCAATAGTGTGTTAGAGAAACATCAATTAGAGCAATTGGAAATCATGCCTCTTTATGAGGAGAATTCTATGGCGGCTATCAGCAAAAAATCTCCATTAGCGAACAATAAATCAATCTCTATTTCTACGCTGTTAAAACAACCAATCGTATTGTTGAATAACAATGACGATATTGATAATAATTGGACGAAATTTCTTCTGCAGCAATTTGGTATACCTAATTTTTCGCTTGTTACTAGTACAGAGAAAATTTATGTGGATGCCATCATCAATAATATCGGAGTTGGTTTTTTCACCCGTTCATCCAGCAAAAATTTAACGGCAGAAGACCTGAAGAATATCTCAGTCATTCCCATTCGTCCCAGTATCAAAGTCTTTTCTAGCTTGGTTATAAACCGTAGACATTTAAACACGCCGATCATTCAGGCTTTCCTTTCTTTTCTTTAAAGATTTTCTATAAATTATAACAGGAATAGGTCTATTCAAACTCTATTCCTGTCATTTTACATTTAGAGTAAACCAAGCAGCTTCCAAAACGGAATAGCTAACAGTGCAATATAGACAATATTAATCAACATTTTTGTTGAACAGAATGTAATAAATTCTTTCATGCTTACAATGCCAAAGGAAAACATAAACAGATAGTTTGCATATTCATAGGGCATAAATACTTGGTCCAGTCCCTGCATAAATACGTAAATCGTCGGAGTAGGATCCACTCCCATAGACATAGCGATTTGCACTAACGGCAAAGAGAATGCGGCGATAGCAGCCATGGGCGTCAGCAAAAGATTTAAAAGAACTGCTAAAACCCATATCGCAACTAAAAACATCGTAGAAGACATATTATTAATTACGGGGATTACTAAATTTGCAATGATTGTGCCTAAATCCAGTACACCGCTTACCTGGCCGATACTCATGCAGGAAGCAATGAATAAAACCATTGTCATGTTTACTCTCTGCAAATCTTCGGCAATTCCGATGTTGAAGCATGGCAGATAGAAGGCGACTGTCACTAAAACAAATATCCAACCGATATTCATGCCGTGTATACCGCTGGTCATCAGCCCGATTACCAAAATTACCAGCAGCATTAATGCGCCCTTTTCCTCCTGTTTCATCTTGCCCAATTCTTTCGACTTTTGAGCAAAAAAGGTTTTCGCTTCTAAAGGCATATCCTGCGGAAACATCTTCTTCACTACAAAAACCATCACTATTGCCATAGGGATAAAAATACTATTTTGGATTAAGCACTGTAGCCAGCCGATACTCAGACCTGTTACAGGTCCGACAATCCCAAGCGCCATTCTGATAAAGCCCGGAGAAAATATGATAAAGTTGGGAATATTGGCAGCTAAAAGACCGGTAAACATGATTCCTACTGCAGTTTTGCTTTTTCCCAAATTCAATGTTTTACAAACCCCATAGGCTAAGGGAATAGTAATCATATAAACCATACCGCAAAGCACAATATTGAAGAGAAAGCCTATGATCATCAGACCGTATAAAATGCCGCCATAGCTACTGCCTGTTTTTTGCAATACAAAATATGCCCCGCGATTCAATAAACCAATGCGGTCCACAATATTGATAATCAACAATGCGCAAAGAATCATCCAGGGCGTATTTGAAAGCCAAGGCGCAAATACATCGGCAGGCGTGGCGATACCGCTTAGAATATATAACACCGGCAGTAAAAGCGCCGGCACAAAGTTTGGCGTCACTTCAAAAGCAAACCATAAAATAATAAAAGCTGTCACTGCTGCAAATCGTTTAATTGCTTCAGTAAAAATTTCCTCGGTGGGAAGACATAAAATAATAGCTGCTACTGCAAACATGATAATCCACTTACTCCAAATTTTTCCTGTAACTTTTACTTTCTGTTCCATTTGTTACCTCCAATCATTTTAAATCAGGCTATATTATTTGTTAGTATTGTTTCTTGAAATCCCTTAAAATGGCTCGACAGAAGTAAAAATATTCTGTCAAGCCATCTCTGTCAAAAAGTTCTCTTATTTTGTTTCTTCTAATGCCTGATAGATTACGCCGCCTTCCACCTCATGTGGCATACGGTTGCCCAGCAGATGACAAATAGTCGGCACGATATCCACATTGCGCACAGGACGCTTCATGGTATACCCTTTTTTGATACCTGCGCCGCTCATGATACATACACAGCCTACAGAATATCCATGATTGGTAACTTGGTTTGGACAGTTTGCATGTTCAAACTGGAAGTCCGGACGCAGCTGGAAGAAGATATCGCCGCAGTGTTTGCCGCCCATCCCAACACATTCCATTTCCTCTCTAGTCATTGCAAAGGATACCACACGGTCGCCGTGTACCGGATCTCTGTATGCATACAAATCGCTGATGATCTGCTGTACCAGTGCATCATAGTCTTCCGGCTCCACAATCCCTTCCGGATCTCTGCCTTTCAGATTGATATAGATATGACTGGTTCTGTGGTTCACTGCTCTGGTTTTACTCCAGTCAATTTCATATAGACCTTTTTCTGCATCAATGGCTTTTACCGCTGTATAGCCTAAATCGCTCAGAACCTTGGCATTGATTCCGCTCAATTCACCAATACTAGGATTTTTGTAGCCTGGAGAACGCGGTGTTGCAGCGTGATCGCTGACTACAAAGATGGTGGTATCGCCGTCTAAATATTCCATCATTTCACCGATAAAGGCATCGTTGATTTTATATACATGTTCAATAGCCGCTTTATGACGTTGCCAGTCTGGATGAGAGCCTGGAATCGCTTCGTTAATGTACCAGTGGTTCATCAAATCGATGCTGTGCAGATGGATATAAAATAGCTGCCAGTCTGGATACTTGTTAAACAGCCACTTTGCTGCATTGGCCTGCCACTGATGATTCTGTTCCCATGTTTCTACAACTACTTCATCTCCGATATCCGTATGACGGAAGAAGGTACCCCAGTACATCATTGGCCCTAAAGCTTCCAGCATTTCTGCGCCCAAATCTTTTGGATAGATATAAGAATAGTTTTCCATGTTCATGGCGTGAGAGATATAGAGAGCCGCTTTTTTGCCTTCCGGATCGATTTCTGTAACACGAATTTTATAGCCGACCTTCGTTGGTTTATCTTTCAGGATAAAATTGTCTAGAATCCATTCAGTCCACTGCCCAACTTTTGCCGTAGCGATAGGCGCTCCTTTTTTGGTTTTGTAGAAGGTCAATGTATCATAATCTTTTCCATTGGATGCAGTAATCAGAATATAGCGACGGTCCAGACCACTGTTCATGACATATACTGCTTCCTTGGCATTTTCCGGGGTTCCTTCCGGCCAGTTTTTCGCATCTTTAATCGGGCTGAATTGCCGATCAATTACATCGCCATTGGCTGCTTCTTCTACACTATTCCCCATCATAACAAAACTCGGAGATTCCAGCATCGGTGTATCATCATGATATTCTCCGGCATTCTGGAAATGATAACCGCCAGCCATGCTTTCCAAATCATCACCGTTGACTTTATCCATCTTTTCTGCCTGGTCGCCATATACAACACAGTCCCCAGAGCTTTTGCGTACAATGTGCGGAATTTCACGTAATTTTGTTTCTTCTGCATCCAGATACACATATTTCTGGAAATCTGCGCTGGAACGCAGGAACGGTACCAATCCTGTGCCATCAATGAATACATTTTTGCTGCCTTGTACACGGTTCGGCCATGCCTGGCAATAGTTCAGCATAATACAACGCTTGCCCTCATCTTCCATTGCCTCCCAGATCAGCTCCGATTCCACTCGGCGGGAGTCCCAGTTCATTTCTGAAATCCCCAAAGATCTTCCCAGTGTATGATTGCCATAGCAGGTGATCCCATGGGTTTTCGGCCAGTTTCCGGTAGCCAGTGTGGTCCAGTTTGGCGGTGTAACCGTCGGGAATACGCCCATCATATTCAAACCTTCCGTTGCAGTTCCTTCTTTTAATAATTTCTCCAGATTCGGCATACGGCCTTCGGCCATCAATCGTTTGATTACAACTGGATCTGCACCGTCCAGTCCCAGTAACATTGCTCTTTTCTTACCCATCATAAACATCCTTTCTACTTTTTAATATACATAGTTTCTCTTTATTGTTGATAGCTGCTATCATTTCTATCGATGGCTTTATTATATAGATAAGTTTTGCTAATGTCTAACAGACTTTGCGGCACTTTGCAATGCAGTTACACGTTTTGGGTGTAATATGGAAGTAGTACAACTAAAACAACAAAGCGGTTCACAGGCTGAGGCATGTGTATCAACCTGTGAACCGCTTTACTGCAGTCATATAGTATTGCAATTTTGTTTTTTATCTAATTATCAGCATTGGAATTCAGCTTCTAATTCTTCTAAAGATTTGCCTGCAGAATTAGCGCCCCAAATTAGAGCAAATAATGCCGGAATAAAATACCAAAGGCCGTTGACCACATTGACGCCCAAATAGCCAAATGCATAATAGGTTGCCGGTACAGTCAAAGTTACAGGCACAGCTACTAAACGCGCTGAGCCAAAGACAATCCCTGTTGCATTGCTTCTGATTTTTGTCGGATAACTTTCTGCTAAATAGGTCCACATCAGCGTCATCGTACCTCCTGAAAATGCAGAACGCAAAATTCCAATGAGTGCCAATATAATAGGAATCACCATATTGTTGCTTACATTAAAATAATGAATCATCGGTTCATAGAAAATCCCGCTGAATACACAAATGGAACCGGCAATGCAGGACATGATAATGATGGGAATTCTCCGCCCGCCCTTATCGGAAAAGAAGGAAACACATACATCTCCTAACGGCGTACCGATTACGCCGCTGGCACTGATTACCATAACTAGCGTATAGGCCAGACCCAGATCTACCATAAAGGTTACGCCATAATTTGCGAGATAAAATACACCCAAGGTAGCGCCCCATGATAAAATGAGTACAACCATCGTTTGACGAATTAACGATTTGCTGAACATCATTTTTATGGTTTGCCCCATGCCCACTGTTTTTTCCATGACACATTTGGTAGCTAACGCACTTAAATCACATGGCTGCTTGGTACATTCACTTACAATCTTTTCAGCCTCTGCGATTTGTCCCTTCATTACCAGCCACCTGGGAGATTCCCGCAGCCATTTCAAACCGATGGGAACTAAAATAATTCCCGAACCGCCAATCAGAAAGCATAATCTCCAAGCGGCTTCCCCTAAAATATTGAGACATACTGTGGCAAAAAAGGCGCCGAAAGGAATCCCAATGGTGCCGCAGGCGATAGAAAGCGCCTGATATTTGCCGCGGGTCGCAGATGGCAGCATTTCTGACATATACACCATAGCCACCGTTACCATACCGATTGTTCCAAAGCCTGTAAGGAAACGACAAATCATAAATACGGCATAATGGGTACTAAGGGCATTAATGATGGATGAGCCGGAAAAAATTGCTACTAGCAATAGCAAGGATTTTTTCCGTCCCAGTTGGGTTGCAATCATACCGCCTAAAAATCCGCCCAAACACATTCCCAGAAAGGACATAGAGCTGAATTGTGAAATCTGCTCTAAGGTAAACCCTAATGTATCCATTAGGGATGGCGTGATATAACCAAATAACTGCATATCCATCTGGTCAAAAAAATAGCAAACTGCTGCAATCCACAAAAAATGCTTATGTGTTTTTCCTAATTTTTGCATTCCGTCAAAATAATTGCCTCCACTCTCAGCAGATGCTCCGCCCATAAAAATCACTCCTCTATATAAATATGAAAATATATTTTTTTAAGAAATCATATAGGAATTTATATTATTTCATGAAAAAGTCAAAAGAAAAAATCGTTAAAAACACAGCAAATGCGGTGATAAAAAAGCCGCCGATAATCAATATTGCCTGCAGAATTCGATATTTTTGACAGGGATTAAAGATACTTGTGCCTGTTTCTTCTTCATAAACAATAAAATAATCTCGTCCGACCTGTACCGCCTTACTTTTTTGTAAAGTAGCCACTGCGCTGCTGTCAATCTGCTTGCCAAACAGAAAAAAGCGAAAATACAGTTTCCTTTTTTCATTTCCCAATTCTGCTATTTTTTTGAGAGTAGCTTTTAAGTGATAACCCTTTGGTCGATTTTTATTTTCTAAATGCTGTACATAAAAGCTGAAACCGATGGCGCCCAGTCCCAGAATGTAACAAACCAAACATAAGGCGATATAGCCGACCACCTTTTCACCCCCTATCTTTTTAGAATATTTCTACTTATTGAAAATGATTATTAATTGTGGTATTATGATAAAATAATCTTTGTATTTATGTTTTGAGGTGTATCCATGAATATCGAACAGTTACAATATATGTGTGCCATCAGTCAGCACAAATCCATTACCAAGGCTGCCGAATCCCTTTACGTTACCCAACAGACAGTGAGTAAAGCAATTCACCGCTTAGAAAAGGAATTAGGATTTCAACTTCTTGTGCGCAATTACAATGGGATTATATTGACTGAAAACGGAAAATTATTTGTGGAGAGAGCACAGGTCATTTTAGAGCAGATTCAGGATCTTTATTATATCACTTCACCGGAAGAAGCATCCTTATCGGGAACAGTTACTGTCTATTGCTCCAGTTATTTCATCTATAGAGTGGCGTCGAAGATGCTTACCTATTTTTCCAAGCATTATCCCAAGGTAAAGCTGCACTTCAAAGAGGAGCTTGCTAAAAATATTGTAAGCTTGGTATCAGATGAAAATCGTTTGGGCTTCATCACCACATTGGAAAATAGAATTGGCTCCGATGAAACAACAGTTCTATTAAAAAATTTGGAAAAACATGAAATGTTTGTGGATGAACTCTTAGTGCTCGTCGCAAAACAGCATCCATTGGTACAAAACGCTGAAATTGCTGTTCAGGAATTGGGCAATTATCCAATTGTCATTGACAATCTGCCTGGTATTGAAACTGCGTTCTTACAAGAGTATAATACAGAGCTTTCTGTGCTGATGTATTCTTCCAGTTTAAGTCCCTGCATTGATAATGTTCGCCATAATGCCACGTTGGCATTTATCACAAAAAGTGTATTAGCGCATTATACGTTGCCGGATGATGTCATTGCCTTACCCCTTTCGCCCAAATGTAAAGCCAAGAGTTATTTATTCACAGAAAAGATTATCAACCAAATAGAATAGAGTTGGAAGTCATAAAACATTCCTCACGAATCCTATCCAATTTTTGACTAGGAAACTCAGGTTTCATAGTCAAAATTGCAGGGTTCGTTCTTTTTTATGCCGTGTTCGTCTATTAGTTCCAATTTGCGAAAACACCATCCCAACACTTCACAAATTTTTGCTACATTGAGTTGGTAATTCCGTTCTCCCTCTCCCATCTCTACAAAATAATCAAACTCTACGCTCTGCACAAAGTCTTTCGCCAAGCGGTATATTTCCGCTTCCGTGCCATATTCAATGCAGCCGCAGTGGGGACAATACATTTCAACGCCCTGTCCACCGTATTTGTTGTAAATGATAATCTTAGCCTGCAGCTTTCCGCCGCATAATTTACACACGCAGCGCTCTGTTCGCTCAAGAATTTTTTGCGGATCCATGGTACGCCTCCTTCTTAAAGCTCTCTATCCCCTGATGCTGAATCTGTAAATCAAGATTGATAAAAAAGTGCTGATCTGTCCACAAAATACTGGTTTTTACGCCGAAAAACTTTTCTAAAATTTCTTGGGAGAAAACCTCCTCCAACTCCCCTTTTTCCACCAGTTCTCCATCCTTCATCAAGGCTGCTTTATTGAAAAAGGGTAAAATTTCTTCCGTATGATGGGTCACATAAACGATTGCCATCCTATTCCTTTCAGCCAAATCCTGGATATTGTGCAGAAATGTTTCCCGCGCAATCATATCCAAACCGCTGCACGGTTCATCCAAAAGTAAAATCTCTGGCTCATTCATCATAGCACGGGCAATCAAGACACGTTGCTGTTGTCCCTTTGAAAGGCAATCATAGGGATAACGCATTTTTTTCTCTATGCCCAATATCCGGGAAAGGCTTTTCGCTTTCTGGATATCCTCATCTGCGATTTCTCCCGCGATTCCGAGGGTGCCGAATTTTCCTGCCAACACAATATCCGTTACCAATTCTTTTTTCAAATAACGGTCAAAAAAAGAACTGCTTACAAAGCCAATCCGTTTTCTCAACTGTAAAAAATTATTTTTATCTACTTTTTCATCAAAAAGACAGTTATAGCCCTCATTTCCTGATTGATATCCTGCCAAGATACTTAACAGTGTGGTTTTTCCGCATCCGTTCAAGCCAAAAAGTACCCAGTTGTCACCGGATTGTATTTCCCAGTTAATATCCTTCAGAATATACTTACTTCCTTTTTTTAGTCCTAGATTTTCTGTTTTCAACAAAGCCATAGGCACACCTCATAAATCCTACTCGCCCTTTTTCAGGGCGAATAGGAAAGCTGCAAAACATGCAAACGTAATAAATAGAGGGTTCAGGATTCTAATGCCTGATAAATAATACCGCCTTCTACTTCTTTCGGCATTCTGTTGCCAACTAAATGACATAACGTAGGCACAATATCTACATTGCGGATTGGACGGGCAATGGTTTCTCCCTTTTTCATGCCCATGCCTGCCAATACGCATAAGCAATCTAAGGAATAGCCATCGTTGGTCACACATTGTAAAGAATTGCCGTGTTCGAAGCCAAAATCTTTTGTCAGCTGGAAGAAAATATCGCCGCAGTGGGGACCGCCCATACCGATAGTTTCCATTTCTTCTCTGGTCATGGCAAAGGCAACTACGCGTTTTCCGGTCCGTGGATCCCGATAATTATACAAATCACTGATAATTTGTTGTACTAAAGCATCATATTCTTCTGGTTCTACAATACCTTCTGGATCTCTGCCCTTTAAATTGATATAGACATGGCTGGTCCTGTGCTGGATGGCTCTCGTATGCTCCCAGTCAATTTTGTACATACCTTCTATGCCAGGTACAGAAAATAAGCTGGTATATCCCAATTCTTCAAATACGCCGGCATTGATTCCGCTCAATTCGCCGATACCGGGGTTTTCACAACCAACAGAACGGGGAATGGCAGCATGGTCAGAACAAATGGCAACGCAAGTATTTTCGTCCAAATATTTCAAGACAGTTCCCAGGTATTTATCGTTTATCTCATAGATTCGGTCAATAATTTCGCGGTTGTCTTTCCAGTTTTCATCCCTGCCCTCAGAAGCCTGCTCCATATAGTGATGGTTGACTAAGTCAATGCTGTGTAAATGGATGTAAAATAACTGCCAATCAGGATTGGTGTCGAAAAGATATTCTGTGGCTCTCATATGCCAATCGTTAATCATATCAAAAGATTCCAACTCCATCGCATCACCAATGGGTGTATGACGGTCAATGGTAGCAAAGTAACACATCGGGCCCACATGCTCCATCAGTTCTTTGCACATTGCTTTCGGATAGAAGTAACTGTCATCCTCTGTGTTCAGAACATGAGAAATATAAAATCTACCTTCTGTACCGTCTTCATTCATTTCCATATTGCGAATATAATAAGCAACCCGTTTATTTTCGTCACTGATGGTGAAGGAGTCAAAAATTGGTGCAGACCATTGCCCTAATTTAGCACTGCCTAAAGGTTGTGGCGTTTTTTTATTTTTATATAATGTCACTGTATCATAGTGTTCACCGGTAATTAATGCATATCTCCGATGCAGTGCATTATTCATGGTGATTACGGCTTCTTTGGCGCCCTCTGGAATTTCAAAGGCCCAACCATCGGCGTCTTTTAGCGGGGTGTATAACGTATCTGTACTGTCACTGTTACTTGCTTCTTCTGCACTCAACCCTTTAATCACAAAACCTTCACTTTCTAAAGGCATATTTGCAGTAAAATGACTGCCCGTCATTGCAGCAACCAAATCGTCTTTGCTCATTTCCATTGGCATCCCATTGGTACCGGTATCATTTTTGCCGAATTTTTCAACCTGGTCATTAAATACAACACAGTCTGAGGAACTTTGATTTACTACATGAGGAATATCTTTCATGGATGGATAGTCTGCTTTCATGCGAACAACCTTCTGAAATTGCACAGAAGAACGCAGGAAAGGCACTACGCCGGTACCATCAATAAAGATGGAATTTTCATCTTTTGTGCGAGGCGGCCAGGCTTCACAATAGTTTAGCATAATAGATTTCCGGCCTTCTGCTGCAAAAGCTTCCCAAATCATTTCTGCATGAACTCTCCGGGAATCCCAATTGATTTCTGTAATTCCTAATGATTTTCCCAAGGTATGATTTAAAAAACAGGTTACACCATGGGTACGAGGATAACAGCCTGTTGCCAAAGTGGCCCAGTTTGGCGGGGTGATGGTTGGCAATACACCCATCATATTCAGTTTTTCTGTGGCGACACCCTGCTCCAAAATTTTCTTTAGGTTTGGCATTCTTCCTTCTGCAACCAGCCGTTTGCAGACAACGGGATCAGCTCCATCTAAGCCAATCATCATAGCGCGTTTCATACTCATTCTCTGTTCCTCCTTAAATAATAAATAAAAATATTGAATAGATAAAATATTTTTCTTAATTTAAGTATAGTGCTCTGGAAAATATTTCACAAACAACTTCTCTTACCAATTCTATGTCTAGACCACAGTTAAAATTCGTGCTCTACTTCAATTGTTATTACAAAATAAACAACGCTCTGCAAACGGAATTGACAGAGCGTTGTTTATTTTGGTTTAGTACATAGATAATTCTTCATTGTTTGTAAAAAACAGATAGAAGTATCTCTCATATTCTAAAAAGCATTCATAAGCTACAAATATATATAACTGCATAGACAGACATTTTATATAAATCCTTTTCCCAACAGAATCAATGCACATATAATCTGTCCAAGGACAATAGCTGGTATGCCAATGGTAAAGATACGATGCTTGGTTTTATGGCGAAAGGTCTGCATTCCCAACCAACAGCCTAAACTTCCCCCTAATAGTGCTATGATAAAAAAATTTCGTTCCGGTATGCGCCATTGTTCCTTTTGAGCTTTGCGTTTATCACTGCCCATGAAAAAAAATCCCAGCAAATTTAGGACTATCAGATAAAAAATTACGAATTTTAAAACCATTTTGGTTTACTCCTTTTATCCTTAAAATAAAAACAGAGGATATTCCACAGGTACGCAACCTCTGAAATATCCTCTCAAAATTTTTATGCTAATGCTTTTTTGGCTACTTCAACCAAATCGCTGAATGCTTTGGCATCTGTCACAGCTAAATCAGCCAAAACTTTGCGGTTGATTTCCACGCCGGCTTTGTTCAAGCCATTGATGAATCTGCTGTAAGACATGTCATTCATTCTGCAAGCAGCATTGATACGAGCAATCCACAGTTTGCGGAAGTCACGTTTACGTAGTCTTCTGTGTGCGTAAGCATACTGCAGAGAACGCATTACTGCCTGATTTGCTACGCGGTAAATTTTAGAACGGTTACCATAGTAACCTTTTGCCTGTCTTAAGATTTTTTTATGTCTGCGGTGTGTAGTTACACCACGTTTTACTCTTGCCATGGGTTGTCCAACCTCCTTCTATGCACTTACCTATTATTTGTAAGGAATTAATTTTGTTACACGTTTTGCATCGCCTTCAAACATAATTGCGGATTTACGCAGATTACGTTTTCTCTTAGGGGATTTCTTTTCTAAAATATGACTGGTAAAAGCATGATTTCTTTTGATTTTACCAGACCCTGTCTTACTGAATCTTTTTGCAGCACCTCTATGAGTTTTCATCTTTGGCATAATAATTTCCTCCTCTCACTTGCTGATACGCTTCAAATTAATCTTTGACCGGAGCCAAGATCATAATCATATTTCTACCTTCCACCTTAGCTGATTTTTCAACTTTGGCAACATCGGAAAGCTCTTGCGCAAAACGTTCGCATAGTTCCTGGCCCAGCTCCGGATGGGTAATCTCGCGGCCGCGGAACATAATGGTTACTTTTACTTTGTCTCCGCCAGCCAAAAATTTAGCGGCGTTTCTGGCTTTCGTCAGGAAGTCATGATCTTCAATGTTTGGTCTGAGCTTCACTTCTTTCACGGTAATGGTACGCTGATTTTTTTTCGCTTCCCGTTCTTTTTTGCTCTGCTCATACTTATATTTTCCATAGTCCATGATACGGCAAACCGGTGGATTGGCTGTAGGAGCAACCTCAACCAAATCCAGATTTTTTTCAGCAGCAATTTTTACAGCTTCCCGTGGCGCCATAACGCCTAACTGCTGCCCTGCATCATCTACTAAACGGACTTCTTTACAACGAATCTCTTCGTTAATTCTCAACTCTTTACTAATAATCGTTCCCTCCTCGGAAGTAAACAAAAAAGCGGATGGCATACTCCATCCGCTCAAAAATCAGACTGCATCTTTTATAATCTGCAATTCTGACGATACATGCTTGCGAAAACCAACTCAGCAACCGGCTGGAAGGTGAGAAACGGATGGTTTCTACTTTAAAATAAGCTATTCTGTTTGAATCAACTTGTTAATCATACAACGCTTTATCAAAAATGTCAAGAAAAATTTTTAAAAATTTTCCTATCTCCGTTCTTTTATTTCGCAAACCAAATCAGAAACCAACTGTTCTACAGAAACAGCGCCAAGATCCCCTTCACCCCGTTTGCGCAGACTCACAGTCTGACTGGATGCCTCTTTTTCGCCCACTACCAGCATATAAGGAATTTTTTGCATCTGCGCCTCGCGAATCTTGTAGCCGATTTTTTCGTTGCGGTGATCCACTTCTACACGCACACCTGCCTGAGTTAATTGCTCTGCAACCTGTGCGGCATAGGCGTTGAACTTGTCAGTGATGGGCAGCACAATGGCCTGTACAGGAGCCAGCCAGGTTGGATAAGCACCAGCATAATGCTCTGTCAAAATGCCGATGAATCGTTCAATACTGCCGAATACCGTTCTGTGTACCATAACTGGGCGATGTTTTTCGCCATCCTCGCCGATATAGCACATATCAAATTTTTCCGGCATCTGGAAGTCCAATTGAATGGTACCGCACTGCCATGTGCGATCCAGGCAGTCCTGCAGATGGAAGTCAATTTTAGGACCGTAAAAAGCGCCGTCCCCCTCATTGACAATATAGTCCATGTTGAGATCCTTCAAGGCATCCCGCAAAGCGTCAGTTGCCCGTTCCCATAATTCATCAGAGCCCATAGAATCCTCTGGACGGGTAGATAACTCTACATGATAGGTGAAACCGAAAGTTTTATAAACACTGTCAATCAATTTGATGACGCCTTTTACTTCTTCATTGATCTGTTCTGGCAACATGAAGATATGGGCATCATCCTGTGTGAACGCACGCACACGCATCAAACCGTGCAGCGCTCCGGACAGCTCATGGCGATGTACCAACCCCAGCTCGCTCCAGCGCAGCGGCAATTCCCGATAGCTGTGCAGCTGACTGTTATACAGCAGGATTCCGCCTGGGCAGTTCATCGGCTTGATGGCATAAGGCTCTTCGTCGATTTCTGTAAAGTACATATTGTCCTGATAATGGTCCCAATGGCCGGAGCGCTCCCACAAGCTGCGGCTCATGATCATCGGCGTGCGGATTTCTGCATAACCAGCTTTCGCGTGCAGCTCCCGCCAAAAGTTTTCCAGGTTATTGCGCAGTACAATTCCTTTCGGATAAAACAACGGGAAACCTGGTGCTTCATCTACGAAAGTGAACAATTGCAATTCCTGCCCCAACTTTCTATGGTCGCGGCGTTTTGCTTCTTCTAATTTATATAAATGTTCTTCCAGCTCTGCTTTTTTAGGGAAGGATGTCCCATAGATACGCTGTAGCATTTTGTTTTTTTCGCTGCCTCTCCAATAAGCACCAGCCAGACTCAATAGTTTAGGAGCTTTGACAATTCCGGTACTCAAAATATGGGGACCGGCACATAAATCGGTGAAACTCCCCTGTGTATAAATACTGATGGTGGCATCTTCAGGCAGATCATTGATCAGTTCAACTTTGTAAGGCTCCCCTTTTTCTGTGAACATGGCAATGGCATCAGCTCTGGATAATTCCTGACGCTGATAAGATTCATCTGCCTGTACGATTTTTAGCATTTCAGCTTCAATCAATTCCAAATCTGCCGGCGTAAATTTGTGTTCTGAATCAAAATCATAATAAAATCCATCTTTGATAGCAGGGCCAATGCCCAATTTGGTGCCGGGAAATAATTTTTGCACAGCCTGCGCCAAAATATGGGAGGTGCTGTGATGGAAAGTATCTCGCCCTTCTGGATCGTCAAAGGTGTAAATACTTACGGAGGCATCTTCGTTAATAGGCTGTCCCAAACTGCAAAGATTACCGTTTACTTTTGCTACAATAGCTTTTTTTGCCAAACCATTGCTGATATTTTTCGCTACCTCCAGCGGTGTAATTTGTTCCTGTTCAAAGGTTCTCACCGAACCATCAGGTAATGTGATGTGAATCATGTTCATACGCTCCTTTTTTGCAAATATCGTGTTTGCGAAAAATAAAAAAGCATCCATCCCATTGGGACGAATGCAAAAATCCGTGGTTCCACCCAAGTTAGCGCAAACACGCTCACTCTCTGATTGTATAACGGCATCACCCGTTCACTGTTCACAGCGAAAACTCCGAGATGGTATCTGTACACTACGCCGTAAAGCGCTTCCAGCCTAGGCGCTTCTCTCTGTCACTGATACTATACAGCATGTTCTCTTCTCTGTTTCTCTCTATCTTTATTTAATTATAGAGATTCTGCCGAGGTTGTCAAGTTTTTTTAGGCAGTTTTATAAAATTTTGTTGCGCAAACCTTTTTCTGAAAGCATGCACCTTTCTTCGCTGCTGAGAATAGACTGTAGAAAATGAACTGCCTTGTCAAAGGAGCTGTCTTTTATGTCAAAGGAAACGCTAGACCAGCTGCAGCCCAATGAACGCGCTGTCATTGAGCTGATAAAAACAGAACAGGAAAATCGCAAACGGCTGCAGGATTTAGGCTTTGTGGCAGGGGTAGAAATTCAGTGTCTGCAAAAAAATTTTTCTGCCACTAGCTCTGCATATCTGATTCATCACACCGTAATCGCTCTTCGTCGAGAAGATGCAGCTTCTATCTATATCCAGCCTCTGGAACAGACAGAAAGGGAAAAAAACATCGTGCTGGCAGGCAATCCCAATGTGGGCAAGAGCACCTTGTTCAACGCCTTGACCGGACTACATCAGCACACGGGAAACTGGTCGGGAAAAACCATTGAATTGGCTAGAGGAACCTATTCTCTGGACGACAAATCCTACACCATTGTGGATTTGCCCGGCTGCTATTCCCTCTCTCCTGTTTCCCGTGATGAACAGATAAGCTACGATTACATCACACAGAATCAAATGGATGCGATTATAGTGGTCTGTGATGTAAGTTGTCTGGAACGCAATCTGCTTCTGGCGTTGCAGCTGAAGGCAATTTTTTCACCAGTGATTTTAGCGGTAAATTGTATGGACGAAGCGCCCCGCAAAAAAATTCAGTTGGATTTCAAGCGATTGGAAGCACTGAGTGAACTTCCGGTTATAGGGATTGCTGCAGGAAAAAAGCAGGGTGTGAAAGAGCTCATGGAACTGGTAAGGCAGGTGACAGAAAGAGAAACGCCTGCGCATCTCTCTCAGGAATTGCCGGAGCATAAGACACTCATTGCCCAGGCACAGCAAATCAAAGAACAATGCGTTACCTATGCACAGGATCATTTACAGACAGACCGCCGTATTGATAAACTGCTTATGGGAAAATGGACCGGCATCCCCATTATGCTGGCAGCCTTAGCTTTTATTTTCTGGCTGACCATACGCGGCGCCAACTATCCCAGCCAATGGCTGAGCGCACTTTTTTACCAGGGAGGCCTAATTTTAGAAGATGTTCTAGAATGGTTTCACACCCCCCAATGGCTGCAGAGCTGCCTGCTGGAAGGTGTATATCAAACCTTGAGTTGGGTGATTGCTGTGATGTTGCCGCCAATGGCCATCTTTTTTCCGCTGTTTACGATTTTGGAGGATTGCGGCTACCTGCCCCGCGTCGCCTTCAATCTGGACCATTGCTTTCAAAAAGCAGGAGCCTGCGGAAAACAGTGCCTTACAACCTGTATGTCATTCGGGTGCAACGCTGCTGGGGTGACTGGATGCCGTATCATCGAATCGCCGCGGGAACGGCTCATTGCTATTCTCACCAATAGCTTTACACCCTGCAATGGGCGTCTGCCCATTCTCATTGCAATTTTGACTATGTTTTTTGCTGGAAATAGTTCATCTTTGGCGCCATTTTTGCTGTTGCTTGTCATTTTATTTAGTTTTTTTGTCACGCTGATGGTCTCCAAGCTCTTGTCGCAAACTGTCCTGCGGGGAATGCCTTCGTCCTTTATCCTGGAGCTGCCGCCTTATCGTTGCCCCCAGATGGGCAAAATCCTGATCCGCTCCCTGTTGGATCGCACTGTATTTGTTCTTTTGCGCGCTGTGATGGTGGCAGCACCTGCTGGACTGCTCATCTGGCTATTATCTCATATCTTTGTAAATGACCAATCGCTGCTGCAACTGTTGGCCTGGTTGCTGAATCCTTTAGCTACGCCTTTTGGCATGGACGGTGTCATTTTATTGGCTTTTCTCTTGGGCTGGCCTGCCAATGAAATTGTTATTCCCTTGATGCTCATGATGTATCTTTCCACCACTTCCATGGTAGAGATGGATAATTATACTGCATTGTACAGTATCTTAACCGCTCACGGATGGACCTGGTCCACTGCTGCCGCATTTCTATTATTCAGTCTGTTTCACTGGCCATGCTCTACCACCTGCCTTACCATAAAAAAAGAAACAGGCAGCATGGCATGGACTATACTGGCGGTAGTGTTGCCCACCTTCACAGGCCTGCTGCTCTGTTTTTTTCTCCATCAATCGCTTTGCCTTTTAGGTCTCGCCTGATAAGGTTTATTCACCTTGATATATTCCAGAAAACACAGGAAGTTGGGTGGATGAATCCATAATCAAATAAACAAATGGCCGATTCAGTTCAAGGTAAATGATATTTCCGACGGCTGCCACTGCGGATTCCCTTTTCATTTCTACCACAGTGGCAGCCGCAGCCTGGATACCTGCTTCATCTACAGCGAGCCAACAATTTTGCAGAGCTTGTCCTAAATATATCGTGCCATTACAGCTGCCCAAATTTGCAAAATCTGCCTGTTGGGGATCAAAAGCAATGCCCAGCCCCATTGCTTGACAAATTTGATTCAAATTCCACTTCCTTTCCATGGTAAACTTGGGCAGTGCCAGATTGACCTTGCACACTGCGCTGTGGTCCAGCAGATCGGTAATCCACTGGTAGGATAATTGTTCCACTAAAGCATTGCAGTTTGTATGTGCAGATGGCAACAGTGCTACCATCACCAAGTCTCCACCCTCGTAGGGAAGTATAATTCCTTCGCCATCATTCCAAGAAAGATACTGTGCCTCCGCAAACTCCTTATGCATAAACTCTTTTTCTTGATTGTCTCCTTCTGCTCCGTAAAATATTTCCCGATAGGTATCGCCTGCGGCAAAACCGTCCTGCCATGGAGCATCGAAAGTCAGACAATTAATCAAAAGCATCACAGCATCATCATCAATTTCCTCCAGCATATGGGAAATGCGCTCCTTGGAAGATACAGCAATCCATTGGTTTACATGCGCAACAGCATCCCTTCCCTGCAAATCCTCCTGCATCACCTCTGCCTGATAGGATTGCTGCACAGTTTGCAAAAAACTATCATTTACAGTAATTTCATCGTCGCACCAAATACTATTTACGATGGACAGATATGGGGACTGTTGTTCCATCCGCAAGAGTCCAGACGCCAATTGTTTTTGCGTTTCCAAATCCATCTGCTGAAAGAAGTCCACAAAAGCATCTTTGGTGGCACCTTCTGCTCCTTGTCCTGTCATTGACAGTGCAAGCCATGCAGATAATGGCGACAGCAAAATAGATTCCTGCTCTTCCCTTGCAGCCTGTCGCAGCAACTCATAGGAAAAATCCGCTAATGGCTCTTGCCATTCGCTGACTCCCTCCACACTAAGTGCAAGTTGTTTTTCTGTTTTCTGCTGACAGGCGGTAAGTACTGAACACAATAAAACGCCGCATAGACAAACTGCCAACCATTTTTTCCACTTATCTGTCTTCTTCATACAACCAACCTCCCTGAGCGTGCACAAAAATGCATTTTGTTAAATAACTATGAGCAGACAATATCTTAAAACAACGGCGGCTTTTGAACAATACTTTCATTTTTCCGTTTAACTCTATACATATTCAGCCATATTATAATAAACATCGCCTGCTATCTCCTAATTTTTAGACGAAATTGATACTCAAAAGTTCCAGAACATTACAATCTGATGACTTACTGCACTTGGAGAACAGCTACACATCTTATTTTTATCGGTAGGATATTTCCAATCTTGTATTTTTTAATTCCAGAAGAAATACAAAAAAACGGCTCTTAACAAGCCGTTTTTCCGTTGATCTGCAAATTTTCCTTTATAACTTTTGCGTAACCCCTTTTAACTCCAAGGAAGCGGTCCGTATTGCCTGTTCAGTTCATCCCGCACATCCATTACCCGCTGGATGAAGCCCTGCTCCACTTCGCTGAAGCGATAGCCCTGAGGGCTGATTAATACATCGCGAAATGGCCGCCCGTTCATTTCTTGACAACCCAACTGAACCAATTGATACCGCTTCAGCAACGCATCAGGTACAGGAGACACCCACATAAAGCTGCTGGGAATACTCTGTAATAAATCAAACTGACTACCCCGCTCATAGACATAGATCTTCTTTTTTTGGTTGGGTACTGACAGTATTTGTTCCTGCTCGTCATCAGGGATAAAGGGTACATCCCAATCACCATGAATAACTTCAGTCAGCGATTCCAACTCCTGCAAACGGATTTGTTTCCGCTGTGCCAGAGGATTGCGTAACGACATCAGCGCTTGGTATTCAAATTCCCACAAAAGCTGAGATTGCATACGTTTTTCTGAGAGCATCTTTTGAAAATAAGAGTCATATTCGGACTGATAGCGAATGATCCCCAGCGAATAGCCCTTGCGGCTGATATTTTGTACTGCTTCCATGGAATTGGTCTCCATAAAATTCAACTCAAATTCTCTGTCAGTACTCAGACTATTGGCAAAATCGGCAAAGGCATAGGTGATATAGCTGGCTCGGGGAACTGAAACAGAAAAGGCGATTTTTCTATTTTCATCTGCTTTATAGCGATTTTCCAGTTCATCCAGCTGTTGCAAAATGTGTCGTGCGGAATCTAAAAATTCCAACCCTTGTCCTGTAGGAACCACACCTGTAGAAGTGCGTTGAAAAATAGTAATCCCTAATGAGGTTTCTAACTCTTTGATTGCTTTGCTCAAATTAGGTTGGCTCATAGCAAGCTGCTCCGCCGCACCGGTGATAGAACCACAACGTGCCACAGTGACTGCATATTTTAACGATAAAATGTTCAACATCGTGCCTCCTCGAAACTGTAAATATCGCAAACGGACAATCCAATAAAAGATTGCACAAAATCTTCTGCGTGTATTATAGCACAAAGAAAGGCCATTCTGCAAACACTGAAAAATGAACTGAAAATACCCATTTTCAGCGAGCTTGCACCAACTTTTTAGAAAATCTGATGCTTGGCAAAAATTCTGCGGGAAAAGAAACTGCCAGCACCGATAAAGATGCATGCTACCGGAACAACCCATACCGCATACAACAAACCATTAGACATGCACTCTATCGACATAAGGGAAATGAATTGGGCATGATACAGCGGCAATAGCCCAATATAGCGAAACAGCACATTTGTCTCCTCAATAGGCAACAGAACCGGAAACATATAGATTGCCGCAGAAACAACTAGCGCCGTAATCTGATTTTTACTGACGGCTGAAACAATTAAGGTGATCCCTGTAACACTGATAGCGCCTGTAAATGCCAGCAAAATTTGATATTTGAGCATCGCTCCGCAAGTGATGTTGAAAGGAATAAAACCTTCCATATAACTTATCGGAGCAAATAAAATGCTGCAATCCAACCCTTCACTGCCGTACAACGCAAAAGCAAGCAGATAATTGCCGGCAATGACAACTGCTGTAACAACCAGCGCGGCGAAGATGCTTGCCATAACCTTTGCTGTCGCACATTTGGTTCTTCCATATTTGCTCGTCAATATGAGATTATCTACGCCATTGTACTCACCGCAAAAAACAGAGGCTGTCATGATAATCATCACTAAGGAGAGAACGAGAAGAATTTTCGCCATATTCTGTACAGTAGAGAGCCATCCGTCAATATAACCGATTTTTATCGCTTCGCTGCCAAATACATCAGAAACGCTAAGCCCGTTCCAATTTCCGTCTAGGTCAGAAAAACGAGCAAAGGCTGCTGACTGCAGCGCATTTTGATAAAGATAAGCGGCATTCAATCCGTGTAAATCTGTTTTGGGCGCAAAGTCTGTCAGCATTTTCTGAATTTTTTCATCGGTCAGGGTTCCTGCATAGTCAGCGGCGATTCTCTTTTCAATCTCGACGGCTGTTTTTCCGGTTCCCTCATTACTGTTTCCGTCAAAGGCATATTTGCTTTGATAGGTAGAAAGACTCAATAGAATAGATAAAAGCACTATGGCAAACAAAGCGATTTGTGTTAAGCGTCTCGAAAAAATCTTTCGCAATTCAAAATAAAATAGTTTTCTCATTTTTCTGCAGCTCCTTTGAAATAATACAAGTACAGATCTTCCAAATTCGGCTGTACCCGCACCGCATTTTTCATAGGCGGATGATCTGCAATAATCCGCAGTACAGTCTGCGCACCACTTATATTGCGCAGGTTGCTTAGATTATATGCCGCTCCATATTGTTCTGCGCGGGAGGTCGGGACAACACACTCCCATACCTGTCCGTTTATTTCTGAAGTAATCTCCTGGGGCTTACCAAAATGGACAATCTGCCCAGATTTCATCATCAGGATTTCTTCGGCAATAAATTCCACATCCGAAACGATATGAGTAGATAAAATTACAATACGGTCTTTGGAAAAAGCACTTATCAGGTTGCGGAAGCGAACGCGCTCTTTCGGGTCAAGCCCTGCTGTGGGCTCGTCCAAAATTAAAATACGGGGATTGTTCAGCATGGCCTGGGCGATTCCTAAACGCTGTTTCATGCCGCCGGAAAAGGTTTTGATTTTTCGCCTGCTTTCTGCTGTTAGACCCACCTCGTCAAGCAGTTCTTTGGATTTCTTTTCTGTAGCTTTATCGTTCAGTCCCTTTAATGCAGCGACATATAACAAAAATTCAATTGCTGTAAAATCAGGATAATAAACGAAATGCTGCGGTAAATACCCTAAAAGTTTTCGATAACTTTCTCCTAGTCCTGCAATGTTTTTTCCATCCAAAAGAATTTCGCCGGAAGTAGGGTTTTGGAGATTGCAAAGCAAACGCATAAATGTAGTTTTTCCTGCGCCGTTTGCCCCCAACAAACCATAAACGCCGTTTGTAAATGTGAGATTCAAATCATTTACGGCAATCCTCCCTCCGAATTTTTTTGTTAGTGCTATAGTTTTCAGTTCCATATAAATATTCCCTTCTTTCCTTTCTTCACAGAGCATAAAAAAACTCTCCATGTGTTTTCACAGAGAGTATAAAAGATAATTATCTACTTTTTATCTACAAGGAAGGGCTACCAAAAAATGCGGATACCTTTGCACCATTTGAACAATTGTCAATTTTCAAGGAACCGCCGTGATGTGCGCAGAGTATTTTACAGATATATAACCCTAACCCAAAATGCTCTGTATGGCCGCTTTCTTCTGTAAAATAAGGATTTGATGCCCGATGCAGACTCTTTTGGTCGAACCCCTTCCCATCGTCTGCAACAGAGAGCAATAAACCGTGCTCCTGCAAAGAAACAGACAAGTTCACTGTAGTTTGGGCGTATCGCACGGCATTAGAAATCAAATTATTGCATACCTGAGAAATGAAGGAGCTATCAACGGACAGCTGTGAAAGAGATATTTCTTTTTGAAAACACAGGATTTTTCCATTCTGTTCACATACAATTTTGGCGCTTTCATACAGAGAGGAAAGAAAGGACTGCAGAGGAATGCTTCTGTATTCCGGCCAAGTATCTTCCAAGCGCCTGAGATGACTCATGCTGTTTATATAATTTTCCATACGAGATAGATGTTTTTCCATGGTGGCGGCGATTTCTCTTGTCTGCATCTGTTCACTCATCTGCAGCATTTCATTGTAACCTTTCAGCACGGTAAGGGGTGTGCGCAAATCGTGGGCAAAGGCGGCATTAAGCACTTTTCGTTCCTCAACTTGCCGCCACATTTCCGAAAAATTCTCGGCAAGGGCAGCCCGCATTGTTTCAAAGGAGACGCAGAGCTGACCCAGCTCGTCTTTGCTGCTGTAGCTTAGCACAAAATTCAGGTTATTGTTGGCGATTTTTTCTGATGCGGCCTGTAGCTCCGCCAAAGGCTGTCTCAACTTGTTTCTGTAAAACAGCAGTGTCGCTGCCAGAATGCACAATGCCGAATAAAAGATTGTAGCAATGGCAGGCAACATCTCTAACAGCGCTATCGCCCGTTCATCCTCTTCAGACAATGGAACAGGCACCGTGCCAATGTAAACGCCCTCCCCGAACTGTTCTCCCTGTTCATTTGTCAGATAATATTTTTCGCCGGAAGAAGGATAAGCCGCTTGGATTTGCTCAGCAGTATACTCGCAGAGAGAAATCGTTGCCCCCGAAAGAACCAAATCAAGCAGAATAAAGATAAGTACATAAAGAATAAAACTTTTTCGAATGGACAAATTCTTCCACAGATGATTTATTTCAGCCACTTATATCCGCACCCCCAAACTGTTTCAATATAAATCCTGTCGGTGTGCGCTGCCAATTTCGCCCGTATTCTGCGGATATGCTCCGCTACGACGCTGCTTTCCCCTCTGCTGTCGTAACCCCAAATTCGCTCATAAATCCGTTCCTTGTCAAAAACCTGTCCGGGATTTTGAGACAGCAGTTCCACAATTTCGAACTCTTTTTTCGCAAGCCCAACACGTTTGCCCGCCAAAAACAGACAGCGCTCCGCGTAATCAATGGTTAAATCTCCTGAAAATCTTACCTGTGCTTCAAAATTATGCCTTGCTTCCCGACGCAGGTGGGCACGTACTCTCGCTTCAAGCTCCATAAGAGAAAAAGGTTTTACAATATAATCGTCCCCGCCAACAGCAAAGCCCTTTACTTTGTCTGTATCTTCAATGCGAGCTGTCAGAAAAAGGATGGGACAGGATATGTAGTCACGAATACGCCGGCATACCTCCAAACCATCTAATTCGGGCATATTGATATCAAGCAATATAATATCCGGCTGCCGTTCCACTTGTTTCAATGCCTCAGCTCCGTTTGCGGCAGATAAAACAAAAAAGCCTTTGCTTTCAAAAAAACTGCCAAGCATTGCTACGATATCTTTTTCGTCATCTACAATCAATATTTTGTCATGCACCTTTCACACCCCCTGTCAGGTCACAATAGCATATAAATTTCAACTATTTATCAACTTTTTATATTCTTTCGTTCATACGTTTTGCTCTTTATTTTCTTGCTGATAATCTCTGTAAATAGGAAACGGCATAGCCCGCAAGCTATACCGTTTCCTATCTGATCATATCATTTTCTCTGAAGAGATTGCTTTATTTTGTAACTAATCCAATTTACCGTTCAATGATTTGAGATATTGAGAAAAAGCGCTATGTAAATCCGGACGTTTAAGCGCCATCTCCACAGTTGCTTTCAGAAAGCCCAGTTTATCTCCTACATCGTAGCGACAACCTGTAAATTCATAGGCATAGACTGCTTTATGACGAGCCAACTCCTTCAACGCATCGGTTAATTGAATTTCTAACCCAGCACCCGGTTCTGTGCGTTCCAAAATCGGAAAAATATCCGGCGTAATAATATATCGTCCTAAAATTGCCACATTTGAAGGCGCAATCTCCTGATCCGGTTTTTCAAATAAGGTTTTTACTTTGTGAATCTTGTCCTCTATCATTTCACCGGAAACAATGCCATATTTATTTACTTCCTCCCAGGCTACCTGCTGCACGCCTAAAACGGTAGAGTTGTAGCAGTCAAACACCTGCATCAATTGCTTCAAGCAGGGAATCTGAGAATCTACTACATCATCGCCCAGCAATACGGCGAAGGGTTCGTTGCCCACAAAATTTTTGGCGCAAAGCACGGCATGCCCCAAACCTTTTGGAGTTTGCTGACGAATATACTGGATATTGACCAGGTTAGAAATTGCTTTGATTTCAGCTAACAATTCTTCTTTATGTTTGCGCTCCAGTTCCAGCTCCAGCTCGATAGAACGGTCAAAATGATCCTCAATAGCCCGTTTATTACGGCCGGTAATGATGAGAATATCGGTAATACCAGAGTGCACCGCTTCTTCAATAATATATTGAATTGTCGGCTTATCTACAATGGGCAGCATTTCTTTGGGCTGTGCCTTGGTAGCCGGCAAAAATCGTGTGCCCAGCCCAGCTGCCGGAATGACTGCTTTGGTAATCTGCATACAAACGCCCCACTTATTATAATCTCTGTAACACTATAAAATAAATTTACTCAAATCCTGATTGACTGCCATTTCATTGAGATGCTCCACCACATATTGTCTGTCGATAAGGAACTGTTGTCCCTGGTAATCACTGGCGGCAAACATAATATCTGCCAGCAATTTTTCCAATATGGTATGCAGACGTCTGGCGCCCAGATTTTCTGTCTGTTCATTTAAGTCATAGGCGATTTTTGCCAGTTGGCTGATGGCATCCTCGGTAAAGACAAGCTCTACACCCTCCGTAGATAAAAGCTGCGTATACTGTTTCAGTAGAGAATTATCGGGCTCCCGCAGAATGCGCTCCAAATCCTCCTGACTAAGATTTTCCAGATAAACACGTACTGGGAAGCGTCCCTGCAATTCGGGAATTAAGTCGGTAGGTTTGGCTACATGAAAAGCACCGGCGGCAATGAACAAAATGTGATCGGTACAGATATTTCCGTATTTTGTTTTCACTACGCTACCTTCTACAATGGGCAAGATATCCCGCTGCACGCCTTCGCGGGAAACATCGGGACCACTGCTGGAGCCTTTTCCGGCGATTTTATCAATCTCGTCCAGGAAGATAATGCCGTGATTTTCCGCAAGGGTGATGGCTTCCTGCTTCACGTCATCAAAGTCAACCAGTTTTTCTGCTTCCTGCTGCGCCAAAATTTTGCGTGCCTGTGCGACAGTCACTTTTCTTTTTTTCATCTTCTTGGGCATGAAGTTATTGAACATGTCTCCGAAATTGCCATTGCTGTCATCGACGCCCATACTGGCTAACATATCGTTCATAGAGTTGTTATCCTCTACTTCAATCTCGATATAGTCTTCCTCCAACTCCTGCCGACGAAGCTTTTGCTTCATGATCTCCCGTTTATCCTTGATGACCTGCAAATCTTGCTCCGCCTCTGCAGGTTTTGCTACATTATTTGCGCCATTATTGAAGAACATTTCAAAAGGATTGGCCATCGATGTTTTTTTCTTAGGTAGCGGTGCCAAAATATCAAGCAGTCTTTCCTCCGCCAACTGTTCTGCCTGCTGTTGCACATCCTCCATTTTGTTTTCGTTGACTTGACGAATGGCTGCTTCCAACAAATCCCGAATCATAGATTCCACATCACGTCCTACATAGCCCACTTCTGTGAATTTGGTGGCCTCCACTTTTACAAAAGGCGCGCGCACCAATTTGGCCAAGCGACGGGCAATTTCCGTTTTTCCCACGCCGGTAGGTCCAATCATAATAATGTTTTTCGGACTGATTTCTTCCTGCTGCTCCTTTGGCAGCAAGCTGCGACGATAGCGATTGCGCAAGGCCACAGCTACACTTTTTTTTGCCTCGCTCTGTCCGATAATATATTTATCCAGCTCACATACAATTTCTTGTGGAGTTAAGGTTTCCATCGTTGTTCCCTCCTACTGTACTTCTTCCACAGTAATATGGTTATTGGTAAATACACAGATTTCGCTGGCAATCTCCAAAGATTTTCGGGCAATTTCTGCCGCGCTCAAATCGGTATTTTGCATCAAGGCCAAAGAAGCAGCATAAGCATAGGAACCTCCCGAACCAATAGCTACCGTATCGAAATCAGGTGTGATCACTTCTCCGTTTCCTGAAAGTACCAACAACTCCTCTTTATTTGCGACAATCAGCATTGCCTCCAAATTTTTTAGTACTTTGTCTGATCTCCATTCTTTAGCCATTTCCACTGCGGCTTTTGTCAAATTTCCCCGTGTTGATTCCAAATGATTCTCAAATTTTTCAAACAGCGAAATTGCATCAGACACCGACCCCGCAAAACCAGTTACAACTTTACCGTGATACAGAGTGCGTACTTTTTTAGCTGAATGTTTCATAATCACTTTTTCACCTAACGTAACCTGACCGTCGCCGGCTATGGCTACCTGATTATCTTTTTTTACTGCCAATATGGTTGTCATGATGTTCCTCCTTAGAAACAATGTCTAGGCTCTGGGATGCGCCTTCCTGTAGATCTGCTGCAAATGAGAGGCAGAAACCTCTGTATAGATTTGTGTGGTGGAGAGACTTTCATGTCCCAGCAGTTCCTGAATCACACGTAAATCCGCACCATTATCTAAAAGATGAGTCGCGAAAGAATGCCGAAAGGCATGGGGCGTTACTTTATATTTTAACGCGCCCTGCTTCACATATTGCTCCAGAATATATTCCACACCCCGTGTTGTCAAACGTTTTCCCTGCCGATTAAGAAATAATGCCTGCACTTCTTCCTTGACCAAAAGGGGACGACCGTGCTCCAAGTAGTAGGCTATGGCAAATTGTGCCTGTTCTCCTACTGGCACGATACGCTCTTTACTTCCTTTCCCCAATATACGCAACATTCCCTTTTGCTTTTGCACATTCTCTACATCCAACTGCACCAATTCAGAGACGCGCAGACCAGAACTGTACAGCAATTCAAAAATAGCCTTATTGCGCAGCTGTAGAGGTTCTTCTCCCGCCAAAAAGTCATCCAAAAACGCTGTCATATCCACTTCATTGATGACAGTCGGCAACCTTTTTTCCTTTTTAGGAGTAGAAAGCAAGTCGGCGGGATTATGCTCCAACATTCCCTCGCGGTGGAGAAATTTGCAAAAACTTTTCAGGGTCGATGTTTTTCGGCTTAATGTTGTCTTTTTTAACTGTTGCTTTTGCTGCAGGCTCGCCATATAATAACGCAGATCATGATACTCCAACTGTTCCAGTGGAATTCTTTGCGCTTTCAAATATTCTCCAAACTGTGCCAAATCTTCCTGATAAGCCCGAATAGTATGTGCAGAGCTTCCTTTTTCGTTCTGCAGCCAGTTCAAAAATTCCTGCTGATAAAATGCATAAGGATGTGTCATAAAAACCACGCTCCTTTCTCTGTTGCTAAAGACCATTTTCATCTCAAGATTCTTTCTTATATATTTGATTCTGCAAAAATAAATCCAAATCGGTTAAAGCTCGCTGCGCTAGCAAAGCGTTTTTTTCTTTCTTGTTGCGAATTTTCCGTCCCAAACCAGGTATCAGACTAAAATTCACATTCATAGGCTGAAAGTGTTTCCTATCCGCAGTAACAATGTAGTTCATCAGCCCACCTATCGCTGTAGTCAACGGAAATTGCACCAGATCTTGCGCCTGATACATGCGTGCTGCGTTTATTCCCGCCACCAGACCGCTGGCGGTGGACTCTACATAACCCTCCACACCGGTAATTTGTCCAGCAAGAAAGACATGAGAACAACTTTTAATCCGTCCTGTCGCTTCCAAAGACAACGGAGCATTTACGAAAGTGTTGCGGTGCATCACGCCATAACGCACAATTTCTGCATTTTCCAAGCCGGGAATCATTTGCAAAATCCGTTTCTGCTCGCCCCACTTCATGCGAGTCTGAAAACCGACAATATTAAACAGCGTTCCTTCCTGATTATCCTTGCGCAGCTGCACCACTGCATAAGAAGGCTGCCCTGTGCGTTTATCCACCAATCCTACCGGTTTCATCGGACCGAACAGCAGCGTCTGACGACCACGGCTAGCCATTGCTTCAATGGGCATGCAACCTTCAAAAAATTTCTCTTTTTCAAACTCTTTGGTGGCGATGAGTTCAGCACTCATCAAAGCATCATAAAATCGGTTATATTCTTCTTCAGTCATAGGACAATTTAAATAGTCAGCGTCTCCCTTATCATAACGGGAGGCCCAAAAAGCTTTCTCATAGTTTATAGACTCCGCTGTCACGATTGGGGCAGCAGCATCATAAAAATATAAATCATCCTGGGATGTCACTTGCTTGATATATTCCGCCATAGCACCATCGGTCAACGGACCGGTGGCCAGAATAGTAATTTCTTCTTCCGGTACAGCAACAACCTCTTCATGAATTACTTCAATGAGTGGATGGTTTGTCAGTGTTTCGGTAATTTGCGCTGAAAACTTCTCTCTGTCCACTGCCAGCGCGCCCCCTGCCGGCACCTGATTGTCATCAGCGCAACGCATAATCAGAGAATCGCAGCAGCGCAGTTCTTCCTTCAGTAATCCTACGGCGTTTTCTATATTATTTGCCCGCAAAGAATTGCTGCACACCAACTCGCCGAACATATCGGTATGATGGGCCGGTGAATATTTGTGAGGGCGCATCTCATATAATCGCACAGAAATACCGCGTTGTGCTAACTGCCAGGCCGCTTCTGAGCCTGCTAAGCCTGCACCTACAACATTAACTTTCCTTGCTTGTTTGTTCAACTGGTTCAAAGTTACACTCCTTATTACTACAAATAGTCAACTTTCCTTTTTTGGTATTGCGTTCTACCATGATCCCGTCGCATTTGGGACACCGTTCTCCTGTAGGCCGGTCCCAGCTCACAAAGCTGCATTCTGGATAATCACTGCAGCCGTAAAAGGTTCTGCCTTTTTTGCTGCGGCGCAGCACAACCTCGCCATTATGGCACTGTGGACAGGTCACGTTGATTTTTTCCAGCAGCGGTTTGGCATTACTGCATTCAGGGAATCCGGGACAAGCCAAAAATTTTCCGAAACGTCCCATTTTGATGACCATATTGCGGCCGCATTTCTCACAAATCTCTTCAGAGACTTCATCTTCTATCTTTACCGGACCAATTTTTTCTTCTGCGGCAGCCAATTCTTTTTCAAAAGGACTATAGAAACCCCGCAGGATATCTTTCCAGTAATAAGCCCCCTCTTCTATGCCATCCAATTTATTTTCCAGCCCTGCGGTAAAATTGACATCAATAATATCTGGAAAATGCTCTTTTAATAAGTCCACTACTAAAATGCCCAACTCTGTAGGATAAAACTGTTTCGCTTCCCGCACAACATAATTGCGCGCCAAGACAGTCTCTACGGTAGGTGCATAGGTGCTGGGACGTCCGATTCCTTTTTCTTCCAACGTTTTAATCAATGTCGCTTCTGTATAACGAGCTGGCGGCTGAGTAAAGTGCTGTTTAGGCACTAGCTTCTTAGAGTCCAGCTGCTGTCCTTTCTCTACCGGTATTAGAGTCTGATTTTCTTCCTTCTCTTCGTCTTTACCTTCTTCGTAAACTTCCATATATCCTTTAAAGATGATTACTGTGCCGCTGGTAGTAAAATCATATCTTCCAGAACGGGTAATTACAGTGGTCTGTTCCATTTGCGCAGAAGCCATTTGACTGGCTACAAAACGCTCCCAAATCAATTTGTACAATTTATACTGTTCGTTGGATAAATACTCCTTAATTGATTCAGGCGTTTTATTTACGTAGGTAGGACGAATCGCTTCATGGGCGTTTTGCGCATTATTTTTATTTTTATATTCCTTCTGTTCTTTTGGCACATACTGTTCCCCGTAATGTTCCTTGATAAACGCCGCTGTATCTGCCTTTGCCACATCTGCAATGCGGGTAGAATCTGTTCTCATATACGTGATCAAGCCGATTGAGCCTTCCTTGCCCAGAGAAATGCCTTCATAAAGCTGCTGTGCCACCCGCATGGTTTTTTTTGCTGTAAAATTTAATTTGCGATAGGCATCTTGCTGCATACTGCTGGTGATAAAAGGTGCAGCGGGATTTTTCGATTTTTTTTGTACCTTTAAGTCAGAAACCACATATTCCGCACGCTCCAACTCCTGTAAAATGGCGTCCATTTGTTCTTTGGAGCTGATTTCTGCTTTTTTTTCGTCGATTTTGTTTAATTTCCCAATCATTGAGTGACTGCCGATTTGAAAATGATTGTCTAGAGTCCAGTATTCCTCTGGAATAAAACTGTTGATCTCTTCTTCCCTCTCACAAATCAGACGCACTGTGACTGACTGGACACGGCCAGCACTGAGTCCCTTTTTAACCTTGCGCCACAATAACGGACTCAGCTGATACCCGATAATTCTATCCAATGCACGACGGGCCTGTTGGGAATTCACGCGATTATAGTTGAGCTGTCGTGGATTTTTCACGGCATTTTTTACTGCATCTTTTGTAATTTCGTTAAATTCAATTCGGCATGGCTCAGTCTCGTCAATTTTTAAAATTTCCATTAAATGCCATGCAATTGCTTCTCCTTCGCGGTCCGGGTCGGGCGCCAGCAGAACACGGTCTGCTTTTCCTGCTGCTTTTTTTAGTTCTTTGATTTTTTCACCTTTTCCGCGAATTGTGATATATTTAATCGCAAAATCATTTTCGATATCAATGGCAAATTGGCTTTTGGGCATATCCCGTACATGTCCTAAAGATGCCAGCACCTCATATTTATTTTTCCCTAAAAACTTTTCTATTGTTTTTGCCTTTGATGGGGACTCCACGATTACAAGCGTTTTTCCCAAAATAAACACCTCAACCTACTCTGATATATTTTCTGCCGATCATCTGTTGAATGCAATCATATAGCTCCAGCATACTCAAAATAGGCATCAGTTCAGCTATAGATAATTTAGACAGATATGCAATTTCTTCTATTGTGATAGGCTCTGCGGTAATCACCTGAAGAACCCTTTCTTCTTCTTTTGTTAATTCTGGCGAGCAAACGGAAACAGCTACTTTGTTCGTTGTCCTTTTTTCTGGAACAAAAAGCGTTCCTCGCCCATACTCCTCTAAAATATCTGCACCGCAGGTTACAAGACGGGCCCCTTCCTGTAAAAAACGATGAGGGCCTGCCGATAAAGGATTCTGAATTTGCCCTGGTACGGCGAATACATCTCTGCCCTGCTCCAAAGCACTTTCCACTGTGATACAGGCACCGCTTTTTACTGTTGCCTGTACAATCACAACACCCTGGCAAAGTCCGCTGATGATACGATTGCGTTGCGGAAAGTGCCAAGCCTCCGGCAAACTTCCCAGTGGGAATTCGGATAAAATGCAGCCCTTTTCATGAGCAAGAATTTGCTCAGCCAATTTTTTATTGTCTCGAGGATAAATCTGGTCCATTCCGCAGCCCTGTACAGCAATGGTACCAGCAGTGCCATCCAGAGCGCCCTGATGTGCTTTGGCGTCAATTCCTCTGGCCAAGCCGCTGATAATGCAAGCCTGGGCGCCACTCAATTGGCTTCCCAATTGTTCTGCTACATTCAAACCATAGTGGTCCGCTTTACGGCTGCCCACTATGGCAATATTCAAACCAGTCGGCGCAAAATTTCCTTTATAGTAAAGGATCGCCGGAGGCTGATAGATCTCTTTTAAAAGCGATGGATAGGATGGACTGGTAAATAGTAAAACATGAATCTTATTATGATCGAGATACGCTTCTACACGATTGAGATCTGTCTGTTTTCTTTGGGAGAAATAACGTTCCCACAATACTTCTGGTACTTGTGGAAATTGTTGCTCCAATTCACCCTTTTCCATCTCCCAAAGCTGTTGCCCGCTTACTTGCATTTGCAATTGCCGCATAAGTCGTCCGCTTTTGCTGCTGCAGTCCCAGGCTTTGTGAAGTACCGTCCAGATAGTTTCTTCTCTCATGGCAGTATCCTTTCATGTTGTTATTCTGTTGTTCTTTGCAATTTTTATGCATCACACTTTGTGATTATTCTATCATTTTATAGCTATTTTCTTCTGATAAGCACAGTTCGTGAAGTTTACAGCGCTGGCAGTCAGGTTTTCGCGCTTTACAGAACAGACGCCCATGCCAAATCAGCCAATGATGGGCAGAGGACCAATCTTCCGCTGGAATTAGTGCCATCAGTTGTTGTTCACTGGTCAATACATCTTTGCTATCTGTTAATTTCAACCGGTTCGCCACACGAAATACATGGGTATCCACAGCCAGTGCTGGAACGCCAAAAGCGTTGCTTAACACAACATTTGCCGTCTTTCTTCCCACTCCTGGCAAAGTTACCAACTGTTCTAATGTCTCCGGTACTTGTCCGTCGTATTGCTCCACTAAAATACGACTGGTCGCTACAATGTTTTTACTTTTCGCTTTATATAACCCGATACTTTTGATTTCTTCTGAAAGCTCCTCCGGTGTTAATGCCGCAATTGCCTGTGCATCAGGATACTTTTCAAAAAGTTTTTTTGTCACTTTATTCACTTGTTTATCCGTAGACTGTGCTGACAAAATTGTTGCCACCAATAATTCATATGGATTTTGAAAACGTAGCGCAGTACCAATATTTTTATAAATTTCTTTTAATGCGGCCAATATCAGCCGTTGATTTTCCGTCATAGCAACTCACCGCCTGAAACGCAAAAATAGAGCAGTCAGACCAGAATGCCAACCGCCCTTGTTTTGTTACAATTTTGCCAAAATTGCCAAGGCATTTTCCGGCATGAGCATTTCTCCATGCTCTTGAAAGAAGGATCCTGTAATATGCACAAAATCACTAAATTCACTTAGGACCGCTGCACCGCCGTCGGCAAGCCATTCTGTTTCCCAAAGAATTAAATAATAGGCATCTTTATAGCGTACTAGTTGACTTTCTCCATCATAAAAAGGCTGAATCAACGATGCAGCTTGAATAAGATCCTCTAAATTAGCAAAACGATAAACAGATTCCTCGAAGGAAACATCTGGATAGTCTTCCTCATCCAAAAGATCTTCAAGCAAAGACTGCCCAACGCTTTCCAAGTCAAGACCGAAAGGTAGTTTTGATTTTCCGTTCACTTTTGTCACAGTGATTAACATACTTTCTCCTGTCATTGGATAAGCTTCAATCATCAATTGCGTGTTTTGTCCTACATCGAATCCGCAAACATCTCTTGCTTCTTCTAAGATTTCCTGAAACATTCGTTGAGCCTCTGGATTATTAGGCATTAAATCCCACTTTCGCATCTCTCGACGCTCCAAATCCTCTTTACTAATAATAATCTGCAATTTGTCATCATTTACTAAATTAAACTTCATCACGTACCACCTCCAAGATGGATGGAATTAATTTTATATTATATGTTACTAACACCAATTGTCAAGTTCCTTACATAATCTTATTCTTTATTTTATGCAAATTCTGTGTAATCCTGTGCAAAAACATGATAAAGATAATTTTTTGATTGTCGTAGGCTACATCAAACCAACTCGCAAAATAGCCTGCCCATTTAAACCCGAGTCTAATTTCTCTATTCCACCTTACTTTGAAAAGTCCTGCATTCAGGCGAACAAGTTTTTCCAAAATCGTTGAAAGTCTTTCAAAACAATATAAAAAAACCGTCTGAGTTCCATCCCAGACGGTCATTTATAAATCAAAATAATTGTAATTGGTCTGATTCTGGCAGGTTATTCAGCACACCATGACCTTGTAATGTTTCAATGATTGCCTTACCGACTTTACCTCGTTTCGATAAATCTTCAATCGAGGTAAAGGGAGCTTCCTTGCGCGCTTCCACAATAGCACAGGCCACCGATTGTCCCAGTCCCTGCAATGCAGTAAAAGGAGGAATTAAACGTCCATCCACGACGCGAAACACATCCGCATCAGATTCTGTCAAACTCACGCGCTCACAACAATATCCCCTCTGATACATCTCTAAACACATTTCCAAAATAATTTGAAATTTTTTGTCTTTATCTGTTGCATCATTGCCCATCGCTTTGATATTCTTTAACTGATTTTCTATTTCAGGAAGTCCTTTGCAAATTATATCCGCATCAAAGTCATCAGTACGCACTGTAAAGGCCGCTGCATAAAAAGCCAAAGGATGATAGATTTTAAACCATGCTATGCGGAAAGCCATCATAACATATGCCACAGCATGTGCTTTTGGAAACAGATATTTTACTTTTTTACAAGATGAAATGTACCATTCGGGTACATTATTTTCCCGCATATATTCCTCTTCTTCTGGTTTTAGCCCTTTTCCTTTGCGCACACCCTCCATAATTTTAAAAGCCCTTCCTGCTTCCAATCCTTTATGAATCAGATAAATCATAATATCATCACGACAGCCGATTACCTCAGAAGCAGTTGCAGTTCCGCTTAAAATTAAATCCTGTGCATTTCCCAACCAAACATCAGTACCATGGGAAAAACCACTGATTCGAACTAAATCGGAAAACGTTTTCGGCTGTACATCCACCAGCATTTGTCTTGTAAATTTTGTGCCGAATTCAGGAATTCCATAAGTCCCCACCTCTGAACCGATTTGCTCAGGTGTCACACCCAATGCTTCTGTACTGGAAAATAAAGATAATGTTTTCTTTTCATCTAAGGGAATATCTTTGTAGTCACAGCCGGTAATGTCCTCCAACATACGAATAATAGTCGGATTATCGTGTCCCAGAATATCTAATTTTACCAAACGATCATGGATTTGTTCATAAGTAAAATGGGTAGTTACTGTCCCCTTAGTAGGATCATCAGCCGGAATTTGCAATGGTGTGAAGTCATGTACATCAACACCTTTGGGAATTACCATTAAGCCGCCAGGATGCTGTCCTGTAGTACGGCGTACTCCTGTGAAGCCCAAAGCCAGACGTTCGATTTCCGCCTGTTTACGGTGCAAATTGCGCTCCGATAAATAATTAACTACATATCCTTGCGCTGTTTTCTCTGCAAAAGTTTGAAAAGTGCCTGCCCGGAAAACATTGTCTTTGCCAAATAATTCTTCTGTATAGGCATGTGCCCTAGGTTGATACACCCCAGAAAAGTTTAAGTCAATGTCCGGTACTTTATCTCCCTTAAAGCCCAAAAAAGTTTCAAAAGGAATATCATGTCCATCCTTAATCATAGGCGTACCACAGATTTCACAAACAGCGTCTGGCATATCGGCACCGGCACTGTATGTGCCATCATCTTTGAAAATTGTATTATAGCATTTTGGACAACGATAATGAGGCGGCAGAGAATTTACTTCTGTAATTCCTGTCATATTGGCGACAAAAGAAGAACCTACCGAACCGCGGGACCCTACTAAATAGCCGTCATCATTGGATTTTTTCACCAACTTATGGGCAATCAGGTATAACACCGAAAATCCATTGCCGATAATAGAATTTAACTCTTTTGTAATTCTTTCCTGCACCATATCCGGAAGTTTTGGTCCGTATAATTCATGAGCTTTCTTATATGTGAGATCACGAATCTCATCTTCTGCGCCTTCAATTTCTGGTGAATGTAAGCCGTCGGGCACTGGTTTTAATTCCTCAAAATCAGCAATAATTTTTTTTGGATTGGTAATAACAATTTCTTTCGCCACATCCGACGAAAAATAATCAAATTCCGCCAACATTTCTTCTGTATTACGGTAATAGAGTGGCGCCTGTTGGTCCGCATCCTCGAATTTTTTACCAGCCATCAAAATAGCCCGGTAGATACCATCGTCTTTATTAGCAAAATGTACGTCTCCTGTGGCCACAACCAATTTGCCCAACTCTTTTCCCAACGCATAGATATCCAGATTAATTTGTTTCAACTGTTCTTCTGTTTGAAAAATGCCTTTGCGTAGCATAAATTGATTATTTCCATGAGGCTGTACCTCCAGGAAATCATAAAAAGCAGCTATCTTTACCAATGCATCGTGATCCTTGTTAGTCTTAATATAAGTTTGAATTAATTCACCGGCTTCGCAAGCGCTGCCAAGCACCAGATTTTCCCGTACAGCCGCTAACAGCCTTTTCGGAATACGGGGACGTCGATAAAAGAAATTCAAGTTAGATTCTGTCACCAGCTGATATAAGGCTTTTAATCCTGCCTTATTTTTCGCCAGAATAATGCAATGATAGGTTCGTTGTTCCTCTTTGGGTAAGTCGTCATCAAAAATGTAACCTTCCAAGCCATATATAATCTTTACGCCTGTTGCCTGTCCAGCATGATAGGCTTCCGGAAAAGACTGCACCACACCGTGGTCTGTAATTGCAATGGCTTCATGCCCCATATCTGCAGCCAACTGAATTAGATCACCTACATCACATAACGCATCATTGGCACTCATATTTGTATGTAAATGTAATTCCACCCGTTTATCTATTGCCGCATCGCTGCGTTTTTTCGGCTTGGCAAGATTTAAATCAAAAGCCATCATAGTAAGTTCTCTTGCAAAGTTATCCTGCCGAATATGCCCTTTCACCTTCAATGCTTTTACTTTTTTTAGTTTGCCCTTTAGTTCTTTAATCTCATCGGCTGTTTTTATTACTTTGCAGATAATAGAGTCTTTCTCATCTGTTATTTTAAATGTTAAGGCCTGCTTCCCGTTTCTCAGCTCCCGTACATCCAGACCAAAAATACGCCCCTCAATCGCTACATATTTTTCCTCTTCTTCAAAGGATTCAATGGGCCTTGGTGCATCTTTAATTTTTTTCCCTAAAAGGACTGTATCATCGCCTGTCGTTTCTGTAGCCTTGTCAAAGTTCGATTTGACAGCGGCAATTGTTGGAGAAAATACGATTCTGTCTGGTTGTTTTTTTATTTCTGGCAATTTAATATTTTCGTCAAACTGCAATCGCACAATGTGTTTTTCTTGTATAATCTCATCCAGCAAAGCACTGGCCTGTAAAGTAAATTGCATTTTTTGCAGAAAACGAATTGCCCCTTGCTGTCCCACAAAAATTGTTAAATATTCCTCATCTAATTGCCAATAACTATTGTAAAGCCAACCGCTGATAGTGGGATGCTGCTGTTGCAGCATTGTAACAAACAACGAAAAATTGTTCTCTAAAAATGCCTGCCCAGAAAGGGACGTTACAGGCTGTACAACCAATCGTAAACCATTGGCCTGCTGCATATTATTTGAAAAAAACTGCAAACACTGCAAATATAACGCAGAGTCTGGTAATTGTGGACAAGCAAGAAAAATCTCACAGGCCTTACTTTGCTGTGAGATTGTAATCTTGCGAATGCTTGCCTTCTCCAGAAATGCAGTCACATCTTTATTTGGTTGTTCTTGAAAGCAACTGTAATCCAGTACCATAATGCCTCCTGCCGTTTTCTCGGCTGTATTACAAAAATTCCGTCTTTCCTAATTCTTTTTTATCTAAAAGGGGCGTCTGTGTTGTTTCCGTGGCAGCATCTTCTATTTCTGCAGTTTCTTCACATTCCTCTGTCAGACATCTGTTTCTGCGAATCATTGCCTGCTTTTCCATAATTGCTTCCGCTTTATTTTCTAAATAAGAAAACCATGTAAGAATAATGAATGTCATCAATGTCGCCACCGTTGCGGTTAAACACAATCCTGCACCGACCGCCAGGCCAATGGCTGCCACTACCCAAAGGGAAGCAGCAGTGGTCAGCCCATGCACGCGGCTCTTTCCCTGTAGGATGGCACCGGCACCCAAAAAACCAATGCCGCTGACAACCTGAGCGGCGATACGGCCGGGATCGGCATTATTTACGATGCCATTGGGCATAGAATCCACCACCATAGGCATAGAAATAGATACCAGCATAAAAAGACAGGAACCCACTGTCACAAGAATATGGGTACGAAATCCCGCTGAATTACTCTTGCCCTTTTTGCGCTGCCGCTCCATCCCAATGAGTCCACCTAGCAGCAAGGCAAGCAATAAGCGCGTAATAAAAATCAACTCCAGGTACCGCATCTGATTATCAAAATACAAGAAATCGGAGATCATCACGCTCACATCCCTTTAAATTCAGGAAAAAATATAAGCGACAGTCTTTTCAACGATATCATCAACAGATACTAAAACAGAGTCTGCTTCTGCTCTCAATTTATATTCCACAGTCTGTTCTTCTACCGCTTTTTTCCCTACTGTAATACGTACCGGATAACCAATCAAATCGGCGTCTTTAAATTTAACACCGGGACGTTCATTGCGGTCATCCAGCATCACTTCCACGCCCCGCTTCTGCAAGGCCTCATAGATTTGTTCAGCTATGGCGCATTGCTGTTCATCCTTTACAGAAACTGGTACTACTACTGCATGATAAGGTGCAATGGCTTTGGGCCAGATAATTCCGTTTTCATCGTTATGCTGTTCCACAGCAGCGGCCATAGTACGACTTACGCCAATACCATAGCATCCCATGTGAATAATCTGTGTTTTACCATTTTCATCTAAAAAGGTTGCGCCCATGGCTTCACTGTATTTTGTACCCAGTTTGAATACCTGACCCACTTCAATTCCCCGGGCAGAACTCGTCAATTGACCGCATTTGGGACAAGGCTCCCCTTCCTGCATCATACGCAGATCATAATAGCCAGCTACCTGAAAATCACGACCAGGATTTACATTGATATAATGATACGCTTCTTCATTGGCACCGCAAACCAGATTCACCATCTGCTCTACTGCCAGATCTGCATAAATTTTCACCTTCGATAAGCCTACCGGCCCCAAAGAGCCAAAGCTGCATCCTACAGCCTTCACCACATCTTCCTCTTCTGCCATCTCCAAAGCAAAGCAAGGATGTACACGCTGAACCTTTACATCGTTTACTTCATGGTCTCCACGAACCAACACACAAATCAGTTCATCATCTGCCTGGAAGAATAACGTCTTGATGCATTTCTCTGCAGGAACCTGCAAATAATTTCCTACTGCTTCAATCGTCTTAGAATCCGGCGTATAAACTTTTTCCAAAGGCAACTGCGCTTCCTTTTCTTTATTCACCTCTGGAACTGGGCAGGGAGCGATTTCAATATTGGCTGCATAACCGCATTTTTCACAATATACTACTGTGTTTTCGCCAATCTCCGCCAGAGCTGTAAATTCATGCGTCTGACTGTCGCCGATAGCGCCGCCGTCGGCTTCTATTGGACGGACATACAGGCCGCAACGATTGAATACATTGGTATAAGCCTGATACATATCCCAATAAGCTCTATCTAAGCCGTCTGCATCTCGGTCAAAGGAATACATATCCTTCATGATAAATTCCCTGCCACGAATCAAGCCAAAGCGAGGACGCTTTTCATCCCGATATTTATTTTGAATTTGATATAATCTCAACGGTAACTGACGATAAGAATTTACTTCACTGCGCACCAGATCTGTGATCATTTCCTCATGTGTCGGCCCAAGACAAAACTGACGCTCATGGCGGTCTGTTACTTTAAACATCTCTGCACCATAAGCATTCCAACGCCCTGTTTCCTGCCACAGCTCAGCAGGCTGTACGATAGGCATCAGCAGCTCCTGACAACCAAAATTGTTCATCTCTTCCCGCACAATATTCTCTATTTTGCTTAAAACACGCATTCCTAATGGTAAATAATGATACAATCCTGCAGCGCTTTTGCGGATAAAGCCGGCCCGGATTAAAAGCTGCTGACTGATGGTATCTGCCTCAGCTGGATTGTTGCGTAATGTTGGTATTAATGCATTGCTCATTTTCATAATATACACTCTCTCCCTAAAATGTTCTTGTTTTCTTATTTTGATGATATCAATTTGTCCAATTCTTCCTGAAAAGCTTCCAAAAGCTTGCCCTCGGGAACCTTTTTGATGATTTCTCCTTTACGGAAGATTAATCCTTCGCCTTTTCCTCCCGCAATTCCTAAATCGGCCTCTCTTGCCTCTCCAGGTCCATTCACAACACAACCCATGACGGCTAACTTTAACGGCTTGTCTATGTTGCTGACCAACTGATCAACCTGATCCACTAACCGCTCCAGAGCAATTTGCGTGCGGCCGCAGGTAGGGCAGGAAATCAGCTCCACACCTTTTGGATATAAGTCCAAGGCCCGTAAAATCTGTTTGGCGACAGGAATCTCTTGAAGTGGATTTCCGGTAAGAGAAACGCGAATGGTATCTCCAATTCCTTCTGCTAAAAGCGTTCCAATCCCTACTGCTGATTTGATTGTACCATATTTTGCATTTCCAGCTTCCGTCACGCCTAAATGCAACGGATAGGGGATTTGTTGGGCTATCAGCCGATATGCGTCCAGCATCAGGGATACATCAGAAGCCTTTAGAGAAATTTTTATCTCCGTGAACTGAAGCTCCTCTAAAATGCGGACATGGCGCATGGCGCTCTCTACCATCGCTTCTGCAGTAGGATGCCCATATTTTTCCAACAAATTTTTTTCCAGTGATCCGGCATTCACACCGATACGAATGGGAATTTGAGAAGCCTGCGCCTTATCCACAACTTTACGTACGTTTTCTGCACTGCCAATATTTCCCGGGTTAATGCGCAGAGCAGAAATCCCATGATCTATAGCAGAAAGTGCCAAACGATGATTAAAGTGAATATCAGCAATCACTGGGATAGGACTTTGGGCACAGATAAACTTCAAAGCCTGTGCTGCCTCTTCATCTGGCACTGCTACACGCACTAGCTGACAGCCCGCTTCTGCCAGCTGACCAATCTGTGTTAACGTTGCTTTCCAATTGCGGGTATCCGTATTTGTCATGGACTGAATACTTACTGGATAATCAGAGCCAACCCCTACAGAGCCAATTTTAAAATTACATGTTTCTCGCCGCTTCACACGATACACCTTCTTTTCTATATTTTTTCAAAAGAACACCTGCATATGCTCACGAAGTAAACAGTCGCATAATATCTTTATAAGTAACTAAAATAATCAAAAGCATCATTAATGAAAAACCAATTAAATTGGCATAGCCTTCTTTCATTGGATCAATAGCCTTCCCTCTGATCGCTTCCAGAAGCAAAAATACCAGCTTACTACCGTCCAGTGAAGGAATGGGCAGCAAGTTGATGATTGCCAAATTGATTGAGAGCAATGCCGCTAGGTTTAATACATAAACCCACCCTGCCTTTGTGGACTGATCAATAATTTGCACAATGCCCACCGGACCGGTCAGTCCTTCTTCATCATCCATAATATTTATTTTACCGGTAAATAAATCGCCCAATACATCTACCATAGCCACTGTCATTTGCCATGTACTCTGACCGCCTAACTGCAATGCTTTAATCGGCCCTACCGCCTGTCGCTCCGCTGATTTAGCATAAATCCCCAAAAGGCTACGGCTACCGTCTTCACTGCGAACTGGCAAAATATTCACCGTCAGCTGTGAACCGTCGCGATCAAGCAATACTGTCAATGGCGTCTCCGTAGAAGCCTGCATAATTTGCGCATTAAGTTCCTCCCAAGTATTGACTGCCGTGCCGTCCACAGTAAGAATTTTGTCACCGGGCAATACGCCCGCTGCTGCTGCTGGTCCGTTTTCTGTCAAAGCATACACTGTCGTATCAGGATTCTCAATGGGCACCGCAACTCCTAAAACAAGGAACATCGCTGCAAATATTACAATTGCAGTCACAACATTCATAATAGAACCTGCTGCTGCAAAAATCATACGCTGCCAAACAGGTCTGTTTTGATATCGCCGTTCTTCTGGTACTGAAACAGACTCTATTCCATTACGTTTTTCTTCTTCTGTATCTTCCCCTAAAACGCGCACATACCCCCCTAAAGGCAATATTCGCAAAGAATACCGGGTTTCACCCCAATGTTTGGAAAACAGAAGTGGTCCCATACCAATACTGAATTCTTCTACATACATGCCGGATAATTTCGCAGTAATAAAATGTCCAAATTCATGCACAGTTACCAATCCGGCAAAAATTAAAATCGCCACAATCGCTGTTAACATAGTAACGCTCCTTTAACATATTTAACGCTGATGTTGTTTTACAAACTCCTGCGCTTGCCCTCTTGCCCATTGGTCTATCTCTAGAAGATGAGCAAAATTTTCGATTTCCACAGGCACATGCCGCTCTACCACCCAAGCAACCAATGCCGGAATATCCATAAAGCCAATTTCTTCTTTCAAGAAGGCTGCTACTGCAATTTCATTGGCACCATTGAGTACAGCAGGAGCTGATTTCCCTACACGCCCCACGGCATACGCCAAGGCCAAAGCAGGAAATTTCTCCAAATCCGGCACGAAAAACTCTAAACCGGCAAGCTGTGTGAAATCCAGTTTTGGAAATGGATTGGACCTTCTTTCCGGCCATGTCAGTGCATATTGGATGGGGATACGCATATCCGCTGGGCCTAAATGCCCTAACACAGAACCATCGCCATACTCTACCATAGAATGAATTACACTCTGTGGATGTATCAAAACCTGAATATGATCATAATCTACTCCAAAAAGCCAATTCGCTTCTATTACTTCTAAGCCTTTATTCATTAAAGTAGCGGAATCTATGGTAATTTTCCGGCCCATAGACCAGTTGGGATGCTTTAGCGCCTGTGCCGGTGTTACCGCATAAAGAGCCTCCTTCTCCCAAGTCCGAAAGGGACCGCCGGATGCAGTCAGGAGAATCTTGTGTAGACACTTGCTGTTCGGTTCAATGCATTGATAGATGGCAGAATGCTCGCTGTCCACAGGCAATATCGCTGCACCGCTCTTCGTTTGCGCTTTGCGTACCAAACCTCCGCCTGATACCAATGTTTCTTTATTTGCCAAAGCTAAATCAATACCCAATTCCAACGCTTTTAAGGTGGGCTCAATGCCGGCCGCCCCGCTCATAGCTCCTACCATCATATCCAGGGGAAATTGCTCTAATGCCTGCAGTACACCTTGCATGCCGCAAAGCACAACCAAACCCTGCTCTCTATTTTCCCGCTGGAAATTCTCATATGCGGCTGTATCCGTCACGACTACACAGGCTGGGTGATATTTTTTCGCTTGCTGCAGTAAAAGCTGCCAATTACGGTTTCCCGCTAACAGAACTATTTCAAAACGGCCGGGAAATGCCTCTACAACCTGTAATGTTTGCGTGCCGATAGAACCAGTAGAACCCAAAATGGCCAATCGTTTCATTCTTATGTCACACCTTTCCTTAGTATGCCCCAAAATAGTGAGCAATCACAATACAATAATACATCACTGGTGCAGCTAACATGATACTGTCAAAACGGTCCAATATGCCACCATGACCAGGAATGAGTTTTCCAGAATCTTTTATTCCATAATACCGTTTAATCAAGCTTTCAATTAAATCACCAATTTGTCCAATAATAGAAATCACCACTGCAATGACAACCGTCACAACAGGAGAAAGCATGGAAAAATATGCATTTAATAATGAAAGTATAACACTGGTGACGAGAATACCGCCAATAGAACCCTCTATTGTTTTTTTAGGGCTTACCCGCGGACATAATTTATGCCTGCCAAGAAAACGCCCTACAAAATAGGCACCTGAGTCGCTGCTCCATATTGCAACAAATAAATATAAGACCAATAACCGACCGTTGTCCAACCCGTCAAAAGCAATCAAATGTGCCAGGGTCCAACCGATATATATTAATCCCAAAAAATTCACAGCGATATCTTCCACATTAAAAGAAGGAAAACGAAATACCGCCACAGTAAAGACAATACAAAAGGTACATAAAATTCCTAAGGATGCCCAGTTTTCCCATTTGAAATAACTGCCCGTCAATAAAATTCCTACGCCTAAAAGCACCGGTATGAATAAAAACTGCTGCCTGCCCCCAACCATACGGGCAAACTCAAATAATCCTACAACAGCCAATACCGCCACCATAAACGCAAAAGCTCCGCCGCCTAAATAAATAAAAAATAACAGTATGGGCAATCCCACTAACGCGCTTATAATTCTGGTTGCCATGTAACTCAACTCCTTTTTCCGCCTAACCCGCCATAACGTCGGTCACGGTTTTGATAGTCCCAAATAGCCTGCCACAAATGTTCCTTTTTGAAATCTGGCCATAAAATATTGGTCACCCAAAACTCACTGTAAGCAATTTGCCATAAGAGGAAATTACTGACCCGCATTTCGCCAGAAGGGCGAATCAATAAATCCGGGTCCGGCTGACCGGCAGTATAGAGATATCTGGAAAAGCACGCTTCATCCAAATCATCTAATTGCATGTTTCCTTTTTGCACATCCTCACAAAAGGCTTTTGCTGCCCGAATGATTTCCTGTCTTCCTCCATAATTTAATGCAACATTCAGGATAATGTGACTGTTATTTTTTGTTTTTTCCTTGGCAAACATTATTTTTTCATAAGTTTTTCCGCTCAAACGGCTAATATCGCCAATTGGGTTTACCCGCACCCCTTTTTCATCCAAGTAATCAATTTCCTTATCAATAAACTCTATCATCAATTCCATCAGTGCGTTGACCTCATCGGCAGGTCGTTTCCAATTTTCTGTAGAAAAAGCATATACCGTGAGATACTGAATCTTCAGCTCATCTAATGCAATAATTAAATTTTTCAACGCCTGTACGCCGACACGATGCCCGGCATTCCGCGCCAGTCCTTTATTGATCGCCCAACGACCATTTCCATCCATAATAACTGCAATATGCTTCGGCATTGGTTTTTGCTTTAACTCTTCCAATGTTACCTTCATAATTCTACTCCCTTTACTGAATGCCATACACGATTTAAACAATTTGTAGAAAATTTATGACCGTTTATATTATAATATGTCTACCTTTATAAAGCAAGAATTCGGCTGCATTTTCTACCTGCGCAGTATGAAAATGCTCATTTTTAATTTCTGTTTCTTTTGGAAAAATCCCTATATATATTTATATATTGTAAATGATACAGAATCATTTTTTCTCATCTTCGCTGTTCCATTTGTCTCTGCAAACACTTTATTTGCCGACTCAATTCTCGTACCTCATGCTCCAATAGTCTTACCTTTTCTGTATCCCGACGTGTAGTGTGATCAATCGCAGTTTCCTGTATCTGTGCTGTGTACGGGCAATAACATTCACCTACTCCATTTCTCTGCAATTGCTGCTGTGCGTTGAATACAAGGATAGCTTGCCCGATTAATGTTAACCAGTTTCCAATTAAATTTTGCACATTGAAGGGCATATGTAATGCGCTCAAATTACCCAAAAGTTCAGCTGTCAAAAGTACTGCCTCTGGATGTAGATTCTGTAGCTTATCATCCTCTTTTTCTGGCACCGTCATCAACTCCTGCTGTAAAAGTTTCTTTACTAATAGCATATACAAAAAACTGTTTCGGAGTTCTCCGAAACAGTTGAAAATAGACGATACATATTTGTATAGAAAGATTTTTTATAAAACTACTCACTCCGCTTTACCAGTTTCCAAAAGCGTTTGTGTTTCTGCAAACATTCTAATTCCGGATCCTGTATAGCATAATTGCGATTTTCATCATCCAACTGAATCGCCTTTTCTAAGGCTAGTAAACCCCGCATCGCTTCCCCCATTAAAGAATAGGTGCATGCCATATTATACCATAAATCAGCATTGTTCGATGTCATCTTGAGAGCTTTTTCGTGGCAGAATATCGCATCATCAAATTCTTGCTGTTCTGCCAGTTCGATGCCTAAGTTGGAATAGAGATAAAAGTTGTCTGGTTCCTGCAACAAGGCCCAAAAGTAAATCTGTATCGCCTGGTCTGCCATCCCAATAGCAGAGAGTTCTACAGCAATCGCAATCATCTCCTCCACGGAGTTCGTCTGCCCTAATGCTTTACAAAAATATTCTCCCGCTTCCTGATTGCGTTCCAGTCCCGCCAAGACCTGCCCCAGACAAAACAAAGCGTCAATATGATTGGGCTTTAACGTTAAACAATATTGATAATACCGTTCTGCCGCCTCTTCATTGCCCATTTCCCGCATGGTATTGGCAAGCTCATAGTATAAGTCACTGCCTCTCGGCTGCAAAATCAAACCTTGCACAAAAGCATCTGCTGACTGCTCATACCGCTGCATCTGCCGATACCACAGACCCATTACAAAACAAACCTCAGCGTTCAGCTGCTGTTCTGTTCTCATTTTTTCATAAAAATGATCGGCCTGCGCGAAATCATTATTTTGCACCAGCTTCTCCCAATGCAGATAGGCCAGCGTTTTCTCGCCCTCCATATATCATCAACCTTCACGCGCAATTTGACTGATAGGCTTTTTGTGCAAAATACCGTCCTCATAAATCCAGCACTCCGCATCGTCCTCAGCCATATTTTCTATTTTAGCAAAAGCCGGTTGATATTGCAATCGTTTCATAGCCCATACTGCCATTCCTCGTAATTCGCCGTCTTTATGCTCCAAAAATTTTATCAGCCGTTTCATATATGGCTCAATTTGTGAAAAATACGTTTTCCCCAAATAACCCACCGACCATAAAACACCTAGATGACACATCGGGCTGTCCAAACCGTTGTTAATCATGATTTTTATAAATTCTCCATATTGTAGTGGGTTTGCTTTGATGATTGCCGTCATCATTTCCGGTGCTGCCCAGGGTACATTTCCACTCTCATCAGCCATTGCCCATACAGCTCTTCGAATGACATTGCGATAGCACTCGTCATATTTTCCTGAATAGGCTTCAGCCAACTTTTCCAAAGCAGAAATGGCATACCAACGCTGTGTATTGCGATAATCTCCCCATACATTCATCTGCACATAACGCAGAACACGGGCATTATTTTTTTTGCCCAACTCCACAATGCCTTGATAATTTTGTGCTGCCAGATATTCTGTCACAAGTGTTTTTTCATTGTTTCGCATACTAATCCCCTCCACTATTCAGCTATTAATAAAAATATACCCACAGCGTGGTGGAAAAAAACAAAAAATAGCACATATCACTGTCTCTTAATCGGAAATAGAAAAAAAGTAAAAATATTTTTTCTTTCTGAGAAAAAGAGCAGGATATTTACTTTTTTCTCCCGAAGAAAAATACAGAAGTTCCCCATCAGGGAATGAGATAATCACAATGTTCAAAAAGGATGATTTCTTTGCATTACACAGCTAATCCGCAACAAGGCTTGACAACTGAACAGGTTCAACAGCGCCAAGCGCAAAATCTTATCAATCACGATGCAACTGTGCCTACAAAATCAATTGGCGCTATCATAAGAGAAAATCTTTGCACATTATTTAATCTGGTCAATGCTGTTTTGGCTTTTGCAGTATTCTCTGTCGGCTCTTACAAAAATATGCTGTTTATGGGGGTTGTATTGTGCAATCTATTTATCGGCATTGTGCAGGAAATCCGCGCAAAACGTGCTGTTGACAGTTTATCTCTTTTGCATGCGGCAAAAACTGTTGTGATACGCCAAGGACAGCAGCAAGAAATTCCTGTACAGCAGATTGTTTTAGATGATATTCTTTTATTGCAAAACGGAAATCAAGCGGCAGTAGACTGTCTTGTATTGACTGGCCACTGTGAGGTGGACGAGTCCTTTATCACCGGAGAATCAGAGCCTGTCTACAAACAAAGTGGTGATATAATTTTATCCGGCAGCTTTATTGTGAGCGGTACATGTCGCGCCCGCGCGGAGAGTATAGGTAATGATACATATATTTCCTCTATTTCCCGAGAGGCGAAACACTATAAAAAAACAAAGTCCGAAATCATGCAGACCTTAAATCGCATCATCGGCGTCATTTCTTTGATTATCATTCCAGTAGGCATGATTCTCTTACACAACCAGCTACGAATTTCCGGTACAACCTATGCAGAGGCGATTGTCCAGACTGTAGCTGCGCTCATTGGAATGATTCCAGAAGGGTTAATCCTTCTCACCAGCACCGTATTAGCTGTCAGTGTTGTGCGACTGGCACGGCAGCAAGTTATGGTGCAGGATCTCTACTGTATTGAGTCTTTAGCTAGAGTAGATACCATCTGTTTGGATAAAACAGGAACTTTAACACAAGGGGATTTATCTGTAACTGGTGTTGAATTATTACAGGAAGAAGGACATCCTATTGCAGCGATTTTGCATAATTTTACCGCTGCACTTGAGGATAACAACGCTACATTTGCTGCGCTGCGCAGAGCATATCCGCCTAAAGAGCAATGGCAGATAATTGCAACCTATCCATTTTCCAGCTTACACAAATGGTCAGCAGTTACATTTTCTCAAAAAGGCACTTACATTTTAGGCGCGACTGAATTTATCTGTCCAGATATGCTCCCTTCTTTGCAGGAAAAATTGCAGCAGCTCTCACAGACGAACCGTGTACTGCTGCTCGCCTGGACCGATCAACCGGTGCAACCGGGGATTTTACCGCCGCAGATTACGCCAGTAGGTTTTATTTTACTGCAGGACAATTTGCGCACTGCAGTGAAGCAGACCTTGGAATATTTCACAAAGCAAGATATCAATCTAAAGGTGATTTCCGGCGATAATGCCTGTACAGTTTCCAATATCGCCCGCCAGGCCGGCGTACCCAACTGGCAGAATTATATCGATATGACCACAATCCAAACACAAGAGCAGATCAAAGAAGCGGCAGAAAACTATACAATATTCGGTAGAGTAACACCGGAACAGAAAAAACAGCTCATACAAGCATTGCAGCAAAATGGCCATACCGTAGCGATGACTGGGGACGGAGTAAACGATGTATTGGCGTTGCGTCAATCTGATTGCAGTATTGCAATGGCTGCAGGTACCGATGCCGCGCGCAATGTATCCCAGCTAGTACTGTTAGATTCTAATTTTGACGCCTTGCCCCATGTTTTGGGCGAAGGACGCCGTTCCATCAACAATATTCAACGTTCTGCCTCGCTGTTTTTAGTAAAAACAATTTATGCGACCTTTTTTGCTTTGATTTTTTTGTTTGTTCAGCTGCCATATCCCTTTATTCCCATTCAGCTCACCTTGATTAGTTGCCTTACAATTGGGATACCCTCATTTTTATTGGCATTGGAGCCTAACCATGATCGTGTGCAAGGAAATTTTTTAAAAAACATCTTGAGCAAATCCCTGCCTGGAGGCTTAACCATTGTAATCAATCTAATCCTGATTTTGCTTTGTGCCCAATATTTTCAATTTACGTCAGAAGAAATCAGTACATTATGCGTGATTCTCACTGGATTTACCGGATTTTTGGTGCTATATCGCATTTGTTTGCCATTTCGTCGCAGCCGTTTCGCTATGTATGTAATGTTGATTGCTCTGTTTATCTCTGCAATCCTTCTGCTGCCTGATTTATTCGCTATTACATCGTTAAGCCATGCCGCGCTTTGTTTTATGCTTTGTTTCTTTCCCTTAGATTATTTTATCTTCTATCAAATATTTCGTTTGATACAGAAGCAGTATCACACATAAACAACGCAAAAAGGCCCTTGAGAAAAATACGGTTCTACTACAATAATATTAGGCTACGGTATAAGGATAAATTAGCCGATATCC
>CAJUDO010000010.1 GCA_910585405.1 uncultured Peptococcaceae bacterium | reverse complement strand
TTTTCATTTATTTCTCTTTTTCTTTTCTTGTGCTGACCGTCTCGCTGACGACTTTGCTATCTTACCACCTCTTCACTCCCTTGTCAATACCTTTTTTCCCGTTTTACTAATAATGTTTTCTTTTTTCTTTTTTCTTTTTTCTTTTTTCTTTTTTCTTTTTTAATTATATTATCTTACAAAAAAGCCGACCTCTCCAATATCATTTGACTTCTTGAGGTCGGCAGATTATAAATTTTCCCCCACTCTTATTTACTATAGTACCTTCTCTTTTAAAACCATACTCTGAAAATACCCAACGCCAAACAGATCCACATATAAATTGCACAAATAATCGGTAATATCAACAACTTTTTAAACAATTTATCCCGCTCTTTGTCATCATCCAATCCAGCCAAAGCCATAGCGCCGCACGTTGAAAATGGTGAACAACCGGTGTATAACCCTGGCAAGGAAACCAAAGTAAACAGCAAAATTGGAGATAAACCAGTTGTGGCAACCAACGATGGTACTAATAACGACAATGTAGGAATTACTACGCCCAAGGTTGCCGCGAAGAAACTCATAATGGACGCTGTCAGAGTGAGCATATAAGGTGCGAAAGTGCTATTAATGTTCGCTGTAATCCAATCAGACAGTAACTCTACTAATCCGCCGTTAATTGCAATATTGATTAGCATCCCCATACTGCAAATCATGATAATAATGGAAAATGGAACTTTGTAAATGGCATCTACTTCTTTGCCTACTTTGAACAGTAAACATAAAATGATACCTACTGCGCTCACTACCGTTACATCGCAAAGGCTGGCCAGCTTTGTCAAAAAAGCAACTTCTGGGAAACACATTTTTAACAGCATTGGCACTATGATAAAAATCATCACGAACAAAATAATCCATAAATTTTTCTTTTGCAAATCACTATAAGGAGCAGGTTCTTCAATTTGTACAACCGACGTCTTCCACCCTTTTAATAAAATATACGCAACCACAAAAAAGAGCGTCATACTGACCAGACAGTTCATCCATACATTTATTGAGATGGCCAATCCCTGACCCGCATATCCCATATTTTCCGCCACTTGCTGTACCACAATTCCTCCTACACTGAAGGGTAGTTGGCTGCCAATGGTGGCGCCGGTAAAAATCAGAATTGTAGCAAGTACTCTGGAAATTTGCGAGCGAACGCAAACAACCATAACTAACGGAGACAAAAAGGCAAAGGCCGCCGGAGCACCTGCACCGGTTCCAGCAAACAGCATGCAGATAAAGAACAATACAAAAGGCAGCGCCGCTGGATAATTCCGGCTTTTATAAATGATTTTCTCTGCCGTTTTTATCAGCGTTCCATTTGAAAGCGCAAAACCATAAAACAGCGTAACAATAAATAGCATCAAAAACATGTAAATGGGCCAAGTGGCAGCGATTTTTTTCACCGCCATATCGTAAATAAAAACACCATTCAGAAAGGCGAAGGCCATCGCATAGTAGCCAGTATTTACTTTTGTGGTAAAACCAAGTACCAGCGACAGTATCAGAGATATCAGAAATAACGTTGCAGCATTCATATACCAACCCTCCTATCACTTGATCCGATTTCGGAATTCCGTAGTCAATCCCTGCTCAGACAAGGTAATCGTCTGAAATTTGTTATTTAATAATGGATTGGTAAATGGATAATCGCTCCGCCTATGATAAGCGCCGCGAGACTCCTTTCTCTCCAACGCCGATACCGCGCAGGCCTCGGCCAGATCCAATAAATCTAATACTTCCAGACAACGCATCAATTCGTGGGAATTGTCTGCCTGCAATTTTTCCTCGGCATAACCGCGCAAATCGCAAATATATTTCCGCCCCGCTGTCAGCAAACTCTCCGAACGCACCTTGGTACCCACATATTCCTCCATAATTTTTTGTAATGTGGTATTGGCTTCTTTCCAGTTCGCACCAGGCTCTACCCGCATCAAATGCTGATACAGATGAATTTTTTCCTGAATTATCGGAAGGGTGGTTATATCATAATCGTCTACTGTCCGAATATACGCCGCAGCCTTTTCTGCCGCCAGATCCCCAAACACAGCCGCCGCTGTAATATCGCCGCGCACATTGCCCACCGACTGACCGGAAGCATATAGCCCCGGAATGCTACTCATCGCATCCTGATTAATATCAATCCCGTTCATATAAAACATGTGCTCATATTGTCCAAACTCAATCATCGTTTTGCGCAAATCAATATGGTACTGATCCAAATATTCATTGATAGAGGTACATCCTTCTGAAACCAAAGCTTTTCGCATGTGCTGCTGATCCTCTTCACTGATGCCGGTACAATTCATATATACAGGACCTTTTCCCGATTCCATCATTTTTACAAAACAGTCTTTCCAAACATCTGCTGTAGGGTCTGGCAGTTCTCTGCTCACATGAATATCCTCAATAAAGGGACCGATCAATTCCCCGTGAATATCTGTTAAAGCGCCAATCCAAGTGCCCTTTCCCGAGCGGGTAAAATATTTAGGACCAGCATGACGGGAAGGCAAATCCAAATTAACCAGACGAGCACCTGCACGTAGCGCCATTGCTGCACCGCTGCCTGTATTGGCCGGACAGTGGGAAGTATTAAAAATATAAGCTGGATTATTACCCGGATACATACGCATGGCTTCTCCTACTGCAATCAGTCCTGCTTTGGCCTGGAAAATTACAACCTCAGGAATCTCCTCTCTGATATTGATGCCAATTGCGCCGACAAAACGGCCTTCTGCATTCACCAACACTTCATTCACAATGACCTTATTCATAATTTGGGCGCCGGCTTTTTTGGCTTCTTGGGTCAGGCACGCCTTCTGATTCGCGCCGTCATATTTCAAATGATATTTTCTGCGGCCGGGCATCGCGTGACCTTCAAAATTCCAGGTTCCGGTAGGCCGCATTTGAATTCCATAGGACTCCCATTTCTGAATCATGTCATAAGAACGTTCCAGCATGATCCGAAACAAATTCGCATCCTGATTGGAACCGACCAGCGTATCCATGACTTCTTTCATAATTTCTTCAAAATCCGTACCATGATATTCAGATATATAACACAGGAAATGGTCATTCCCGCCGCAGCCATTTCCAGAGCGTTTCGTGTTTGCTTTCTCCAATATCAATGTATTCATACCGGCTTTTGCTGCAGTAATTCCTGCCTGCAAACCACTAATACCACCACCGATTACTAAAAAATCTGCTTTTATGACTTCTTGCCGTAGCTGTAATTTCATTGTTCGTTCCCCCTTTGCACATTTGGCGCATCCATATGCAACATCATATGTGATAACGGATATCGAATGGTGATGGCCTGACGGGGACAGTCCATGACACAGGCACGGCAATGCCAACATTCTTCTGGATATTTTACAATTGTTTTATCATTTTCCCTTTTCAATACGTCTAGTGGGCAAATCTCAATACAAATTCCACATCCAACACATTGTTCTTCATTTACCAATGGTGGCATACAAACCAACTCCTTGTTTACTGTTCTGTAGAGAGAAAGCTCATGGCCATGACGCTTATCTTTGCCTTTATTATATAAGTGGAATTAATTATTGTAAAATATTATATTTATATATATCTTATCGTTTTTTCGCATATCTTATTTTTTCATAACCGTTCTCAATTCAGCCAATAACAAAAAACGAGGCGTCCCCAAAAAGTTTAACTTTTTGAGGGCACCTCATCTTGATTCTAGTTTTTATAACATTCTGTCTGTTCTTTCAGCAATTCAAGTATTTCTTGCTCTGCCGGACTTAACGGATGCGATTTATGAATCCAACCCACCGCATAGGCACCGTGAAAATCCTGTATATCCAACGGATACAATTGTTCCTGATATTGCTGATTTCCCGCCTGCAGACCTAAATCCATTACCACATTCATTGCATTCATACTGGTGACTACCGAACGAGTTATGACATCATTGACTTGAATCACCTCATTGGCATATCCATTTTCTTTCAATTTTTGATAAACCAAATCTTCGTCCAAATTTTTATTGGTAACATATCTATATGGCGCCAAATCTGCCATACATAGTTCTTTTCTCTCCCGCAATGGATGTTTTTCCCCCACCGCAATTTTCATCGGCCGCATAAACAGCTGATGAAATTCCAACTTACTTTTCAAAAATTCCTGGGGATAATAAAACTTTCCATCCAAAACACCGATCTGCAAAAGTCCCAAATCCAAATTACCCAGTAACACATCGCTGATTATGTTGACATTCTTATCCTGAGAGATTTGCAGGTTGATCCCGGGAAATCGTTTTTTCAATTCCAAGAACAGGTTGGCAGCCAGAACATTACAATAATAAGAACTGATACCTAACACAACATTGCCATGTACTTCACTCTGTTCAACTTCCATCTTGCGAATAAACTCTACTTCTTCAAAAATTCGTTGGATATGTTCCAACAACTGAATCCCATAATTGGTAAAAGCCACTCCTTTTTTCGTACGAATTAAAATAACTTGACCTAATTCCTCTTCCAGTTCTTTTATAGAAACAGACAGCGCAGATTGCGACATAAAAGATTCCTGCGCCGCTTTAGAAATTGAGCCATATTTTTTTATCAAAAGCAAACCACTTAATTGTGACAGCCGCATAGTCCATCCCCACTTTTTATTACAATAAATTTAGTATAACACAAATTATCCATTGAAACAATTCATCTGTATCATACTAATCAACCCGTAGCATCCTATTCAGGATAAAATTTCTATTGCAACCGCTCCCATACTATGGTAAGATTCTCCTGTCAGCACAAACAATTTTATACTGACACGTTATCCACCAAAGGAGGCGTTCTACGCTGAAACAACGGGAAATGAAGGAGCTGCTGAAAAAGCAGGCGATTCTGGATATTATGGTAATACCGGAACATGATGCATGGCTGCGGCTGGTAAGCTACTACCATGACCAAGATAAACACTGTGATGTATTTAAAATTGACAACGGCAGCGGCGATCATCTCTATGCCTTGTTTTCTGCACAGGGCGCGCTGCTCAAAGGATTTGACCACGAATCCAGCTTATCGCCCCATCAAAATGAAAACAATTTATTTTCTTCTGAAATTTATGGTAATGTACCCCCTCATCTGCTGCAATTGTTAGACGAAAGTATGGAAAAAGATGATGTGACCTTCTGTCTTTGGCAAGAAGCGGACGAAACGCAATGGCATCGCAGTCCTGATGCTAACACCTTGCAGCAAGAGTCATCCTCGGATGATGGCGGTCAATCATTTCTTTTAGGTTATATTTTCCCCTCTGCAGAAGAATGGTATCGTTGGGCTGTTATTTATTACGAATTGCAGGAAGAGGCATGGGATGCTGTAGCACAGCTTTACGAAACAGGGGAGATTACCCGCTCTATGGTCGAGGATCTCAATCCTGAACGTGACTATGACACCATTTTAGATGAATGCATTGTCAGCGGTTTGCTGGAAAAGTGAAAGCAATTTTTTAGAGGACAAACATCCCCACTGGCTCGCATCAATGGTATATCCCCCCTTTACTGGACAAAATCCAGCAAAGGGGGATCCTTTTCTGAAAAAACTCTGCATCGCTATAGCAGAGCACCTATCGTTAAAAATATAATCGTTGTCACCAGCACGATACTCACAAAGCCCAATACATATTTGAGCCAACGATCATATGGAATATGTGCAACAGCCAAACCACCCATTACCACTGCGCTGGTTGGCGTCAACAAATTTACCAGACCCGAAGCCGATTGGAAGGCTGTAATGATAAGCGCACTGCTGATATTTGTGAATTCTCCCAACGGCACCATAATGGGAATAGATAAAGTAGCCAACCCCGAACTGGAGGGAATGAGAAAGGACAACGGCAAATAAAGCAAGTATGTCAGAATAATAAACAGTATAGAATGAGCTCCGGCCAAAGCCTGTTCACCCCAATTTAAAATGGTATCAGTGATAAAACCAGAATTCATAATGACGGTAATCCCACGGGAAATGGCAATAATGAACGCAACACCCAAAAGATCTGCCGCACCCTGCACAAATCCTTCAATGAGTTCTTGTTCCTTCATATGTACTGCCAATCCCACAATAATTCCCGCCACTAAAAATAATCCTGACAGCTCTGTAAAATACCAACCTAAGGTTGGCAAAAAGGAAATCCCCAATTCATCAAAAGGAATTACCGAATAAATCATAATAATAAAGGTGAATGCAAAAATCGTCAGAGCTAATTTACGTTTTCTGGTAAGCTCCATACCCTCTTGGTCATCCCAATTGATGGCAAAGCGTTTCCGATTTTCTTCATATTGGTTTGCGACAATGGAAGCCTGCGGATTAGCGCGTACTTTTTCAGCATACCGCATGACATAAAATATGGCCACCCCTTCCAGCACAACCAACATAGCCAAACGCAAAAATAGACCGTCGCCCAAAGAAATACCAGCGAATCCCGAAGCGATCCCTGTAGCAAATGGATTCACTGTCGAACATAGCGTACCTACGCCGGCTCCCAGCAAAACCACTGAAACAGCTGTGATAGAGTCATATCCGGCAGCTACAAAGACTGGCAGCAACAAAGGATAAAAGGCCATTGTTTCTTCCCACATGCCGAAGCTAGTACCGCCTAAGCCAAACAGTGTCATCAAAATAGGAATCATATATTTTTCCCTGCCATTTAAGAGACGAATGACATTAGCAATACCGGCATTAATTGCACCTGTTTTCATGACAACACCCAAAAAGCCGCCAACCATCAAAATAAATAAGGCAATCTCTACCGCTTCATAAAAGCCGTGGAAGGAGGCCAGAATCACATCAAAAATGCCCTGTGCATTCCGTTCAACCCGATGATAGGTTCCGGCAATGGGCTGTGCCACATCACCGCTTTGCGTATAATCATACTGTCCGGCTGGAACCAGCCATGTTAATGCCATCATCACTAAAATGATGGAGAATAGAATTGTGTAGGCACTGGGCATACGAAAGGTTCTGCTCTTCATACGCTCACCCCACAATCACCGTACCAGTATGCCCTGCCAAGGCCTCTTCTGCCTGATACAGAGAGGTAATGATCGCCTTGCGTCCCGGCTTCGATGCGGCAAAACGTACGGCGGCCTGTACTTTTGGCAGCATACTGCCCGGAGCAAAGTGACCCTCTTGTATATACTGCTCGGCCTCGGCAATACTGATTTGCCCCAATACCTTTTGGTTGGGTTTATTGAAATTCAGACAGACCTGCTCCACCTCTGTAAGGATCATCAACACATCTGCCTGCATACCCTCAGCCAAACGTTCTGCTGCCAGATCTTTGTCTATCACTGCAGCAATTCCGCGCAAAGAACCATCGGCGTTGCGCACCACTGGGATGCCACCGCCACCGCAGGTCACTGTAATCGTTGTATTCCATAAAGTTTTAATTGTATCAATTTCAACAATCTCCAAAGGCTCTGGAGAAGGCACCACGCGCCGCCAACCCCGTCCGGCATCTTCTTTCATCACGTAGCCTTTTTCCTGCTCCAAGTTTCTTGCTTCTTCTTCATTGTAAAAAGGTCCAATTGGTTTGCTAGGATTTTCAAAAGCTGGATCTTTTTCGTCCACTACCATCTGAGTGATAACCGTTACCACAGGAATGTGACGTCCCCGCTTTTCTAAAGATTTCCGCAGTGCCTGCTGAATATGATATCCAATATACCCCTGACTCATAGCGCCGCAAACATCAAAAGGTAACGCTGGTGTAACGTGGCTGGCCGCTTCCGTAGCCAAAAGAATACGCCCTACTTGAGGACCGTTTCCGTGTACTACCGCCAATTCATAGCCTTTACAGCTCAATTCTGCGAGATATTCGCTGGTTTTGGCTACAACATTCATCTGAGATTGGGATGTAGGAGGGAGCCCCTTTTCCTCTAACGCATTGCCTCCCAACGCAATCACAATTTTTTCGGGCTGTGTCATCTGCAACACACTCCTTTTTTTAGGTTACAAAATTAACTTCTGCTGCAAATCATCGCCTACTGCCTTCCGTTTTGATTCACTAAAATCAAAACGGAAGGCAGTAGGCTATCCAATCTTCCCAACAACTACAAAATATTACAATGTCGCTACCATAACTGCCTTAATGGTATGCATTCTATTTTCCGCTTCATCAAATACGACAGAATGAGGGCCACGGAAGACTTCATCTGTCACCTCACGGATATCCACCCCTTTTTCCTTCCACTCCGCCGCCAGCTTCGTATTAAAATCATGGAAGGAGGGCAGGCAATGGAGATAGAGCACATTCGGATTGTTGGTCATCTTTAAGACTTCTTCTGTCACCCGATATGGCGTCAACAATTTTACTCTTTCTGGAATCAACGCTTCCTCTCCCATAGAAGCCCAGATATCACCGTAGATCACATCAGCGCCTTCCACTGCTCTCATATCATCGCTGATTTCAATTTTAGCGCCGGTTTGTGCAGCTACTCGCTGCACCTCCTGCATAATCTTTTGGTCAATTCCGTCTATCAGGCTCTTTGGCCCAATTCCTACAAAATGCATGCCCATTTTGGCACAGCCATACATCCACGCATAGCACATGTTGTTGCGCACGTCGCCAGGGAAGACAACCTTCACTTTATTTAATGGCAACGCCAAATGTTCTTCAATAGTCAACATATCCGCCAAAATCTGAGTAGGATGATCCGCATCTGTCAAACCGTTGAATACCGGTACACCGGAATGCTTCGCCAACTGTTCCACCACGCTCTGGTCAAAGCCACGATATTCGATGCCGTCAAAAAAACGTCCTAATACCTTTGCGGTATCTTCCAATGATTCTTTTTTGCCCATCTGAGAGCTGCCCGGATCCAAGAACGTGACATGAGCACCCTCATCATGAGCAGCCACTTCAAAGGCGCAACGAGTTCTGGTAGATGTTTTTTCAAAAAGCAGCACAATATTTTTTCCCGCCAAATTGTGTTCACAAATTCCAGCCCGTTTTTTTGCTTTCAGATCGTGGGATAAATCCAACAAATAACGAATCTCACAAGGCGTTAAATCCATCAATGTCAAAAAACTTTTACCTTTCAAATTTACTGGCATTGTAAATCCTCCTTTTTCTTCTTAAACAAATTTACAAATCTTCACGTATCAATGGCATACTCATGCACCGTGGACCGCCTCTGCCCCGCGATAATTCCGAGCTAGGCATGACATAGGTCTTTATCCCGTTTTCCTGCAAAATTTCATTAGTTACATAATTGCGGGAATAGACAACGACCTCACCCGGCGCAATCGCCAGCGTATTGGAACCATCATTCCACTGCTCTCGGGCTGAATCAATCGCATTGTTGCTACCGCATTTAATCAGCGTCACCTTATCCAAATTGAGATGGTGTTTCAAAATATCTTCCAAACTTCCTGTCTCCTGGGTAATTTTGATGCGTCGGTCTCCGCCCCGCTCAATGACAAATACATCCATGTCCCGCATAATATTGGGGTGAATGGTGAATTTATCATGGTCTACCATTGTAAACACCGTATCCAAATGCATAAAGGTACGTTGTTTTGGAATGTTGATTGCCAAAATCTTTTTGAAATGGCTTTCCTCTGTGAGTATTTTTTGCGCAAATTTTTCAATTGCATTCTCATGGGTACGCTGAGAAATGCCTACTGCTATGGTTTCCTGATTTAAAATCAGAATATCGCCGCCTTCTAATGAAAAGTTCTCATTGCGGTCATACCATACCTGTGTATCCTTATACAAAGGATGATATTGAAAAATAAATTTGGCGAATAATGTTTCCCGATGTCTGGTTTCTGTAAACATTTTATGAATGCTGACGCCATTACCGATAGAAGCAAAGGGATCACGGGTAAAATACAGATTGGGCATCGGGTCTAAAATAAAGGGATAATCATTATTCAAGTTGCGCAGAAAATCGCCTAAACTCTTGCCTTCTACTTGCTGAATCTCCGTCTTACGGATACCTGCCATCATTTTTTCAATCATTGCCTTGGTGTCCAATGAACGAAAATAATCGGTCAAAATATCCCTCTCGCGGCTGGTGGTAATCCCTGCATCATTGATGAGCTCGGCAATGAGTTCATCCCGCACATCTTGATTGACAATAGATTCTGCAACAAGGTCGCTGAGATAGACCACTTCCACATCATTTTGCCGGAGAATGTCGGCAAAGCTATCATGCTCCTCTTGTGCAATACGCAGATAAGGAATGTCGTCAAAAAGAAGCCGATCTAAATACTCAGGCATCAAATTTTCTAATTCCTTGCCAGGTCGGTGGAGCATAACTTTTTTCAGCTTGCCAATTTCCGAATTGACATTAATTGCTGGAATATGCAAACTAACACCTCATTTCAAATTTAACTTGGAATACAAATTTAGCTTGCACTACATTCCATCATATATACTGTAAAATAAAGGATAACATTTTTTTCAACATCATTACTAAACTTAACCATACGAAAAAGGAACGCAATCCCTAAAGCTTGCGTTCCTTTTTCTTCCATGAAATATTTTATTTTAGACATATACACACTGCATATGTTTCTCCGAGTCGTCTTATCTCATGTCGTATTCAATTTGAATTTTTTCGTTTTATTTGCTGCTCTGCATAATTGCGCAGATTGCCCAATTCCCGGGATGTCGTATTTGGATTACGATGTAAAATACCACCCTGTCTTTGCAAACGCTCCCAGAGCTGGCGTTCTTTGCTTTCCAAATCCTTCAAGAGCAAATTACCTCTGTCCAATTGACCCACTTTATGGGTTTCCTGTTCTGTCCAGGCCTCCTGCAATTTTTCGTAAAACTCCGTTTTTTCCTGACGGAGACGTGTCTTTAACGCCACTACATCCCGCTCTATACGAGCGGACAACCGCGCCCGCGCCAACTCCCGTTCTTGTTTTTCCACCTCAATGGCAGTTCGCAATTGGAATACTTCCTGTTCCAGCTGCGCGCGCCTTTCCTGATTGTGTTGCTCCAATTCTTCTTTTTTTGCCTGAATACGAGCTTCCAAGAGCTGCACAAATTCCTCGCTGTGAGCCTCCACCTCTTGCTGCAGTTGCTCCAAATCGCATTTCACTTTTTCCAGCGCCATAATCACATTGCGCAGCCCCCATGCATCCCGCACAGAAAATACCGTATCTATACTAAACACAATTGTCACCATACTTGCTAAGAGCAATGTCAGCGTCTGGGGTAATTGAAATACAAGCCATTCTAATCTTACCTGTAATACCTCTGCCGCAACCACTGACAAAAGCCCCCAACACAGAGAGCTTTCCAGGCAAATATATCCCTTATACTGGAATGGCTTATGACTGTAGTCCCAATATTTCACCTTGAAAATTGCTTCCATTGTCATGCCCACCAACAACTCAAACAACGTGGCAGCAACCGCTCCTGCTATGTATTCTGCCAGATAATTGCCCCGAAAAGGCGTTGTCGCAAAAACAATTATCATTGCGCCGAATCCGTAAATTGGAATGACCGGTCCTCGCAAAAAGCCCCGACTGGTTAACTTGCGCTCCATCACAAAAACATAAGTCGACTCAAAAACCCAGCCTAAAAAACAATATAGGAAAAAAAATAAAAAAATTTGCTCCCAATTATATCCTTCCATAAAAGCCATCCTTTAACTGCAAAAACTAAGTTGTATCTTGTTCTGTCTTTTTATTTCCCGCACTGCAATCATTTTACCTGCTTAGGCTTTTATGCCAAATAATCTCAACAATTTTTGCCAAAACGTCAATTTCTGCGTGTTTTCTTCGTCAGGAAGCGTTTCCTCATCCATCTCAATGGCTGGCGTGCGAATGACAAATTGTACCGACTGCACCTGTGTGTTCGACTCAGATACAAAGGACACTGTTTCGCCACTGTTACCAAATAATTCGCTGATCCCCTGCCTTAGCTGCTCCAGCATCTTTCCGTCCAAATTGACAGTTCCATTACGGAATTCCAGAGTTCCTCCTTGCAACACAATCAAACCATCTTCCAGCGTCACAATTCCCTCTTCTAAAACAATAGCACCGTCACAAAGCTCTACCACACCATTTTCCAAATCAGCCAAACCATCTGCCAAAGTAATCGTCCCATTGTGAAGCTCTGTAGCACCAGATAAGAATTCATAGCTGCCATCCCTCAACTGCACGACACCTTCATACAATGTTACTGTCCCATCCTGCAACACAAAAGTGCCTTGCTTTAATTCAGTAGTCCCATCTTTTAATGTTTCAATCCCTTCTAAAAGTTCCTCACTGCCTTGCCGCAAAATGACAATTCCATCATACAATTCGTGAATGCCACCGCTTAGTTTTTCCAAATCTGCCACGGCTTGATCCAACTGTACGGCAGTCTGTTCCATTAACTTTATATATTGCTCAAACTCCAACTGAGAGCCAGTAGGGAGCTTTCCTTCTAGCTTGCCCAACAGATCCTTTAATCCCTCTTGCACTTCCTGATTTTGCTGCAGTTGTTCCAACGCCGCCTCCAATCGCGCTGACTGCAACTCTATTTTCTCAATCTGCACTTCTAAACTATCTGCACCATCATTTAATTTCCCAGCACCATTCAGAGTCTCTGCCATACCTTCATCCAGCTCCGCCGCGCCATGCCACACTTTCTCTGTACCAGTTTGCAGACGTTGGGCAGCTCCATCCAATTCTTGCGCGCCATCCTGCACCTTTTGTGCGCCATCGGTGGCCTGTATTGCACCATCATACAAACTCCGCGCTCCCTGTTGCAGTTCTGCAGCACCTTGCTGTAAATCGTTGACTCCACCTTGCGTATCCTTTACGCCTTGCCGCAAATTTTCTAAGCCATCACCCAAACGGCTAGCTCCGCTCCGCAGTTGCTCCATACCGTCAAAAAGCTCCAATGCGCCCTCATCAAACTGTACTGCCGTGCGCTCAATTTTTCGCAAACCCTCTTTCAGTTGCGGATATCGGCTTTCATCCACGTCGAGAGCCATTTGCAGTGTCACACCGTTTAAGGAGATCTGCTCCATTGTAAAATCTGTGACATCAGCGGAGAGAGAAAGTAGCTCCTCCTGTCCTGGCAAGATGGTATAGGTCAACTGTTTTTTGTTTCCTACATTGGCCATTGTCGCCCCTTCTCCTTGAATGTTGCGGCATAGGTTGGTGTCTAGCTGTAAAGTAACCTGTAAAGCGTAATTTTCAAAAAAGACAGCGTTGCAATCCTTATTTTTCGTAATGTCAATATCAATTTGCAAGTGCCCTTGTTTTCCCGCTAATTCCTCTGCTGAAAGAGCTACACCGTCCAGCCAATACTTTATTTCAAAATTCCATGGCAGAGTGGTATCATCTAAAATACCTTCATAATACAATCGACCTGCATCTGCCTCAATGGTAATTTTCTGGTCGGTAAAATGTAATTCCTCCGAAGAAGTCATATTGCGCAAAGCAGTATAATCCCCATAATCCACTATTTTTCCTGCTTCATCCAATACAAAACTGTTTACCACATAAACACCTTGCACAGCACCGTCGCTGTACAAAGTGGCATACACAACTTCCTCCTTAGGTGTATTCTGTTCCTGCGCCTGTGCCGGCAACACTGCCAGCAACAAACTCCCCGCCAACAAAACCGCCGTCATCTTACGTCCCAGATGCTTTTCCATGAGCTTTTTCCTCCGTTTTTTTCGATATTTCCCGAACAGCCCCTTTTTTCACAAAAAATTTGTCACCGCTATACAAACAGGCAGGCAGCACCAACAACACCAAGAGGCAGGAGATAATGGCTCCGCGGCCCAACAAGATTCCCAGCTGAGAAATAGAGCCATTGGTACAGGAAAATCCAATCATAAACCCCGCTACGGCCAAAATAGCTGCTGGCGTCATGATAGACACACCTGTCACACCTACCGTATCCACCAATGCTTTTCGTTTCGGCTTCTGCTGTCGTTCTTCCTGATAGCGAGAGCCCATCAAAATAGCATAATCCACAGTAGCGCCCAACTGAATGGAACTGATAATCAGATAAGCTATAAAAAATAAATGCTGTCCAGCAAAATAGGGCACAGATAAATTGAACCAGACTGATGTTTCAATAACCAACAACAGCAAAAGCGGCAAGGCCAGCGAACGCAAGGTAAGAATCAAAATTAGCAGAATTGCCCCAATCACTAAAAAATTCACCCGCATCAAATCAGATTCCACGGTTTCTTTTAAATCGAAGGTGCTGACTGTATCTCCTGCCAAATAGTATTGCTCTCCATAATAAGATGCTGCCAACTGCCTCAGCCGCTGTACCAAGGCAAACGCATCCTCTCCTTCAGAGGGCACATTGGCCGTCATCACCATGCAGCTATAATGCTGTGAAATCAGTTTGGACAGTATATTTTCATCTAAATATTCCATAGGGATTTCCGTCCCCACCGTATTGGCATAGGAAATCACATCAATGATTTGCGGCTGTTGAAGCAATTGGACATTGACCTCCCGTTCTTTTGCCAAATCACCATTGGGCACTAAAAGAACAAAGGTATTGGAATCTCCAAAAGCCTCCTCTACAACTTCCTGCTGCTGTCCAGGCTCCGTATCAGGACCGAAAAGTTTTGACGAACCATAATAGAACTCGTTATTGCTCTGTGCCAAAAAAGCCGGCACCATAACCAGAATAAAAAAGAACATTGCTACCCAACGAGTCTTCAACACCATTTTTCCCAAACCAAACAGAGGGGGCAACAATGGCCGATGGGAAAACCGCTCTACCCACTTCATACTATACAGTGTCAAAACCGGCAACAACAATAATACCGCCAACAAACTAAACACAATACCTTTAGCCAATACGCGGCCCAAATCCGCGCCAATGCCAAATTCCATAGCCATTAACGCCGCAAAACCCATTACTGTCGTGAGTCCGCTGGCCAGAATAGACGGCGTTGCCTTGCATAATGCTTCCAGCATAGCTTCCTCCGTGTCGCTGATTTCCTTGCGGCACTCCTCAAAACGATGCAGTAAAAATAGCGAATAGTCCAACGACACTGCCAACTGCAGCACACTTCCCGCTATTTTAGTCACAAAAGAAATCTCGCCAAACAGTATATTTGTCCCCATATTCAGCACAATGGCAAACCCAATTGTCCCCAAGAACAGAAACGGCTCCAGCCATGAGGCAGACACCAGTGCCAACAATACTGCACAAAAAGGAACCACAATCAGCATGATGGAGGCCACTTCTTTTCCCGCTGTTTCCTGGCTGGTTACATTATTTGCCGCCGATCCGGTAATGACTCCTTTATCCTCGACCAACGCTTTAATCTTATGGATAGCTTCACGTTCATTGCCTTTATCAATACTCAAGGAATAAAGCGCACTTTCCTGATAATACCACTGGCGCACGACCTCTTCCCGCTGCATTTCTAGCGGCTCTGTCAAAGCCACCGAATCATCCAGCCATGTCACACTTTCCACACCGTCAATCTGTTCCAGCTGTTTTTTGAAAGCCAGCGCCTGGGGAATCGTCACGCCATCCACCATCACTCTGCAATTGGGAATGCTCAGCTGATACTCTTCCTCCAACACATGGAGCGCCACTGTTGAGGGAGAGGCCTCCGGCAAATATTCCATCATGTCATAATTTACCGCTACCAGGGGCGTCAGCAAACCACAGCATAACACGGCCAGTACAAACAGTATTACCACGCTTCTCTTGTGTGACAATACCGCCTTATAAAACCTTCGCAGCATCATGGACAACCATCACCTCATCGCATGCTTCACTCATCACCGCAAGTTTTCCTTTTCTCTTTAAGGCTCACAACCGTCATCTCGCTCAGCATTGCGCCGCCTAAAATCATACCTGCTCCCAACCACTGTATAGCTGTCATCGTTTCTCCCAATAAAAGTACGGAAAAAATTACCGCAGACAACGGTTCCAGATACCCGCAAACAGCCACTGTCTGTACTGGCAAAATGCCCAATGAAGAAAAATACAGATAGCAGCCGATTCCCGTATTGAGCAGCCCTAAAAACAAGATAGGCAGCCAATCTCCACTGCCAATCTGCAAGACCAGCCCTTGCTTCCATGCTACAAAAATTGCCACCGTGACAAAACTAATCGCCAACTGCAGCAAGGCATTTTCCAATCCTGTAATCGCCGCAGCCTTTTTATTACAGATCACCAAAACAGCATACATCACTGCGGACATCACTCCACAAAACAAGCCCCATCCGCTGTATCCTGCCTGCAGCAAATGCCCATTGATAAGCAGCATCCCGCCTACCACAATAAAAAAGCCTACTGTTTTCAGCCAAGTAAACCGTGTCTTGAACAGTATCGGAGAAAAGATCATAACGAAAACCGGCCCACAATAGCATGCCAGAGTTGCCATCCCTACGCCAATCTGCTGAAAGGCTTCATATAAGAACAGCCAGTTTCCGCCCATAGCAGCTCCCGAACAAAACAAAAAAACAAAGGCACGTTTCTGCGTCCAAAATGTAAATTGCCCTTTCATCAGCAAAAACAATAGAAAAAGAAAGGCGCTGCCGATGGCTGTGCGCAATAACACGATTTCATAACTGTTCAGTGCAATATGGCTGGCCACAATTCCATTAGAGCCAAAAAGCAGCAATGCCGAAATATATTTTATGTACGCCCGTTTCTCATCCTTTTCCATACTATCTTCCCTTTTCCTAACAATGATTAAGCTGCCTTTAGTGTATCATATTTTTCATACACAAAAAAGCAAATGTTTTTCATATATTCCATGAAAAATGATTTTTATGCACAAAATTTTACTGCAAAAACAGCGCCCTGTATAAACTTTCTCTCTGTAAATAAAAAGAGCTGCGCAGAGAGGTGTTTCCTCTCCATGCAGCTTTTCGTTGCGCAGATTACGCAACCTGATTCAGTTGTTCCATCAAATCAATGACTTTGTCTCCACTGGCAGGAGCGCCCTGTGGTTTCTCGGCAGTAGCAGTGTAACGCATATCGCCGTTCATTTTCATCGTCATCATTCCGTCTACATTCATTTCCACATTCATCGTAGCCTGATTGCCACTTTGCTCAATTTTCATGGTCATGATTTGCGCAGTGCCCATATACATAGACATTGACTGTGCATATCCGGTCACCTTATCGCCGTCAGTTTTCAAGGTCAGACTGACAGCAACAGAAATCCCTTCGGTCTCCTGTTTCAGCGTAGACACATAATTGCTGCCCACTTTCTGGAAATTTTTATCCTGATACTGATTGATGCTTTCCAACATAGTCGCACAAGTTAATGCATCTGTTACCGGCAGCCCATCAATCATACTCATAACAACTGCCTCATAAGAGTCCTGCCGAGATGTGCTTTCCAACAAGGTCTGCAAATCCATTCCGCTACCCTGCAGCATCTGCTCCAAATCCATCATATACCAAGCCGTTCCATCCATACCGCTCAGACCGAACAAGGCCGACTTCATATAAACCTTCCCTGTTTCCATATTGGCAATGACATCCATATCAAAGCTCTGCAGCTGTTCCATAACACACTTATCCTCTTCCGTCATCTCGCCTGCTTGCGCTATAGCCTTCTCTAATTGGTTCAAATCCAGCTCTGTCGCTACGTTCATACTGGCAATTTCCGCAGTGCTGAGCCCATCCAGCTTCATAGTACCGGTAACCGGAATCATCACCGCATCTGCTCCGCTGCCATCCGCTACCTGCAAATCAAATTTCAATGTGCCTTTGATGGCCATTGGCTCCTTATTGAAGCTTTCACTATACACCATATATTTTTCCATCAGCGTATACTGCCCTTTTGCCGCTTCCTTCAGCGCCGCCTTATCAACCATGACCACGGTCTGTCTGGCAGCGTCCCAGCCTACTGTCACACCTAAAGACTGCGCTGCAAACCGTACCGGCACATAGGTCCGTCCATCCCGCACAAACGATGCGGCATCGGTCGTTACCTGTTTCCCATCCACGGTGATGTCGGTACTGCCAATCACAAATTGAACCGCCGTATCACCCTTCTGCGCCGTAATCGTATCAGACTCTTTGTCATAAGCCACTGTAGCGCCTAACGCTTCAAATACCGCGCGAAACGGCACATAGACTCTGCCTTCTTCATTGACTGGCGCTGCATCCTGAAGCTGCAGATTTGCACCATTCAGCTGCACATTAATCTCTCCATCTGCAGCAAACGCTGCAGCCGGCAAGAAGAAGCATGTCAGCAGCACCAGCAGAACACACACTTGTTTTTTCATCTTTCAAACCTCCCTGATAATTCTTGGCAACGCAAGCATTATACACAGTCCAGCCCATACAAAGGAACACAGACAATCTTCCTTGCGTTACTCTTTTATCATAGCAAAATAACCATAAGATGTCTATATTTTTTACAACAATGGTCCAAAAGAATAAAATTCCCTCGGACCATTTTCATACAACTATACAATTTTCTCACCCTATTTGCCGCCATGCAAAGCAGGTTCACTGCTATTGCTCATCGGTTTATTGTTTTTACTGTTATGCCGTTGAAAAAACCACTTTATTTTTTCCAATATGATCAGTCGATTCAGTTTACGAAAATTTTTCTTTTCAATGATTTTCTCTTCCTCGGTAGGTGTCCCATAACTGGATAAAAAGGATTCGCTGTGCCATTTACCGCAATCCACCTCACGGATACCGCAGGCCCAGATATCATTATACTTTCCGCAATGTGGGCAAGACGTATTATAACCGGCTGTAATCCCAAAGCCCATGAATTGCTTACGCTCCAACTCTCCGCCACAAATAGGACACTTTGTTTCTCGATAATCAGGTTTAAACATAACAACAGCACCTCCCTCAGAACTCAATCTTACTATTATAAAACTTTACATAAATTATCTTAGCACACTCCCGCAAGAAATGCACATCAACCTTTTCTCTCATACACATTATTTCTACTTTGATAGAAAAAATCATCTGGTTTGTTATGACTAATATAAAATGCCAACGGGCGCAAATCATTTTGTGCTATATATTATAACTAAAAAATCGGCTATTCTCTCCAACAATTTTGTTCTTCGCTAATTCAAGCCACAAAAAATTGCCTAAAACCTTAAGGAAATTTTTCATTTTCTTTTCATATTCTCACACAAGATAACCTCTGAGAAACTTAAAACAGCACAAAGTAATTATAAATTTATTGCTGTAAAATCCAGATTATGCTACACTAGCTTTGTAAAACTGTTTATCTCGAGTGAAAAGAAAGAGGGGATTGTGATGTGTAGCAGCACGCAAAAGAGAAACAGCGGCTTACTCCATGCAGAGCCAGTACATTGCGACGATTGCATGGAGTAACGCAGTCGCAATATAAAAATACCGGCTTTGCAACTTGACTATTCTATCAAGGAGGAAGCCCGTATGAAATATCTTAATGCAAAAACCATTCTTCCGGACGCGTTGGTAAAAGAATTACAAAACTATATCCAAGGCGGATATCTCTATATTCCTGTCAAACAAGAACAGCAAAAGCGTTGGGGAGAAGTTTCCGGTTATCGGCAGGAATTGGCACAGCGCAACCGACAAATAAAAAGAGACTATCAAGATGGCGTTTCTATGGACCGTATTTGTGAAAAATACAATTTATCTTGCTATGCCATACGGAAAATCATATACCAAAAATAAACGATAGACTGCTTCAAAATGCAAATTGAGGCAGTCTATCACCTATTTTATACAGTTTAACTCTGCAGCAAAGGGTGTATAGAATACTGCCTCCAATGACAGTAAAATAAAAGAGAAAAATATACTACGTTCATAGGAGGTAGCAAACTATGTGTACCAGATTTGTTTATCATGGAGAGGATATAATCACAGGGTTTAATTTTGATATTGACCTCTCCGTATGGAATCATAAGGTAATCAAGGAAAAAGAGCGCTTCTACATCGGCATTTTGCGGCCGGATGGAAGGTACCATTCTTATCACGGTGTAAATCAAAACGGAAATGTGGGAACGCTGTTATACGTGCACGGAAACCCTGCCGGAGCATATCAGGGCACCCCAAACTGTGTAAGCATCGCAGATTTGACAGAGCAATTTATCAAAGCGCAGCTTTCCTTTGACGAGGTACTTCAAATTGTGCAATCAAAGGAAATTACCTATGCGCCGGATGCCACTATGCAGGCGATGTTATCGGATATTCAGGGCCGCACTTTAATCATCGAACCTGGAATCGGATACCGTGAAGAACATAAAAAATATTCTTTGCTCACAAATTACTCTTTACTGAATCGCGAGAGCACGAAAGACTTTATTGTGCAGGGTGATGACCGGTATGAAAGAGCTTTGCAGATGCTGGAAAACTGCAAAAACAATTTTTCAATTTCCGATGCCTTTACACTACTCCGTGCCGTTCGCCAGGAAGAACCCTGGGCTACACGGGTTTCCTTCGTTTACTCTGCCAAGGAACAGGCGGTATATTATGTAGAAAATAATTGCTTTGACCGCATCGAAAGATTTGTTTTTCCGTCAGCTAAGCAGGAAAGGAGCCATCATGCAACAGAAACTCTATCCCCGCTCCATGGATAAGGAAACAGTCTACTTAAAAAGTGTAATCACCAATCCCAATATCACAGTAGGCGACTATACAATATATAACGATTTTGTCCATGACCCCAGAAATTTTGAAAAAAATAATGTACTGTATCATTATCCAGTCAATCACGATAAATTAATAATTGGCAAATTCTGCTCCATTGCCTGCGGAGCAAAATTTATTTTCAACAGTGCAAATCATAGCCTCTCCTCCCTTTCTACATATCCCTTTCCTATCTTTTTTGAAGAATGGGGATTGGACGTTAAGGATATCACAAAAGCATGGGACCAGAAAGGAAACATCATAATTGGAAATGATGTCTGGATTGGTTATGAAGCACTCATTTTAGCAGGTGTTACCATTGGGGACGGCGCCATCATAGGAGCGCGCGCAGTGGTAACAAAGAATGTTCCTCCCTATACAATCGTAGGAGGTGTACCAGCAAAACCTATACGAAAACGTTTTGCACAGCAGACAATTGAAATGCTGCAAAAGCTAAAATGGTGGGACTGGTCAAAAGAGCGTATCGCACAACACTTATCTGAAATTCAGTCTGGGGATATAGAACAGCTGTTGTCAATTACTATGTGACAAAAATAAGCGACCTCACCTACAAAGTGGAGTCGCTCATCCATTTAGAAAACACCAGTACAACATATCCTGCACCGGACGTCATATTACTGCCGGTTCAGTTCTTCCCGAACCTCTGCCAGCATTTTTTCTTCTTCTTTATTCAACTCATACTGCTCCAGCAAATCAGGACGGCGCAGCAAGGTACGCCGCAGCGATTCCTTTTTCCGCCACTTGCGAATATTCTCATGATGCCCCGACAGCAAAATCTCCGGCACTTCCATCCCCTCAAAATTTTGCGGACGGGTATATTGAGGATATTCCAGCAAACCGTGATAAAAAGAATCCTCTTCATAGGACTCCTGTTCTTTAATGACACCGGGAATCAAACGGCTGATGGCATCAATCATCACCATGGCCGGCAGTTCACCGCCGGTGAGCACATAATCTCCAATGGAGTATTCCTGCGTTACAAAGGAGCGAATCCGCTCATCAAATCCCTCATAATGCCCACAAATAAAAGCCAGCTGTTTTTTTTGAGAGAGTGCGCAGGCCGCCTGCTGGTCAAATACCTTTCCCTGAGGCGACATCAAAATAATCTCCGTATCAGGTGCATGCAGATTGAGATTGCTGCGCAGTGCAGACACCACCGGCTCCGGCTGCAGCACCATACCGGCCCCGCCGCCAAAAGGATAGTCGTCCACTGCATGATGCTTGTTGGTGGAATATTCTCGAAAATTGATCACTTCAATATTAAGAATATCCTTACTTCTTGCCTTGCCCAAAAGGCTGCTGCCCAAAGGTCCGGAAAACATTTCGGGAAACAGCGAAAATATTTTTATATCCATACTTTTTTCCTCAATCCAGCAGTCCTTTGGGGATTTCTACATCCATGCGCTGTGCTTCTAGATCAATCTGTTTTACCACCGATTTCAGCGCCGGCAGATAAAACACGCCTGTTTCCCCCGTCACTTCATACAAATCCGTACTGCTGTTTTGCAGCACCGCAGTCACCTTACCATAACAGATATCGCCCTCATAAACCGCAAGACCTACAATTTCATAAATAAAATAGGATCCCTTAGGCTTCACTGCATCTTCTTCATTGACGCAAAGATAAAGGTTTTTCAACGTTTCCGCCTGATTGCGGTCACTCACATTCTCTAATGTCAACAAAATATTGCCTTTATGTTCTCTGGCACCCTGCACCGCCAATTCCCGATAGCGTCCGCCTGGAAGTTCCAGTAACACCTTTTTCAATTTGTGAAAGCGACGATTGTCGTCGGTAAGAGGAAGCACCACCACTTCACCCTTCACGCCATGGCAGTTGACAATCCTTCCAATGCGAATCTTCTTTTGCTCCATACCCCTTACTCCTGTGGATTGATAGCCATCACAATGTCATCCTTAAGAATAATCTCGCAGCTCACATTGGCACTGAATGGTTCTCCGACTTTTACTTCCTGCAGGAAATTGCCTTCTCCACTCTCCACAATTTCACCGTTGGGAAGATCATAAATGGCCTTCAAGCTCTGGTTCAACTGTTCCCGATACGCCACCAGCTTTTCTTTTTCCGCCATAAACTGACGTCGATAAGCTTCTACATTTGGATCCCCTTTCAATGTCAGCTTGGTGATAGCTTTCTGCATATTTTCATCATATACTGTAATGTCCTGATTTATTTTATCAATCTCTGTCTGCAGCTGGCCGCCAGCTTTCTGCTTATACCCATCTGTAACAACCTGTTTAATTACCAACTTACCCAGCATTTGAATTTTATCCATTTCGCCAATCTCCTTTATCTGATTTCTATCGTTTTATTCTATCAAATGCCCATGGGAAAGTCAAATTTTATACTATCACCATCATTTCGTTTCATCCTGTCTTTCTATCAATTAGCCTATCAATAAATGAAGGGCTTATTCTCTGGCAGCCATCTCCGTCTTGTCCAGAAATAGTAACGCCAGCAAAATAAACAACAATCCATAGCTAATGGTAAAAAACAGAAAGGGAGCTGCACCGCAATCCAACTCGGCATGGGCTGTATTGGCACGCATACCGACAGCCATCAAAGCATAGGGGAAATAAAGGCCCCAGCCCTTTGCAGTGGCGGCTAGTCCGGCAAACCCGCCTAACAAGGCTATGCCTACTGGCACAGCAAAACTGCGTACGACAAGCGACAACAGCATTTGCCACACACAAATCGTCATACCGCCTAACCAACCGCAAGCCAGCCAATTACACACCAACAACCAAGGAAAGCTCTCGGTAAAACCGCACAATTTTCCGCTCAAATAAAACAGCACGCCAATCCACACTTGCGTACAACACAGCAACAATGCTGCAATCAGCAGCTTGGCGCCATATACATACACGATTGGTGTCGGCACTGTCAGCACCAAATTCCAATTATGCTGCTGATGCTCCAAACGCCAGAGCCATGCAGCATAAATGCCCAATAAGGCAGGCAGAAAAAAATAACAGTTGAACAGCGTATGCTGTGTCCATAAATCCTCCCATTGCCCAGTCAATAAATCCGTATTAATGCTGTAATTGGCAGTACCCAGCACTGCAGGAATCAATGGTAAAATGAGAAACGCCAGCCACACCGGACTATGCTTTTCTTTCAAATATTCTGCCGCTACTACACGTAAAAACATGCCTCAGCACTCCTTTCGCTCCAATAGTCGCCAGCCAATCCACAGGGTTACAAGAAACCCTACCGCTAACAGCAAAAAGCTGCCCCAATTGGGCGCCACCCAGTACATTTCTGTATTTCTGCTGGCTCTATCCCAATTCATTCCGCAGAGAAACAACTGACTGTAATAGCTCCATAAAATCAATTTGTTTACCGGAGTGATGTTCAAAAACAAACTGAACAACCCGCAAAAACTTCCCGCAATACCGACAATCAGACTGATGGCCTGATTTTTAATCAGCAAGGAAATCAGTAGCTGCACCAGATAGATGCAGAAACTGGTCAAAAAGGTAAACAGCATATAACAGGCAAAATAGCCCCAGGGAACAGGAGGATAAAAACCCTTGTACATACCGATGGCCAACATGGTTCCCAGTTGTCCCAGCAAAATCCACAGCAAATACCAACCGCCGCAAAGCAGTTTGGCAAGTAAAACATACCCACGTTCCTCCACTGTATAGAGCAGTTTCAACATTTGCCCTTTGTGCTCTATATCAGCAATGCGAGAACCCATGACCGCCATCAAAACGGGCAGCATGATCGCGTTTAAAACTGGAAGTTGATAGAGATAATGCTGCCATCCCTGGATGATTTCCTGATGACTCATGCTTTTCATCCCCCACCACATCCAAGCCGCCTGCAGCAAGAGCAACAACACAGGCAACAGCCAGAGCATCCGCCCCCGCAGTTTGAAAAATTCCAGCTGCAGAGTGTTCCACAATTTCATGTTCATACGCCCACGTCCTCTCCGGTAAGCTCCAAAAAGATATCTTCCAGACTTTTTTGTCGCTCCTCCAGCCGCAGCAAATGAATCTGCCGCTCTAAAAGAAATTTTCCGCAGGCAGCCACTGTACCGTCATCTAAATCGGGCAAAAACAGCCATTGCCCATTTTGCTGCAGAGAAATTCCTTTTTCTCTCAATAACGCTGCAGCTAAATTGTTATTGTCCGTGCGCAATGCCAATCTCCGTTGTCCCATATCGTGAAGCCGTTCCAACCTGCCTTGAAAAATCAGATTGCCCTCACGAATAATTCCTACTACATCTGCCATCTGGTCAATCTCGCTGAGTAAATGGCTGGAAAGCACCACCGTCATATCATAGCGTGCCGGCAAAGAACAAATCAATTCTCTCAACTCCTGAATCCCCGCAGGGTCTAATCCATTGGTGGGTTCATCCAGAATCAGGAGCTTTGGAAAGGCCAGCAGAGCTCCGGCCAACCCCAACCGCTGTTTCATCCCCAAGGAATATTGGCTTACCTTTTTATGTTTGTGTTCACTCAAACGCACAATTTTCAGAACTTCTCGTACATTGCGCTCCGGTACATTGCGCAATTTCTGCAAGATGCGCAGGTTTTCTTCCCCGCTGAGATGCCCATAATAGCTGGGAGCCTCTATCAATGCCCCCACCTGTTGTAAAATCTGCAGGCGATGTTTGCGCTCCATCCGCTGTCCCAATATATCAATCTCTCCCGCAGTGGGATTCACCAGACCCAACAGCATTTTCAGCGTAGTGGATTTTCCGGCCCCATTTGGCCCCAAGAATCCATAGATTGCACCTTCAGGCACACTCAGATTCAAACGGTTTACCCGCAGCAGCTTTCCATATTGTTTACTCAGTCCTTCTGTGACAATCACTGACTCCATGGCAATCACGCTCCTTTTTCTTTCAGTATAGCGAAAGTAACTTACAGAGAGCTGACAGCAGCCTTACAGCTTCCTTAAATTCGCATCGTTTTCTGTTCTTCATCACAAAAAATGCGACCCCTCAATGGAATCGCATTTTCTGACAGCTATTTATTTACTTCCGTTCTCTTCCAGCATGGCAGCAGCTGCCCGCCGTTTTTCCCGCCGCTCCTTGATGATGGGCACCACATTAATCAGTATCAGTACGAATGTGATCAAAACAACAATCAAAGTGGACAAGGCATTGATAGACGGATTTACCCGTTTGCTCATGGTATACACCAAGATAGAAATGTTATTCACGCCATTGCCAGTCACAAAATAAGAAATTACAAAATCATCAAAGGACATTGTAAACGCCACTAATGCTCCGGAAACAATCCCGGGCATAATCTGCGGTACAATTACCTTGATTAAAGCCTGCCATGGCGTGGCGCCCAAATCCAGCGCCGCATCAGCCAAATTTGGGTCCAGAGAGCGCAGTTTGGGCATCACACTCAACATGACATAGGGAATGCAAAACATAATATGCGCCAACAGCATTGTCAAAAAGCCCTTGCGCACGCCTAAGGCACTGAAAAACATCAGCAGACCAATCGCTGTGACGATATCTGGATTAGTCAGTGGCAGGTTGTTTACCTGCTCCATCGCACCCCGCACCAGTTTTTTGCTGTTGGAAAGACCAATGGCCGCGATCGTGCCCACCACTGTAGAAATTGCTGTGGCAAGAAGGGCAATCACAATGGTATAAAAAATGGCGTTCATCATATTAGCGTCACTAAACATTTTCTCATACCAACGCAGAGAAAATCCATCGAAGCGGGTCAACGACCGCCCCGAATTGAAAGAAAAGATCACTGTATAGGCGATGGGCAGATAGAAAAATACAAGAATCAGCGCCATATACAGTTTTGGCAGGAATTTTTTTGACGGCTTCATCTGTTATTTTCCTCCTTCACTCTGTCCGTTTTTATCTACTTTTTTGGTTACATACAGCGAAATCATAATGATCACTGCCATAATCAGGGAGATAGCGCTCCCGAAATTCCAGTTGCCAGAAGTCAAGAATTGGGACTCAATCACGTTTCCGATGAGTACATACTGGCCGCCGCCCAGCATTTTAGGAATAAAGAAGCTGGACACCGCCGGCAAAAATACCAAAGTGATTCCGCTTAATACACCGGGTAAGGACAATGGCAAGGTAATTCGGAGAAAAGACTGCACCTTGTTGGCACCCAAATCGCTTGCCGCCTCCAAATAGCTTTTATCCATCTTTGTCAGCGACGTGTAAATCTGTAAAATCATAAAGGGAATAAAGTTGTAAACCATCCCCAAAATAACTGCAAAATCTGTATAAATCAAGCTGACCGGTCCCAGACCAAACCAGCCCAGAATGGTATTGATCAGCCCTTTGTCCTGCAAAATTCCCACCCAGGCATAAGTGCGCACCAGCATATTAATCCACATAGGAATGGTAATCAAGAGTACCAACAGCATCTTTTTGCGTCCGTCGGCCTGTGCAATAATGTACGCCACCGGATAGCCCAAAACCAAACACAGCACCGTAGTCAGCACCGCTACCCACAGGGAACGCTTCAATACTTCCAGAAAAATAGGATCACTGAAGAAGCGAACAAAATTTTGCAGCGTGATTCGAAAGGTCAACACATCATTGCCCTTTTGTGTGAAAGCATACATCACAATCAGCAGCATGGGCAAAATAATCATGACCGCGCTCCACACAATATAGGGGAGCGCCATATTGCGGAATTGTTTCATGCTTAGTAACTCCCTTTCTTAGACATAATGTGCAAATCCTCAGGGCCAAAAAGCAGACCTACCACTTCTCCCACCTCATGCTTGTCGGTAGTATCCACCATATACTCATAACCTTCTGTCTTAAAGGTAACCTTATAGTCACCGGGTTCGATGGTTTCCGCGTCAAAATCATAGTCTACCTCGGTAATTTCTACCGCCGAATCATCCTCCAGGCTCCATGCCGAAGCATTGGCCCAGGTGCGCAAATCTGTCTCCAACGCCATACTTTCTTTGATTTCATCTACTTTTTTGAAGAAGTTTACTGCATAAATCTCTTCCTCGTATTCCTTACTGGCAATACGGTTGGCTTCCCGCACAAACATCTGGGCAGACACCATCGTTCCTGCTTTGGTAGAGAATGTTACAGGATAGGTGCCAATCTCCGGTCTGATTTCATATTCCACTTTATGAATGGAAATCCAGTCTTCTGTCGTAGCATCCCAGGCTTGGGCATCAGCACGAGCAATAATCCCTGCCTCGTTCAACTCGGCGATATCTTCTATATCCAAATAAAAATCATTGGCGCTCATTTTTTCACCGGCTTCCGTATTTACTACCGGCTTGCCCTCGGATACATGCATAGTCACAGTAATACTGGTGCCGGAACGGGTTTCCACAATTGTTTCATAATGCACACCCTTGAAAAGCACCGATTTCACCACGCCTTTCAGTTTTCCCTGTTCTTTAGGCACGATATCCAAATCTTCAGGGCGTATCACTACATCTACCTTTTCATTTGGCGCAAAGCCTGCGTCCATACAGGCAAAATGCTTATCCTCAAAGACAACTTCTTTGTCCTGCACCATCACACCGTCAATGATATTGCTCTCTCCGATAAAACGGGCTACAAACTCATTGGCCGGCTCATTATAAATGTCGGTAGGCGTTCCAATCTGTTGGATTTCCCCATCCTTCAACACCACAATTTTATCGCTCATCGTCAGCGCTTCCTCCTGATCATGAGTGACAAACACAAAGGTAATCCCTACCTCCTGCTGAATCTTTTTCAGTTCATGCTGCATTTCCTTGCGCAGCTTCAAGTCCAAGGCACCCAAAGGTTCATCCAGCAAAAGCACCGCCGGCTCATTTACCAACGCGCGGGCAATAGCTACACGCTGCTGCTGTCCTCCGGACATTTCATTGACACGGCGCTGTCCATAATCCTCCAGGCCCACCAGCTTCAGCATACGTTTAACCTTTTGCTCTATGACGTCCTTAGGCTCCTTTTTTATTTTTAGCCCAAAAGCCACGTTGTCATACACATTCATATTGGGAAACAGCGCATATTTTTGAAATACCGTATTGATTTCCCGTTTATACGGCGGCAAATCGCAGATATCCGTTCCGTCAAACAGCACCTGTCCTTCATCCGGCGACAAAAATCCCCCCAAAATGCGCAGCAATGTCGTTTTGCCGCAGCCACTGGGCCCTAGCAAGGTGACAAACTCGTTTTCGTAAATATCCAGATTAATCCCTTTTAAGACAAGCTGTCCGTCAAATTCTTTTACAATATTCTTAAACTGAATCAGTTTTTTCATGTTCTCCTCCCATTCTCCTACACAGATTTTTGGTTTCCTTCACACTCCTGCATTTTTTCATCAAAAAAGCAAGCAACGGATTCTCTCCATCACTTGCGTAAAATATCCCTTCATTCTATTTTGTCTCCATCGTCCGCACAGCAACAACCCATCTCCCTAAAAAATCCCTCTATAGTTGCCAAAAACAAAATGATTTGGCAAACCCGCGGTGCTATTTTTTAAAACAGACAAAATTTTGCAGGGAAAATCTGGGGCTCCACAGCACGACACATCGATGAAACGAATGAAAAGCAATGTAGTTTGGCTTCATAGAGTCTATATAGCAAATATTATACTTTTACTACTCTTATTGACCAGTTCACAAGTTGATGTAAAAAACAAAATGGTTGTAAAGGAACCAACTTATAAAACTTGCGCTCTTAACGCAATCAATAATGGCAAAGTTGCCGCTCGGCATTTGACCCGGCTGTCCGTATGGCCTTAGCCTTACAAAAAATTCTTGCAAGGCGGTCAAAGAAATATTTGCATGAAAAACAACATTCTTTTCATGCGCTTATTGTGATTTGATAATACTATGAAATGTAGGATTCGTCAAGGGAAATTTTTTCAGTGGTAGTGTAAATTTACTGTAGGAAAAAGAGAGAACTGCCCTTCGCAGAGGATTCTCACGATTTGAATAAAACTATACTATTCTCAAAAAATTCCCGCTGACTTTGCAGAAGCTCATGATTATCCTGATTTTTCTGTTCCTGCAAAAATTTTATTTTTCACAGCAGGGCAAACAAAACGTCCGTAAGGTATTGGTCGCCATAGCTACAGACAACCGCACAGCAACATCCTCAGCCCCCTGTAAAAGATATTGCTCCACATCCCTATCCCATCTTGTCAAACGGCTGATCGCAGCACGCACCACTTCAATCAACTGCGACTGTTCCATAGCACCGTAGCGGTCTATCAATACCCCATAGTCCTGCTCTGTAAAGCAACGCTGGTATAATGGCCTCTCTAACAACACATGACCTAATAAACCGGGAAGCACAATTGCACAAATATTTTCTATCAGCACTGTATAGTTTGGGTGATAGGCCCACAAGCTGTCGCACACAAAATCACAACCCAATTTGCTTAGAAATCGCTGCTCCAAGTCAATGCAGCGCAAATAAGCCCATACAGCAACACATTCCTTGATGACCATAAAAGTCCCCTTCATCAATATTATGAATATAACGCAAGAACTGTGTCAGCTCACATTTACAAATAATTCTACAAAATTATTGCCCCGACAATAACCTGCCCCGCAATAAATGAATTATTTTACTACGATTCTATAAACTGCCGTTCAATCTTTACAATTTTATCGCGCACTAAAAAAATTACTACACCACCCAGCAAAACTGACGTGGCCATAACATTCCACATGATTTCTGTATATCCATAAATTTCAGCAACAAAGCCGCAGATATTTGAGCCCAGAATCGTTCCAATATCCATAAAAATATAATTCGTAGCAGAAGCGGAACCTCTGCGTTCCTGAGGTACGGCTTTCATGCACAGAGATTGCAGCATAGGCTGCACTGCTCCAAAGCCAAAAGCATTGGCAGCCGCTGCCAACAACAGCATCCAAAGCTTCTGACTATACCCAATCAAAAGAAGCGAAATTACTGTCATCAATAAAAACGGAATTGCCACCTGGACAAAACCATATTTGTCTGTAAGACGCCCTACTATCGGTCTTGACAATAATAAGGTTGCTGCATATACCGTAAAAAACAATGTACCGCCGGCAATGTGCTTTTCTTCCGCATAAACCAACAAAAATGAATTAATCGCCGCATAGCCGATTACCATAAATAATGTGATACAGCCAAGAGCAACTGCTTCTTTCGCAATTATATTATCCAGCTTCAAAGAAAAAGGTATGGTTTTTTGAGGCATTGTACGAACCCTCATGGTCAGAACCATCGCACCAAGCATCACGAAAAAGAACACAATATATGTATTATGATACCCCATTAAATCTCGCAGAAAAACTCCGACTGTCGGTCCAATTGCTTGACTAATAGCCTGCGCACAAGCATAATAGCTCATACCCGTCGTAAATTGTTTTCTGGGCAGCATATCTGTCACAATCGTCAGGCTGCATCCATTTCCAAAGGCATTCCCTACCCCTTGAATTAAACGAAATAGGATCATTACCTGTACAGGATCCATGCCAAATTTTTGAGCAATATCAGGTGAAAATCCAAATCCTAAGAATGCAATCGCCATAAAGCCCATCGAGATAATTAAAAGCTTTTTACGATTATATGTATTCATTGCTGGTCCGGAAATAAAATGAAATATCAGTGCAGTAACCGCAAAGGCACTCATTAGTTGCCCGATTTGAACAGCAGGCGCATTTAATGATTTCGCATAAACACCGAGCAAGGAATTGCTCATTTGCTGTCCCATATTAAGTCCAATATTAGAAATAAAAATACTAATAAACATAACATTCCATATTTTTGTTGGTGTTTTCCATACGTCCCCTGTTGTTGCTTGCCTTTTCATTTAATCATCACTGATTCCTTCTACATAAAATTTATCATAATAGAGTAGCGAACTCCCCTTTACAGTAAAGCTTTGTTTCTCTCTGAGATAATCGCGTTCTACTGCTGCTTAGATCCATATTTCTTTTATATCTTCTCTCATTATACCAAATTTCTATTTTTTCGGAAGTGAATTTTCTCAAAAGTACTCTGGCTGCAAAAAATTATTCTGCAGCCAGAGCCAAAGTAAGAATCTTTCTACAATTATCTTATAAACTCAAAATAGCCCGATAAACATCCAATATGGAACTGCCAAACAAAGCACAAATAATAAATCTACTGCCATTTTGGATAACGCACCTTTAAAGAACTGTTTCATTGTCATAAAACCCAATGAGAAATACACCAGAATTGTATTTGTTTCATAAGGGAAGAAAATCTGATTTCCACAATGGTAAATTGTATACGCAATCACTTTTGCGCTGTAGCCTAAATCGACTGCAATTGCCGCAAGGGGCCCGCAAAACATAGCCTGCAATGCTGCTGGGGTCAAGAAAATATTTGAGATAACCCCAATAATCCATACCATACCAGTAAATAAAAATGGACTAGAGCCTGTTAAATAAGGTGTAACCATTCCCGATACCCAGTCGCCAACACCAGTAGCCGCGCCAACCGTTCCGATTGACATTGTTGTTGCCAGCAAAATAGGAGGCGCGATTTTTACATTTCCAAGATTTTCACTTTTCGCCACACGAATGCCCGGTAGCCACAGCAACAATGGTGCTACAATAAATCCAAAATTCATATCAAAACCTGTCCATTTGCTTGTGAATAGATAAAGCAGCATCAAAATTAGAACAGCAGCTACCTTTTTTTCGTCCGTAGTCATTGGCCCCATGTTTTTTAACTCTGTTTTGAAATATTCCTTTCCACCCTTAAAAGGCGTTTCTGGTTTAAAGATTTTTGTATAAAGAAATGCTACTACAAATGGAATCGGAATAAAAATTAGATTGTCTAAGATGATATCAATAAAACCTACCGATAAGTCAGGAACTGTGGCTTGACAATATGCCACTGAGGTCCCAATTGCCTGTACACCATAAATCCAGTCATTCGATTCACGCAAACCAAAAATTGTAATCAATAAAATAGAAACTGCCATCGGATTAAAATACTCTAAATCCAATGCCTTAATCAGCGCCAGAGCAAATGCCATCATAATATATGCATTGGAACCTGCTGGAATCACAAAGTTGATCACAATATCAATCAACACAATCCCAATGAGAAGACCTAAATAGCTGCCGCCTGTTTTTGAAATAATCCAATAAGACATTCTTTTCAAAATCGGCGTATTTTGCACTTCCTCCATCAATAATAATATTGCAATACAAATAAAGACTACTGGTTCGCACCATGGGGCTAGTGCCTGTTTTAGTGAACAAACATGAAATATTGGATAGGACATACATATAATAATCCCAACAATTGCCCCGGGAAATAACTCAAACATAAACAATAGAATGCCAAACAACGTACAAGCCATATAGGTGCGCATTGTTGGCGTAAAGGTTTCCGATGTCGGTAATACTATAGCTAATAAAATTGGCAAGCAAATTGTCGCTGCCCATTTTAGCCCAAGCATATTTTTGCTGTCTGCCTTCCCACTCATAATAATCTCCTCCTAAATCGTAATTGCCGCTGCATATCCATTTTCTATAGCATCCGCTATAACACCGACGCTTTTGCAATCACCAATATTTCTTACAGTAAATGCAGTACCAGAATAGGTTTCTCTCTCATCCGCCAATGGCTTCATTCCTGCACAAATTACAACGGTATCTGCTTCAATCAACATTTCTTCTCCATTGCACATCACAATACAGCCTTTTTCTGTAACTTCTTTCGCACAGGTATTTGTATAGGCTTGTATCCCATTATCTTTCATAATACGCAATGTATGCAATCGTTCTGTCAACTGCGCTGTGCCTGCAAGGTCTGGCCCCATTTCTACGATAGTCACCTCATGTCCGCATTGATTCAGATGAACTGCTGTTTCACATCCAACCATTCCGCCTCCGATCAAAACGATTCTTTTTCCTAACAGATCTTCGTTGCCAAATATATCTAAAGCCATGACAACATTTTTCCTCTCTAGCCCTTTTATCGGTGGTGTTATTTGTTCTGCCCCAATAGCAACAAAAACTGCATCAAACTGCATTTTTTCTATCATTTCCGCTGTTGCTTCCGTATTAAGCACAACATGTACGCTATTCTTTCGCACTTGCTCGATTAAATATGCACAAAAACGCTCAATTTCATTTTTGAAACTCATACTGTGACAGAATGTATTCAATTGTCCCCCTAGTTTATCTTTCTTTTCAAATAAAGAAACATCATGTCCCCGTTCTGCTGCCGTTATCGCTGCCTACATTCCGGCAGGACCGCCGCCAATCACGGCAACACGCTTTTTTTCTGTGGAAACGGGAATCATCCGTAACGCGCAGCCTTGTCCATGAAGCGGATTTACAGAACACCGTGAATTGTTGGTTGTATTTTTCATCATAGTTAAATTTGTTGAAAAAGCACCTCTACGTCCACCGTCATTGCACAAATTACAACGCAGGCATGGACGAATGTCCGCTTCACGATTTGTTTTTACCTTATTCACCCATTCACTATCCGCCATCGCTTGCCGCGCCATCAAAATATAATCTGCGTTTCCCTCAGCCAGAATCTTTTCTGCAAGTTCTGGCGTGTGAATTCCTCCGACCACACCAATTGCTACCGGCAAATTTGCTTGCTTCAGCAATCTGCTGGCAGAAACATTGTAACCGGGTTTTACAAAATGTGTGGTATGCTCAAAGGGTCTTCCCATGGCATCAATACGACTGCCACAGCTGACGTTAATCATATCGACATATGGTGCAAATATTTTTGCCTGCGCTAAACAATCTTCCGGAGTAATACCATCATGATAATAATCGCCATCCGTTCCGTTTAAACGTATTTCCAAAGGAATGTCACCAATGGCCTCTTTTACACTCCGAATAACCATTAACGGAAATCTGCAACGGTTTTCAACACTGCCGCCATATGCATCCGTACGACAATTTGTCAAAGGGGAAAGAAAATTGCTGAGAAGCCAACCATGTCCGCAATGGATACTAACCATGTCGAACCCAGCGCGACCTGCATATAAGGCATAACGAACAAAAATATTACAAACTTCCTTCATCATTACTTCTGTCATTTCCGTAATCATTTTTCCATTCTGTTCCATTGCGCTCGGCCCAATTGTAATTTGTGTGCCATCTGCACAGTGATAAATACAACCATGATTTAACTCGCAAATAGACACCGTTTCGTAAGCATGTACATAACGCTGCAACTTATGCACATCACTAAATGATAAATGTTGCTCGTGATCAATCACCATGCTTCGCCCAATTGTATCGTCTGTCGGAATTTTTAGAGGAATTGAAAAGGCACCAAATCCGCCTTTTGCAAAGCCTCCGTAGAACTCGATCCCTTCTGCAGTCAAATAACCAAATGCATCCACTGCCACTGGAGTTCGCATTGGCGCTGCAAACACTCTGTTCTTAAACAATATCTTCTTTCGCCCTTTTCCAACCGTCAACGGCTGAAAAAGATGCGAATATTTTTCTTGATAGACAAATTTCATTTTAGTTTACCTCCCTTTATCCAATATTCAATCATATCTGGCCAGATATTCTTCACACTTTGAGTATAATATAATTTATTTTTCAACGAAAGCAGGTTAATCTTTCCAATGTGCAAGAAATAACTGCATCCTTTATTTCGTATGCGTTTGTATTTTTCTGAGAATTATGCTATACTTTAGGCAATATTGAGGTGATTTCCATGCAAATAAAACAATTGGAATATTTTTTAACTGTAGCTGAATGTCAATCTTTCAAAAAAGCAGCTGATCAGCTCTTCATAAGTAGACAAGCACTTTCCCAGTCCATCATCACATTGGAAGAAGAACTTAGCTTTCCTTTATTTGTGCGCTTGAAACAAGGCGTTATTTTAACATTAGAAGGAGAACAATTTGTAAAATACGCTGAAAAAATGATCGAATATTATCGCAAATGCTTAAATATTTCACACGAGCTTTCCTCTTCTGTTTCCCAAAACTTTCATCTCGTCGTACCTCCTTTTTTTGGGCACCATTTAACTTTTTTAAGCGATGTTTTATCAGAAAGCCGGAAACGTTATCCACATATCACTTTTCATATGCATGAAACAAAAGACCTTTCCTTTTATGATGAAGTGAAACAGTATCATGCCAACGCTTTTCTTGTAATGAAAAACTGTGAAACGGAGTTGTCCCAACAAACGCTCACTTTTGCAAATGAATTAAATTACGCTTATAAAAAAATAGCCAAAATTCCTTTTTCTATCGTTGTAAATAAAAATAATTCTTTGTCTGCGCAAGACAGCATCACGCTGGCGCAGCTTAGTACTCTAGCGCTCGCCATAAAAGAATCTTCTCTATTCCAAAAATATCATAGTTATTTTAGCGCTCAAACTCCGCCATATTATGTATCCCATCCAAACGAAGCCTTATACCTTGTTTCCAATCATATTGAACTGGCTACCATTGATTCGCCAATCATGCAGTTTGGAACTTTTTTCCCGATTTCAGATAACCTTGTTTTCCTTCCGCTCCAAAATCATCCATTATATGTAGACTGTTATCTATTTCACAGACAGTGCAACCTGTGCAGTGAAGTTGAATTAACGATTATCAATATGATTGAAAATAGTTTCTCCTCTTTGGCAGCACATCTTCCCCTGCTGTAGTTCTTTCATCGCTTATTGCATAACGAAGATTCAAAGCCAATGCTTGAAAAACAAACTTCAACACTTTTTATAAAACTCAAAAAGCCGTATCAAGCAATCATTGATACGGCAGTAAGTTATGAAAATTTAATTTAGAAAAGTATATTACCAATCACAAATAAAATCGGAATGGCAAAGGCTGTAGACAGTACAATCACAGCGCCCCACAAAAACCGTTTTTACGACCGGTATATTCCTCTTGACCATGAACCAGTACAGCGTAATAGGGCGCATTTGGCAGAAACATGGCAAGTCTATATGGCTTCTTAGAACTGCAATGCCATATTCTGCGTTACTTCATAGCTAATTTTCCCATCAGTAAATATGGTCCCTGCTTTTACATAATAGGTGCCCGTATGGATAGAACGTCCCTGCTCTGCTGGCTCAAACGGCTGTGGATGCAAAGCATCACATACTGGAAAAAACGCACCGGACGGAATTGCCGCAGCCTGATAAGCCACCTCACTATGCAGCATCTGCACGTTGGCCTCTTCAGAAATTTGTACCTGTACTTGGTAATAACCAGTATACACATAGCGATCGTGATAGATTTTCCACACATCATTGGTGGCGCACATACAGCCGCGTCGGCTGACCTCGTCATCATAACCAAAACAATAATATTTATCATAGCCATCCGGCAAAAAATCACTGAGCACAATGCGCTGCAAATCGGTATCTCCTGCCATGACACATTGACCGTCAATAAAGAATCCATACCGGTAAAATTTCACCGTCATATCGCAGGTAACTTTCAGCTGCACTGCCTTCGCCGCTAACTCGGCAGAGGTCAAAGGACGATAACTGATTTCGTCGTCCATGCTGACGGCGACATAGCGGTCTTTGTGTATATCCGTAATCGCAATCTTTACAATTTCTCCTTCTTTATATGCTACGGAATTTATAAAATATTCTTGATTTTCAGATACAGACATACTTTTCCTCTCTTTTATTCTGCTGAATATAATTTTACAGTAGTCCTATGAAATGCCAGTAAGGCACCTGCAGTAAAGCAAATCCAACAATAAAAAATAGCATTTTAAATAAATTTAACTTTATAAAATCTTTCATTGACATCAAGCCAAAGCCATAAAAAATTAATAAAACGCCAACTTCGTGCGGTAAAAACACACTATCTGTTGAATACGCCAATGTTAATAAAAACGGGAATGGATTAATTCCTAAATCAACTGAAATTTGTGTCAAAGGAGCTGCTAATGTGGTAAGCATAGCAGCTGGCGTTAAAACCAGATTTGCCACAGTCCCCGCTCCATAAATAATAAGCAGACTACTGAAAATCCCCATATCACTCAATATTGGTGTTAAAAATAGGGATATAATATTACCCAAATTTAGATACGTACCTACCGTCCCAATGCTTAAACAAGTCGCTATAAAAAATACGATACTCCAATTGACTCTTGAAATTACTTTTGAATCTGCAACTTTAATCCCAGGAATAAACATCAGATAAGGAATCAACATAGATCCATAAGCCAATGGTAATTTATGCAACGGCGTTGTCACTAAATAAACCATCAGCAAGGACAACAATATAGCCGCTTTTTTCTCCTCCGGGGATATTTTCCCTAACTTCCTGTATTCTTCATCAAAATATGCTTTCGCGCCTTCCAGTTTAATCTCTTTTGTTTTAAATACCTTTGTCAAAATAAAAAAGAATATCAATGTTATAAAAAGACCAGGCAAATTGTAAACAGGCAGTACATACCAGGGTACTACCAAAGAATCCGAAATTGTGGCCAAACTTCCCTGCATCATAGAGTTATAAGCAGCCTCAAAAGTAAAAATCTGTACCGTTCCGGCACCAATTTGTCCGGCAAACAGTAGTAATGCTGATTCTTTTGACCGCCCTGTTCCCATAGCCACACAAACAGCATAGGAAAGCATTGCCATTACGACATAATGATTACAAAATGTCAACCAAGCCAACACATAGCCAGCTAAAATCAAACCAAACATGGTACCGGTAAAGCTGCCGCCACAAGCCCGCACACAGGCCAATGCAATACGCCGCAACAAACCACAGTCTTCCAGTGCAGTGGTCAGCACAAATGCACCCAAAATCATCCAAACTGTTGTGCCAGTCCAAGGCCCAAAAGCAATATTAGTCGGCGCAATATTCAAAACACAATATAAGGTCGGCAGTAAAATTGCTGGCCAAGCCGTATTGAAAAAATCAAAAGCAATTACAAAAATGATGAACATGGTAACACACAAAAACAATTTTAAAGTACTAGTAATTGTCCCATTTACAGGCATCAACAGCACTAACATTGGAATAAGAATTGTAATTGCCCACTGCAATAATATTTTACGATTTTTTTTAATTGTATCCATTTCTCTCACCTCATTTTAGATTGTGATTTATAAAAGAATCCTTAACGCCAACACCGTTTTGTTTCAGACAACCGCAAAAAAATTTCGGTTTATCTGAAACAAAAACATGTGTCAGCTCTTATTCTGCTATACCAAAGAAACGGGCTGCATTATTGCCCAATACATCCGCAATATACTCTTCCCGAATTACTTCCCGATGCAATTCTATTGCAGCTTTCATGCCAGCCACCGGATAGGCAGAACCGTACAGAACTTTTTCAGGAATAAAATAGTTGGCCGCAGCAATATAATCCTGACTGCCCGGCGCATGCATGATGTATAAGTCAGGTGAAATATACAGATTTTCATATTTGAAAGCCACATGCGCAATTTCTGTAGTCCAAGGCCATGCTGCATGCCCCAAAGACATTTTCAATTTTGGGAAAGTTTTAGCCACATCTTCAATGTAGCAGGGTTTATGAAATTCGTAGCTGGGCGCTGTATAACCGCCGCAGGAAATAATCATCGGAATATTGTGTTTTTCGCATTTTTCATAAACGGGAAAGATGCTCTCATCGTTGGGCAACAATGGGTTAAAATTAAAACCAGGCTCTACGATTACCCCTTGGCAAGGACCGTTTAGTACATATTTGTCAATATCGGCTACAGCCACACTGATGTCCGTCAAATTCATACCCGCCATGCCGATAATTTTATCTGGATATTGTTCATATAATTTTAACAAGTCATCATTATCCATGTGCAGATTTTCATTCTTTTCTGTAGCCAACCCGCCCGGCGTAATGCGAATAGGCACAACGGCTTTATCCACACCGGCTTCATCCATTTCCTGTATAAACAATTCCATACTCTTTTCCATCACAGCTGGCGTCGGCACCATGCCAAATCGTTTGCTGAATGCGACAATGGCATCCGTAATATATAAATCGCATAATACTGGGTTTAAAAATCCGCCAAAAGGAGGACGGCATCTCATATCAATAATCATCTCATTGCACCTCATTTAAAATAAATTTAACTAATCGATTAATTATCTGTATTTTAAATGATTTCTATTTGAATAGCAAACAGGTAAAAAACAAGAACGATACAGGACAATCCTGTACCGTTCCCATACTTCATAAATAGGCTTACGAATCTAGTTCAGGCAAAAAAGCCATAAACTTTTGTACTAGAGGTGATGTCTTCTGTCGCACAATACAAGCTAATGTACCAGACAGCGCCTCTTTTGTTTGCAGGGCCACAATGTCCTCGAACCCTTTCTGTTTGTTTTTTCTGTCAGCATAAATCAACTCATTTAAGAAACCAATCTTTTCGCCGCGCAACAAATTTGCCACCCAGGTATGCATAGATTGCACAGACAGCGCATATTCCTCTTCTTCATATCCATATATACTCAACAGCTTATGCAATGTATCATTTTCCAATCGGTCCACACTATATTGTACAATGGGATACTGCATAACCTTCTCTAAGGAGATTTCCCTATCTCGCTTTTTCAATAACGGATGCTCTTTATTACAACATAGCATATAACGGCTTTTTGCAAAAACTTGCAGTTGTAATCCACGTTGCCGTAAATATATACTATATTGTGCTACATCGGCAGACGGCAGCGTAATCAGGCCAAGCAAATCCTCCTGTTCTGTCTGAAAGCTCTCTTCAATGGCCGGCAAACTCATCATAGTCGTATTGATGGCCACATTGGGATAGCGCAAACAAAATTGATTGAGCATCTCCGGTAAAACACAAATATTATATAATCCAAAAATATTAAGCTGTAACATCCCCTGCAGCTGTTCATCTGCTTGATGCTGCAGCAAAGCAATCTGCTGCCAAAAATCCTCCTGCTCTGCTAAAACCGTTTCCGCAAACTTTAAAAATATTTTTCCTTCTTCTGTAAGTGTAATCCCTGCGGTTGTACGGTGTAAAAGCAAAAAGCCCAGTTCCTTTTCCAAATTTTTCAGCGTTTGACTCAACGATTGCTGCGTCAAAAACAGATTTTCGCTGGCTCCTTTTATAGACTGACATCGGGCCACTTCCACAAAATAGTTTAACTGCTCCAGTCGCATAAACTTCTCCCCCCACGTCTGCTAAAGTACTCGCTTTTTCTTTTCATTATCCCATAAAACAGTACCCGCTGCAAGAGAGTACCTAACAACAAAGCACACAGTCTATACAACATTGATCTCTTACACAAGCTCATAGCAAAAAAACTGCCGCAATTTCTGCAGCAGTTGTCAATCGTCGAGAGAAAAGAGCACATATAGAACTAGACATTGACCATATCCGCATAGACAGCCTTACAGCTTCTTAAAGAAAATTCCGTCTACGTCAATATGTTCTTTAATGACCACAAAAGCGCTCTCATCAATACTGTGAATGTAGCGTAAGAGCTGGGTCACCTCATATTTAGAGATAATCGTACAGATAATAGATGTGCCCGAATCAGTAAAACCGCCTTTGCCTTCCCAATAGGTACTGCCCCGCCCCATCTGCTCCAAAATATATTGACGAATCTCCATTGATTTATTTTTCGTGTAAATATTTACTTCTGTTAAAATATTCTGCGAGTGGGTTTTGTCCAAAACAATTGATAAAATCGCTGTATAAATCACCGAATAAATTACCGTGGACAAATCAAAAAGTACCGCGCATACAGCATATACCATAAAATTGATTATTAGCCCCATTTTGCCCACGCTGAAATTGCGCATTTTTTTTGTAAAATATACGCCCAAAATATCCTGTCCACCACCGGAAGCGCCATTTTTCAACGTAATACCTACGCCCCATCCGGCAATAATGCCGCCGATAAAGCAAGCAGTCAAGGGTTCCTCAATGATAGGAATAGCTGGACTTTTTATGACCGTTAAAAAAATAGTCTGCGCAACGACACAGATTACTGTTTTGATAAAAAACCCCCGCCCTAAAGAGTGAAACGCCAATATGAACAACGGCACATTGCACAGAAAATAAATCAACCCTGCAACATCAATCGAACCGAAATCCATGTGCCCATATTCTACCAAGACTGTACGCACGACCTGCCCTATGCCTACAAACCCGCCATTGTACAGTCCAATAGGCACGATAAATACATTTACACCAATTGAAAATACTAAAGTGCCGAACACAGCCAAACATATCTTTTTCGCTTCTTCTATTTTTTGTCTCTGACTTAGAACCATAACCTCTCCACCTTTCCTGCGTTAATCATTAATTTATATTATTATGTGTGTAATTATACCATAGTATATTCTTTTAGACCATAAGGAACTGGACCGATATCTTTCTTATCAAGAAAATTTCGCCAAGACCACCCGATATAGGGCGCTATAAGCAATTTGAACCTTATATTTCAATAGGCCTTTGCTATTTACAGCAGTAAATATTTTTTCAAATTGTGAAACCGCAAAAAATTTCCTAATCTATTTACTAAACTGCTCCGTAAAACAAAAAACACAGCGGTTCTTTCTCTATTATAGAGAAGAAAACCACTGCGTTTTGATCATGATCAAAATATCTATATTGCTTTTATCCGTAAAATAGGGGCCATTTCCAATTAATATTCTACGTCCTTCGCTGTCACCCGTTTACGGAATACATAATAGTTCCAGCTTTGATAAGCTAAAACAATAGGAACCAAGGTAAGGGCCACGACTGTCATTACTTTTAAGGTATATGGACTGGAGCTGGCATTATAAATGGTTAGGCTCCAGGACGAATCCAAGGTGGAAATCAGCACATTTGGGAACATTCCTGCAAAGACACTGGCTGTCACAAACAAAATTGTCAGGAACATCGCTACAAAAGAAAATCCCTTTTTATCCTTCAGCTGTAAAACCACTGAGGCAATCAGCGCTACCGCTGCCACTGCTACAAGCACAACGGCTAAAAGGCTCTGATAAATACCAGTCGCAAAATAAGCCCAAACTACCCAAATGACCACAGCAACAACCAAGGCAAAACCAAGTTTGTCTGCCAAAGCCTTCACTCTGTCCACCACAACAGTGGAACCCACCTTCAACTTCAGGAACAGAGATCCGTGGAACGCAAACAAAAGCACAAAGACCACGCCGCCAAATATAGTAAAGGGCGTCAGAAGGGTAAAGAAGCTGCCAACGAATTGCATATTGCTGTCAATGGGCACACCGGTCATAAGATTAGATACTGCTACCCCCCACAGGAATGCAGACAAAAAGCTGCTCACTGCAATGAGAATATCCCAAGTATTGCGCCACTGTTGGCTTTCCTTTTTGCTACGCACTTCAATACCTACGCCGCGCACAATCAATGTCAGCAGTACGAGAAACAACGCCAGATAAAAGCCGCTGAATAATGTCGCATACCAATTTGGAAATGCGGCGAAGATAGCACCGCCGGCAGTCAGCAGCCACACTTCATTTCCGTCCCAAAACGGTCCAAAGGTATTCAGCACAATACGGCGTTCCGTATCATTTTTGGCCACCAATGGGTTGAGCATCCCTACCCCATAGTCAAATCCTTCCAAAAAGAAGAATCCAATAAACAAAATTGTCACGAGAATAAACCAGAGTATATTTAAGCCCATAACGACACCTCCTCACTTGCAGTTGGTGCTTCTTCCAGATCTTCTGGAGATTTTTTCGCATATTTCACAATTAAAATTACATCTACCACAGCCAGAATTCCATATATCAAAGTGAATCCGATCATACTGATCAGTACATAAGAGGCCGGCACTACAGTCGATACCCCTTCCGCTGTTTTTTGCAGACCATACACAATCCAAGGCTGACGACCCATCTCCGTGATCAACCATCCAGTGGTGTTGGCAAGATAGGGAAGTATCATAGCAAAAGGCATCAGTTTCAAATATTTCTTACTGTTTGCCAGTTTGCCTGTTTTTAAAAGTATGGCGCCAATCAATGCCAAAAGTACCATCAAGCCGCCTGCGCCCACCATAGCGCGGAAACTCCAAAACAGCGGCGTTACTTGCGGCACATAATTGCCTTCCCCATACAATTCTGTATATTCAGCCTGCAAGTCATGAATACCCTTCACTTCTCCGCTGAAAGAATTGTATGTCATAAAGCTAAGCATATTGGGAATTTTGATGGAAAACTTGTTTTCCCCTGCTTCCTCATCAATGACCGCAACAGCCACAAACGAAGCCGGATCCTCTGTTTCCCAATGCGCTTCGGCAGCAGCCATTTTCATTGGCTGTACATCCATCAAGAACTGACCCTGCGCGTGACCAATGCCACACACTGCCAGCACACCAATCAAACCATACACCAACGCATATTTGAAAGATTTTTGAAAAAAAGCGACCTCATGCTTTTTTGCCAGATGCCATGCGCTGATGCCCATTACAAAAAATCCTGCTGTGGTGATACCACCGGTTACTACATGAGGAAACTGATGCCATACATAAGGATTTGCAATCAGACTAAAGAAATCCACCATCTCTGCACGACCATTATTCAACACAAAACCCTGGGGATTTTGCATGAAGGAATTGGCCACCAAAATCCAGAATGCTGACAAGTTGCTGGCAAAGGCAACAAGCCATATAGAAGCCAAATGCACCTTTTTCGGCAATCTATCCCAGCCAAAAATCCAAATCCCCAAAAAAGTAGACTCAATAAAAAATGCCGCCAAGGCTTCAATGGCTAGAGGCGCACCGAAAATATCTCCTACAAAGCGAGAATATTCAGACCAGTTCATACCAAATTGAAATTCCTGTACAATACCGGTAGCTACCCCCAACGCAAAATTAATTAAAAACAGTTTGCCCCAAAACTTTGTCATCTTCCGGTATTTCAAATCGTTGGTACGATAATATTGCGTATGCATAATTGCAACCAGAATAGATAAACCCAGCGTGAGCGGAACAAACAGAAAGTGATAAACAGTTGTAATTGCAAACTGCCATCGTGCGAACAATAACTGTTCCATTCATACTCCTCCTTACGTGAAATTTTTCATAATTACTTACCACAGCATGTTCTATTTTAAACAGCCTTTCTCTGTTTGGCAACCTTTTTTCAAAAAAATAATACATACAATAAACGGCAATACACTGCACAGCAAAAAGCCGCCCTGAAAGACGGCCAAACAAAACATATTTTCCAATATGGCAAAAATCATTTTTACTGTTTTAGCTTTTTAAACATTTTTTCATATTTTATATCAAGTCAGCAATTAAAAATAAAAAAGCATCTAAAAATTTTAGATTAAACTTTTTTCCTTCAAACGTTTTAATACCAGCTGATAACCGTCCGCCCCATAATTCAGGCAGCGTTTCACACGACTGATGGTTGCCGTACTGGCGCCGGTCTTGTTGGCAATGTCCGTATAGGTCCGCTCCTGATCCAGCATTTTTGCAACCTCCATCCTCTGCGCCAACGCCTTGATCTCAGAAACAGTGGAGATGTCCTCAAAGAAACGATAAAATTCTTCTTTTGTTTCCAGTTGCTGTATCGCAACAAACAGCCCATCTATTTGCTCGTCTTCCAATTTACTGTGATACATACCCCCGCACCCTTTCCATCTGTAACACTTTAGTATGTTAATATACTACTATACCTGCAGAAAATTGTCAAACAAATTTATACGGAACTTTCAATTCCTCATCCAGCCAAGAATGCGCCCAAAATCGCCGCAGTGCCAATCAAAATCACAGGATGCAGCTTCCATTTATGAATGGCCACAAAGCCAATCACTGCTAAAAGAATTCCTAAAAAGTCCAAGGAAACATCGGTGCCGTTCTGTTGCAGCAAAACCGTTTTGGCAATGGACCACGCCGCATAAAAAATCAATCCCACTACCGCAGGCCGAATTCCTACCGTCAACCGCTTCCAAACCTTTTCCCCAGTCGCTGTCTGTAAAATTCGCGTCACCAGCATTACCAAAAAGAAAGCCGGCAACATCAATCCAATGGTGCTAAACATCGCGCCCACAATACCGCCCATCTTAAAGCCTACATAAGTCGCCACATTGATACCCAGCGGTCCCGGCGTACTCTCCGAGACTGCAATCACATTGACAAACTCCTGCGCTGTCATCCACCCGCGGCCAATTACTTCCCCTTGGATAAAGGGTAATATGCCATAACCACCGCCAAAACAAAACAGACCAATCATTGCAAAGACAAGCATCATTTCCAAATACAAACTCATTGTCTGCCGCCCTCCTCTTCCGGTCTGGTAATCCACCATCCCGCCAAAGCACCGCCTAATATCAATAGAACAGGATGTACCTGCCCAATTGCCAGAAGCAACGCCACTGCCACCAATACCATTTGCTTTTTATTATGCAAGCAGGGCTTTCCCATTTTTACAGCCGCTGCCACAATCATCCCTACCACAACAGCTCTCACCCATTGAAAAGCACCTAATACATGGCTGTCTTCACTATAACGGATAATCAAATTGGCCAAAAAGACAATAATCAAAAACGATGGCAAAGCCACTCCCAAAGCACAGACAATTGCACCCACTTTTCCCTTTAAACGAAATCCCACCGACGTCGCTGCATTGACAGCCATCATCCCCGGCAAGGATTGCGCGATCACCAAAATTTCCGATAAATCAGCCTCATCAATCAACTTATGTTTTTCGCTGATTTCATGCTGAATAATAGGAATCATTACATAGCCGCCGCCAAACGTAAACGCTCCAATGCGAAAAAAAATCCAAAATAGCTTCCACAATTCCTGCATACGTTTCCTCCATATCTTTCTCTGTTCTTTTATGTTTAAAATTTGCATAGAAATAGAAAAAAACGACTGGTTCCCCAATCGTTTTCTTCATAAAACCCCACACAGCCGTAATACCCAGCGTTTTGAACCTGCATGTGCAGGTGGGTATCCTCCTGCTGATTTCAGCGTTCCGCCTAGACATAGGCGGCATCAAATCCGCCAGCAGAGCCCGGATTCCCATATAAAAGGTGTTGGTCAAAAACATACCAGATAACACGTACCTAGCAGGGAGGTTTTAACCTGTTTTTATGATAGCATATACATGAACAGATTGCAAGATACATGAAAAATTTTCTTCTGCAAAAACTCTATTTATGCAAAAAAATGGCTTCAATAAGTATGTATTGCATTCTTTCTCTGTACAAATATTTTAGCAAATGCTGGAGTATTTTTTCATTTTAAGCAACCTTATAAAATCAAAATGTTTCACGTAAAACATTTTTTAAAAGAACTTTTTCATAATACAAATTAACACCTTTTTCATTGTTTCCTCTCCTCCTGCTTACTTCCGCTCTTTTATCATACTTCCAATAAAACGATATAACAACATCCCCATTGCCGTCAACGTAATTGCCGCCGAATAAAATATGCCGAATTTTATCGCAAAGGGACGTAAAGGAATCACAGAATGCGTTGCGCAGAGCAATAAAATGACACATAACAAACCAGATAATAACAATAACACATAAATCACTTTTCCTTTTGACATCTTTATTCCGCCTCTCTCATACGTAATTTTCTTTTTAGAATTGTCGCTTTCTTGACACACATTCTCCTGCAAAAGTCAAGCATATCTAGCTCCGACACAATTCACAGCTAAAGACATATATGAATGAGCACTGTTGTTACCACGACGTAAGATGCTGCAAATACAGTCACCAAAATATAGTCGCCTGCACCTTTTATATCCAAGCAATCTCCCCTTTGTTCCATCGCGTCAAGTCGTGTACTCCATAATGTTACAAAGCTATTGGACATAACACCATTTGCAGTACATTCTCCTGTATATCGACTTTTGTATCGCTGCAATAGATTTGGGTATTCTCCATGTGAGGTGATAAATGTACTTCCATCCTCTGACAAAACAGCTTCTTCATGAGAAATAATTTGCGAATCTATCATGATAGAAATCTGTCCTTCAATATATTGCTGTACCTGTGCGTCTGTGAAATCATTCGCCTCTGCCTGACGCATAGCACTCTCCAAAATTTCATCATTTAACAGATTCAGCTGTTCACTTGAAACACCTCTATCCAGCAAATATTGATAAACTTCCTCTGGACTTAAATTGTCAAACCCACTTCCTTCTTTGGCAAATACCGGTAGTCCCGCACTCATAGCCATGATTGCTATTGACATGACCGCAATTATTTTCTTGAAATTTTCACACACGAGCCTTCCTCCTAACTTTAAATTAGCTTTCCACCTGCTTTTCAGCAAAGACTCCAATTTATCTATACATTCAAAATAGTCTTATACTTTTTAAGGTTACAGAATTTTTCATCAATTAGGAAAATATTTTACGTTTCATCTTTGCCTGGCATGGAATACCTATACTCTTTCCGATAAAGATTTTTCCCGTTTTCCTCGTCAAGAATCTCTATCGCGATTTTGATTTCATTTTCCCCATCAGGAACTAAAAAAGCATAGGAACGTTCTTCTTCTCCGCCCTTTGGTATCGCGGTCACACCTCCATCCACACTTTTCGTAATTCCCAATTCTCCAAGAGTGCCCAATAGCGGACCGGTAGTTTCTCCAAAAACATGTACAATTGCATACATCCCATCCACATAGCCGTAAGCAGTGGTTTCTATTCCAGTATAGTTTTTATTTTCAAGCGTAATATTTACCTGAAAAGCACGCATATCGTCTTCTGATGTGACTGTCGTAAACCTATTATCATTTATCGCTTGAAACGCTTCTAAAGAAATTTCTTCTATCGCCTGCACCTGCACTGCAAAAAGTGTGCCCTCTTCCCACGTATCTCCGATTTCCAAAACAGCCGAAGAACTGCTCGAAATATTATCAGGCATGACAGATACCTCTTTGTCAAAATGAAATACCTGTATAAATGTAATCGGACTCATCCCGAACCAAATACAGCAAACCGTCACAAAAAGAGCATATAGAGCCAGAACCCCTATCAGTAAAATGCCCGCCATATCCCGAATCAGTTTCAAATATTCGCCCATAAAATTTTCCTCCTTCACGAAATCGCATATATAACTCTGCCACATTTCCTGTATTTTTCCGCAACAATAATTTTCAGCACTTTTTCATTCTTGTGCATTTACATAAAATTCATAAACCTTTCGATACCGTCTTTCCCCATAAGGCACATTCACAGTTATGTGAATAACATGGGCATTCTTTGTCGTCAAAATCACACAATGATGATCCTGAGCGGTCAAATCTCCTTCCAAACTGCTCGGCAAAGGAAGTGGACCTGCCACATGACCTTCTGCATCCTGAGCTCCGGGATAAAACGAATATGTGTCGTCCAAACTTTCACCTGTTTCCTTTGGCAAAAAGGAAAATTCTAATTCAAGCGCTTTACAAAAATCATACTCTTTATACCTGGATTGTGAAAAAGGAATTTGCCCCTGCCACGCTTCAGCATTGACCAAACTCACCCGTTCCAATGTAAAAGAAAATGGTTCTTCCTCCCATACTTCACCAACAGCAAGAGGATCTTCATATTCATTTACAATCATATGCTCAGTTTTCCATCCTTCTATCTGGTAGGATATAAAAACGATACCGAAACAAAAAAGCGGTATACATATCAGCACACCTAAAAGGATGCCACCATATTTTACATATTTGCAAAACATTCGTCCTATTTTGTTATTCATACTGTACTCCTTTTCCTCTCCCAATCGCTGGAGACAATTCTGCGACATTTCCTATATTTGTCCTCTATTATATAAATACGAAAAAATTTGTCCATTTCGGACACTTTTAGCAAAAAAATTTCTTATTTCTTCATTTTTTCTCTAAAATTCTGAAATTGTTTCTATAGACTTATCTTAGCAGACTGTCTCCATCTTTGAAAAAAACGTTCCCAATCGCCAAAAATCTGCACCGAATCAAATTTTCAGCACATTAGGCTAAAAATTATTTCATGCGGATATGGTATCGGGAACGTTTATAAATTGAATTTATCTAGCAATGTCAAACAATTCTGCGCAACTCATTGCACGCAAACTCTACGAATTGTGACACAGCATTAGAATAATTTGGCGGCAAAATAAAGCATGACTGAAAGCTAGTGTCCTCTTTAATGGTCAACGTTTTTATCTTATCGAATAAATCGCGGGTTTTGGCACTGTGACGACATGCCACATCTATAATCAGACCAACACCCACATTTTCTGCGATAGCATTAATCCAAGAAAAGAGTCCGCCCGCTAAATGCACACTGGGGTTTGTAGCATAGCTGTTGAAATACGCCTCTGTATTGTCGCTATCCTTTTCGTTTATGGTCGTCGCTGCTACAAAATCGCCGTGGGCCAGTGCTGCTTCTGCAATGGCTCGACCAATACCTTTGCCTGCACCGGTAATAAACCATACCTTAGGTTGTTGCGTTGTCATAAAATTTGAACCCCTTACTTTCATAAGCTCTGAAACAATGCCACTGCGTATCTTCATTAGGAATCTCTTCCGCTGTATAAACAATGGTACAGCGAGATACGATAGGCTATCCATAATTTTTATAAAACTTATATCCTCCTTTCAATATTTACTATACAGACAAACAGCGCACAAAGGAAGAAGGGCCTTTTTTCAAAGGACTGACACCGTTGAACCTTTTCTGCACAACTGGTAATATAGATACAATACAATTATGCAGATATCATCCTAAAAACGTAGCTGCATTTTTCTTGTTCAGAATAAATTTATACAGCCCTTTTCTCCACACAAAAAGAGGACAGCTACCTCTGTTGTAAGGTCTCCATCCTCTTCTATATCCCTATTTATTATGCTTGCTCCTTATCCTTCTGCTGGCGCCTCATACAGCTTCACAATCATTTGCAGCTGATTTTCAGCATTGTTTTCTACATCAAATTGAATGGTCGTACCGGCATCCAATCCTTCCAATACAGCGGCAACATCTTCGTCAAAAAATTGGTAGGATTGTGCTTCTCCATCGACAATCACTTCCGCGCTATGGCTGTCTGCCAGCCCCTGAAACTCTCCTGTCAAAGTGAAAATCTCTCCTGAAGTTTGCGGTTCTTCTCGCTGCTGTTTTTGCTCCTTGTTGCCGCAGCCACCCAACAAAAATCCCATCGTTAGAAACAGAACTAACAGAATTGATAAATTTCTTTTCATGATATGCCTCTCTTTCCCGCCAAAACTTATTTTTGCTGTCCTCGTTATCATAACACAAAAATAAACTTCGGTAAAGCTTCTCCACAATTCCCAAAAGATTCTTCATCTTTTCCCCAAGCTTCTCCACATCTCGCCTACATTGAATCTTACCTACAAATAGTGCGCTACAAAAAATGTTGGGAGCCGTGAAGGCAATCCCAACATTTTTATGATTGAACAAATTTGGCAAACGTCGTCCACCAGAATAGCGGAGCAAGTTCTAAACACCTTATGAAATAGCCAGCTCCGCTCTGCCGATCAATTCATCCTGCAAGGTCGGAGACATATCCACAAAGTAGGCACTGTAGCCCGCCACACGGACAATCAAATCTTTATATTTCATAGGCTCGGCTTTGGCGGCTACCAGTGTATCCTTATTCACCACATTGAACTGCACATGCCATAATTTCAAATCACACCAGGTACGAATAAAAGAAACCAACCGTTTCGTACCCTCTTCTCCAGCCACCATACCCGGCGACAACTTGATATTCAAAAGACGAGCCGCCCGTTCCTTATAGCCTTCATTTTTTACGTTTCGATTAGACAACAGGATTGCTGTCGGGCCACTGTTTTCCGCACCGTGAGAAGCGCTGGAGCCTTCGGACAAATATTCGCCTGCTTTTCTTCCGTTGGGTGTGGCCCCGGTTACTTTCCCGCTGGGGATATGGAATGTAACAGGCACAACGCGCATAGAATAAATTTCATCATGCAGCCCCGGATTGTTGGCCAGATATTCACAGATAAAGCGGTCAATTTTTTTGCCGATTTCATCTGCATACGGGTCGTTATTTCCATATTTAGGTGCATGAATCAACATCTGCTGCAGCACCTCATATCCTTCAAAATTGGCATCCAAAGCTTTTACCAACTCATCCATTGTTGCCGCCTTATCGTCATAAATTACCTTTTTCACAGCAGCGATGGAGTCAATCATCGTTGCGTAGCCAATATGACCGACAAAGGCTTCTCGAATACTGTTTGGTACATAATCATTGATATCTGTAGCGGCATCTCTGCAGGCGCCGACAAATAGTGAGGTTAGCGGCGCAGCCAATTTTGTGGGACGAACCTCATCGGATACCATCTGCTGAATCATCGCGTGACGCAAAATATATTCGTGCTGTGCCTGATAGGCGGCAAAAAATTCATCAAAGGTCTTAAAGTTGCGGGGATTTCCGGTAGGCAACCCAATCTGCTTATTATTTAAAATTCTCAGCCGTCCATTATTCATCGTCATCTCAATAATCGCACCCAGGTTGATGCCGGAGCAACCATTGGTATAGGTTTCTCTGTTGACAATGCGGGTTTCTGTGCAGCCGGATACCGCATAATCCAAGGCTTCTGCATACGTCGCCCCTTTTGAAATATACAGTGGCACAATTTCTTCATCATTAAATAATTTAGGAAAACCTTGCCCTTCCTTGATTACCTCAGCACAGGCACGCAGGAATTTTTCTGGAGAACCAGAGTGAACCCGCACCGCCAAATCGGGATAGGTGGTGGGGAAGCCCTGTTTGGATTCCAATATCAGATAGGATAATTCATTAGTGGCGTCTGCGCCGTCTCTTGTCTGACCACCGATTGTAACCGTTTCAAAATGAGCATAAGCCTCAAACAGCTTGGAAGATGATTCCGCAATGGGCACCAGCGTAATCTGAGATAAATTGAGCCAATAACATTCCAACAGCTCTTTCGCCTGTGCTCTTGTCAATTTGCCGTTGGCAATATCCTGCTGATAATAAGGGAGCAGGTGCTGGTCCATGCGGGCATTGCCCAGAGAAGCGCCATTCATCTGCTCCAAACGGACAAATACCATGACAAACCACTGCAACTGCATCGCTGTGCGAAAATCTCTTGCCGGATTTTCCGCTACCCATGCACAATTTTCTGCCATTTCTAACAATTCCGCCCTACGCACAGAATCACTTACTGTCTCCGCAACCCGCCGGGTTTCTTCTGCATACCGTTTGACAAATATAGTAAATGCCTGACAACAAATGACAGCAGCTTCCCAGAAAGCACCTTCTTTTACATACTGACCGGGATGTTCTTTTGCTTTTGCCAGTCTTGCCTCTGCTTCTTTCAGATAGCTCTTCATTCCCCGTTTCAAAATCGTTTCCAAATCATAATTAAAGTTAGAGCTGGAACGAGCCGTGGTAGATTGGGAAATTACAAACTGCTGCTTGCTGAAATTATTTTTGTCCTCTCCAAAAATGATTTTTCGTGTTTCGTCGGGCAAAGCCTGCACATAAGCCTGCGCATAGCTGCCATCTTTCCAGTAGGGATACAAAACCTCCTCTACAACCTGCAAATCTTCCTCAGACATCTGAAAAGGACTGACCGGTCTTTTTTCGGCGCCGCGTAATTGCAGCAGAGACGGCCCATCCAGTTCTGGATACAAAATGCTGTAGCGCCCTATTCCCGCTCCGTTGGTTTTTCCCACCAACAGCTCATAGTCTGGCTCCACATAAACGCCGATATGTTCAGCAATATGCAGCAAAGCCTTGGCCCAACGTAGCGATAAATTCTCTCCTTCTGTCTCTTTCATGGACTGGGTAAACAAAACCGCACGCTCAATGTTCATGCGAATAGGCTCTTTCCTGATCAAATCATTAATTTTTAAAGTTCTCTCTCTGCCTTCCCGTTTTATCTCTACACCATTGATAATGTAATCTTCCTGCGGTGTGAGCACCGGACAACAACAACCTGTCATCATAAATTCCCCCTATAATAAAATTATTTTTTACGCGCTCCCTGCTTCTCCAGTTATCGCCAGGATACCTGTACCGGCTTGCGCTGTGCGCTACGGCAATACGAAACCGCAGGATACCCAAGCAGCATGGTAATACAAATTTTGTTTCCGTCCAAATCCAATTTTTCCAAAGCTGCGGGACTGTTTTTCAGTCCCCGTTGTATAAACCCGCTGAACAAACAGCCCAAACCGCAAGCGTTGGCCATCAGTTCAATTGCTGCGGCAGCCAAAACTGCATTGTTCACAGCATTTGCACTGATTACCAATAAAACCGGCGCTTGAAAAAACAGTATCTCGCCAACTTCTCCTGTGTCATGTTGAGACACTAGCTTCTGTATACGGGACGCCACCCGCCTCTCCAATTCTGAAGCCGCTTCATGATGCAACGTTTTTTCCACATAAGCCTTTAATCCTTCCCACACCAAAGAGCGAACTTCCGGCAAATTTTTCTGTACAACTGTATACTGTACGTCCTGTGTGTTGGAACCGGTCGGCATGAACCGTCCTGCTTCCAGAATCTGCTCCAATACCTGCTGCGCAATCTCGCGTTCTTGATACTGACGAATACTGCGCCGAAAACGAACCAAATTCAGAAGCTGTTCTGGCGATGTTTTCGCTGTTTCTTCCGTATATTCTGTGATATCTTGCGGAAGCTCTTCAATCAAAATCGCTTTTTGAGGACAAATCGCTACACAATGACTGCACCGATTACAGTTTTCGTTTTGTACAACCGCTTTTCCATGCTCAATCTGAATCAATCCATTTACACAGTCCGCTACACACTGACCGCAACCAATACAGCTGGCCTGCTCAATTTTCACCATAAACACCGCTCCTTCCCAAACTGCTCTCAAAATACCTCATACTTTACGCCTTTTTCTTTTCCGTTGTTGCAACTATCAATAATAATCCCAACAATAAGGTACCCGCTTGCAGCCAAAACAGATGACTATTCACTATCACAGCGGTCTGTGCAACAGCTGCCGACTGCACTATTCCCTGCCGCAAAAGCTCTGCGATATGCTGCCGTTCCTCCAGCGCATAGATAGCGGTAAAAATACTCAACGACATACTGATTGCCATGCTTTTAATCCAATTGTTCATGGCAGTCCCTTCGCTGGCTTTATTTTTCGGCAATGCGCCCAAACCATAATCCAACGATGGCACATTGGCAAAAGCCGCTCCGATATAACGCACACATAAAAACATCACAATCATCCACAACGCAGTATCTTGTTTAAAGGTAGTGACAAGTACATTGCCTAAAATCATCACGTTTAATCCGCCAATTAACTGGGTACGCGCTGAAAGCTTTTCATATACCCGCCCGGCAACCGGAGTGGCCAACGCCATGCAAAGTGCTGGGAAAAACAATACCATCCCTGCCGGCAGCGGCTCCATCCCCATGGCTGATTCCAAAAATACCGGCAGTAAAAAAGCACCCAAAGTAATATTGGCATATAAAATTGCTGAGAGAATCACGCTGACGGTAAATTTTTGATTGCGAAAAATTCGGAAATCCAACAACGCCTTCTCCTGCGCCTTTAACTGTCCTCTTACAAAAACATAGAGCAATACGCAACCTAAGATAAGCCCCAGCCAGAGAGTCGGCCTCTGCCAGCCTGTTTTGCCTGCCTGATAAAAGCTCAGCAAAATAAACATTGTTCCGCAAAAAACAGTCAGAATACTCTTATAATCCAACAAATCATCCTTGCAACCGTTCTCTTTCGGTATAATTCGATATACCAAATAAAGATCCGCTAGAGTAATCGGCACATTGCAGAGAAAAATTGCCTGCCAGCCCACTGTGGCCAGAAAAAGACCGGACAGCGTAGGCCCAATCGCCGGTCCCATAGACATCCCCATCAAGCTGATGCTGAGAAACCGCCCCTGTTTTTCCTTAGGAATCCATTGATAAATTATGGCCAGGGAAAGGGGCATCATCAATCCACCGGCTATACCTTGAATTGCCCTACAACCAATCAACATCTGCATATTGACGGCCAGAGTACAGCAGGCAGAGGCAACAATCATAATGATCAGCGCAGTTAATAAAGCCTTACGCAAGCTGTAGCGTTTGGAAAAATATCCTGCCACCGGCGTAATCATTGCGGAAGTAAGAGAATACATGATGGTCAGCCATTGGGTGGTGCTCAAATCGCTGTGAAAGTGTTCCGCCAAATCTAAATAGGCAATATACAAGGTACCTGTATTTAACGCACTGACAAGCCCACTTAAAAATACAATCCACATAATCTTACCGGAATTCTGAAGCAGCTTCTCTTCACCCTGTTGATTCATAATGCTTGCCTCTTTTCCTGTTTCTCACAAATGTTTGCTTATAAAATTCCGATAAACCGCCACCAAGGCAGCGCAACTACAAGTGTGAAAATAATCAGACAGATGGACTTAATACTGTAAACCTTTATAAAATCTTTCATCGACATCAAGCCAAAGGAGAATGTAAACAAGTATGCGATATATTCATACGGCAACACTATCAGGTTGGTAGAAGTCATCAGCGTATACCACACTGGTAAATGGGGAATTCCCAGCTCTGCAGCCAATTGGGTGATGGGCGCAGTCAGTGTAGCCAGAATTGCCAACGGAGTCAGTACAAAGTTTCCCAAACCGCCTAACACCAACACCAGGAACATAAAGGTTGTTTCGCCGATGCCATGCATATACGGCAAAATCGCATTGGCAATCAACTGACCTACACCCACTTCTGTGCCTACATTGCCGATTGTCATGCAGGCTGCCACAAAGAACACGATGCTGTAGCGCACATCCTTGATATCATCTTCATTGGCCACACGGATAAATGGCAGATACATCACGCAAGCCATGAGGACAAAGCACCATCCCATAGGAATGCCGTGAATGCTGGTGGTCATAATTAATGCCACTAACACTAATGCAATCACAGAAGCCTTCTTTTCATCAGAGGACATTTTCCCCATTTCAGCATATTTTTCTTTAAAATAATCCTTGGACGGCATGTTGCCCTCCGGTCCAATCAACTTATAGATTAAAATAGCAGCCAATACTAACCAGATAGTAAAAATCCAGTTATGATATAAGAATGTGAAAAAATTCATCTCACCCAATTCATAGGGTGCTCCTAATTTTGCCGTTAAAAACAGATACGGGCTCAGGAAAAATTTAATTGTCGTATAAGTACCTAAAAGAACATACATCATCAAAACCGTTGCTTCTTTAGACTTGCCCCAACCCATAGCCAGACAAATCCCATACACACAGAAGATTAGCGGTGCGTGAGCATTTCCCCCTGGCAGGACCACTGAAAGCAAGATCCCTGCAATCAGTACTGCAATAGCCAATCCTTTAAAGCCCCCGCCAATTTTGGTAATACACCAGTAAGCAATTCTGTCCACCAGACCGACACGTTGGAAAGTGTTGGCAATGGTTAGAATACCCAAAAACATCCACGGCATCACGTCAGCCCACGAGCTATAAATTGTCGCTGCCGGTGCAACGCCAAAGAGCAGATACAACATAGGCATAAAAATACTAGGTACAATAGTCGGCATTAATTCAAAAGCAATCGTAAAGATTGAAAATACCGTAATCACTAAAAACGTTTTTATTTGCGGTGTGAATGCTTCCGTTACCGGAATCATCCAGATGATAATGGGCACGATCACGGTAATCAGCCATTTCAAGACCAGTCCTTTATTAATTTTGTTTGCACTTTCTCCCATTTTTATTCCTCCTCTAATCACTCTGCAACTCTTATAAAAACAATTATAAAATTAAATAAATTTGCGCTGCGTGCACTTGCTTTTCTATAATTTATATAATAAACTTAAATTAAAATCATGATAAAAAACAAAATGATCTCTGAAAATATCGAAAATACTCTATCCTTTTTTCAGTAAATCAGAAAGGAGCAGTTTATGCGTCTAGAACAATTACAATACCTAGTCGAAATCTCCAATTCTAAATCCATCAGCATTGCCAGTGAAAATCTCTATATCAGCCAACCCGCTTTAAGTCGCGCTGTGAAAAACCTGGAAGAAGAGTTGGGGGTTACGCTATTGTTTCGAACCGTTGACGGTGTGCGTCTTACCAAAGCAGGTCAGGCTTTATTGCCTGAAATGAAAGAAATCATCGAAAAGACAAAACAATTGAGCAAGCATGCTATTAATTTTTCCGCTACCTGTCCAGAAATAGATTATGAAGGCCCTTTTCATATTTATACACTGCCTGTGCTTGTCGACTCTCTTTTGCTGCCTGCCTTAGACCAGCTGCAGAAAAATTATCCCAATATTGAATTTTATACCCATTTGCTGGATATGAACAATCCCGTTTCTTTAACGCTCCCGACCGACGCCGATTTAATTTTCACCATCAATATGAATAACCTTTTGGACCAGGACATCTTAGACAGTGGCTTGCGTATGGAGCCGTTGTTCATTGGCAACTCCTTTTTAGTCGTTTCCAAAGACCATCCTCTAGCCAGTAAAAAAATCGTCACGCGCACAGAAGTGCTGGAGCAAAAGCTGATTTCCCATGTAAACGGATTCGATCTCAGTATCTTATATCAGGCCCTGACCCATGATACGCCTAATGTCATCCTGAAAAGCAATAGCGCTCGTGTTATCAAGCAGCTTCTGAAAGGGAAGGAAGCCGCCTTGCTGACAAACAATCTGTTATTGCAGCTTGACTATGCGCAGGATCCAGATCTGGTAGCCATTCCTATCAAAAATTCACGTACCCAGTACTTTTGCTTGTATGCAGAAGATCACCCATATCATTGTTTTATAGAAGAATTTATTGAAACGTTGAAATTCGTGCGCAATAGTTTATAATATCTGAAAACGTATCTCCCAACCCAAGATACGTTTTCTTTTTTATTTAAAACATACCACCGTTAGTCGTAATCACCTGACCAGTAATATAATTGGCTTCTTCTGTAGCCAGATAGATGACCAACGAAGCATGCTCCTCTATCTCACCCAATCTATTTAATGGACAAGTTTGTTTCATTCTTCCAGCCACATCCGGCCCTGCCAATTCCATAAATTTATCAAAACCTGGCGTGTGAATGCCTCCCGGCGCTACGCAGTTTACATTGATACCAGCACCAGCCACTTCTACCGCCAGATTTCTGGTGAACGCTACCACACCACCCTTTGCCGCTGCATAAGCCGGACTATGGGCGCTCATATTGGAAATTCCCGCAATAGAGCCAATATTGATAATCTTGCCCTTTTTCTTTGCTTCCATAATTTTCAGAGCTTCTCTGGTGCAGTAAAACAAACCGTTCAAATTTATCTGAATACAATTTTCCCATTCTTCGTCGGTCAAATTTTTCGTAATCTCCAGAGAAAATTTTTCCCCAGGCAAAGTTGTCAGATTCAAATAATTTTCACGGTCCGTTTTGCCATTGCTGTGATGAATGGTGCGTCCGCCAGTAACCGCTGCATTATTGACCAAAATATCCACCGTCCCAAATGCTTCAACAACTTTAGCAAACAGTTCCTTTACCTCCGCACTTTTACTAACATCACAGCGAATTGCAATGACATCCTCACTGATTTCCCGATAGGTCTTTAGCGCTGCCTGATTTTTTTCTTCATTTCTGCCGCAAAAGGCTACCTTCGCCCCTTCCTTCAGCATCCCCTTTACAATGCCGCTGCCTAGTCCTCCGTTGCCACCGGTAACTAATACCGCTTTTCCATCCAGTCTTCCCATACAATTTCCTCCTTCTATTGCCTGTTTTATGTCTCGTCGAGATTCAAGGTTATCTCAAATCCCGACGAAACCCAGTTTCTGTACTGTTTCTTACACTGCCAGCTCCGCTCTGCCAATCAATTCATCCTGTAAAGTCGGAGACATATCCACAAAGTATGCACTGTAGCCCGCCACACGCACAATCAAATCGCGATAATTTTCCGGCTCTTCCTTTGCCTTCAGCAAGGTATCCTTGTTAATCACATTAAACTGTACATGCCATAATTTCAAATCGCACCATGCACGAATCAGCGCAACTAATTTGCGGGTTCCTTCTTCCCCTGCCATTGTACTGGGAGACAATTTTACATTCAGCAACCGCGCTGCGCGTTCCATATTGCCTTCATGTTTAATCCGTTTGTTGGATAACAACACGCCAGTCGGTCCGTTACCTTCCGCACCATGACTGGCACTGACCCCTTCTGATAAGTATTCCCCTGCTTTTCTGCCGTCCGGTGTTGCGCTGACAACTTTACCGCCAGGAATATGGCTTGTAACTGGAACAATCCGATAGCTGAAAAATTCTCCATTGGCCCCTCTGTGACTTGCTAAATAATCGCTCGTGACTTTATCTACCGAACGTCCCACTGCATCGGCATAGGCATCCCCATTGCCAAATTTTGGCGCATTCAGCAGCTGCTGCCGTAACACTTCATAGCCCTCAAAATCAGCGTCCAATGCTTTCAAAAGCTCATCCATGGTAATCACTTTGTCTTCAAAAACCAGTTTCTTGACAGCTGTCAGAGAATCAATCAAGGTTGCAAAACCCACACTGTCCACAAAATGTTCTTCGATACTATTTGGCACGTGATCGTTGATATCCACAGCAGCATCACGGCATGCGCCTACAAATAGTGAGGTCAGCGGCGCAGCCAGAATCTGTGGTTTCACTTTATCTGCAACAATTTGCTGGATAAAAGCATTTTTCAAAATATATTCATTCTGCGCTCTGTAAGCTGCAAAAAACTCATCGTAAGTTTTAAATGTTCTCAGATCCCCTGTCTCGATGGTAATCACTTTGTCGCCCAAACGTTTGATACGTCCATTATTCATAGTCAACTCCATCACAGCGCCCAGATTGATGGAAGCGCAGCCCGTATTATAGGTTTCTCTGTTTACCACACGGGTTTCTGTACAGCCAGACACTGCATAATCCAACGCCTGGGCCATTGTTGCGCCCTTTTGCACATAAAGGGGAACAATTTCTTCATCGTTAAACAGTTTAGGAAATCCTTGCCCCTCTTTTATCACCTCTGCACAAGCACGCAGGAACTTTTCTGGAGAACCGGAGTGAACACGGGCTGCCAAATCTGGGTAAGGAGTTGGGAAGCCGTGCTTCGATTCTAAAATAATATAGGACAATTCGTTGGTTGCATCATCCCCATCTGGCGTCTGGCCGCCAATGGTTACAGTTTCAAAATGAGCATAGGCTTCAAAAAATTTAGCTGTAGAAGATGATACAATGCCACGAATCATTTGAGAAAGGTTTAGCCAATAACATTCAAATAATTCCTTGGCTTCTGCCCTGGTCAGAGTCCCATTTTTGATATCCTGTTCATAATAGGGCAACAGGTGCTGGTCCATACGGGAATTACCCAAAGCGCCGCCTACATTTTGTTCCAGTCTGGTTAAAATCTGCTGGAACCATTGTAATTGCAATGCGGTCCTAAAATCTCTGGCTGGATTTTCCGCAATCCATGCACAGTTATCTGCAATTTGCAAAAGCTCTGCTTTTCTCTTTTCATTTGTTGCTGTTGTAGCAACACGGCGTGCCTCCTCCGCATAGCGCTTGATGAAGGTTGTGCATGCCTTGGCAGAAATCAGTGCTGCTTCCCAGAAAGAGCCCTCTTTTACCATTTTTGCTGGATCATCCTGTACCTGCGCCAACTTTTCTGCCGCCAATTCCTGATATCCTTTGAACCCCCATTTCAGTAAGGTTGCCGCATCATAGTTAAAATTCAGGCTGGAACGTGCTGTGGCTGATTGAGATAAAATAGCCAGCTGTGCGCTGAAATTATTTTTATCCTCGCCGAAAATCAGACGGCGTGTCTCCTCCGGCATAGCCTGTGCATATGCTTTGGAGAAGCTTTTATCTTTCCAATACGGATAAATTTCCTTTTCAATCACTTCGATATCTTCAGGCGCTACCTTGAATGGACTGACAGGACGTTTTTCGCTATCCCGCAGTTCCAATAAAGCTGGTCCGTCATTTTCTGGATATAGAGTAATAAAACGACCCACACGGCCTGTCATTTTACCAACAATCAGCTCATAATTCGGCTCCACATAAATAGGCAAACTTTCTGTAACATGAGCAAAGGCTTTGGCCCAGCGTAAAGAAAGATTTTGTCCTTCACTCTCTTTCATGGACTCCGTAAATAAACGAGCACGGTTGATATCCATGGTGATAGGTTCTTTTCGAACTAGGTCATTAATTTTCAGTGTCCTTTCCCTACCCTCGGTAATTAAATTTTTTCCTTCCAGCCACTCTTCCTGTGGCGTCAAAACATTTGTGCAGCAAGACATACTCAATTCCTCCCTTAATTTCACAAACTAATTTATCTTAGTTATTTATTAATTTCATTATAGCAAAGCTCTCACTTCATTAAAAATACCGATCATGCATAAGTCTTCTTCGCCCTTATAACTTTTGTGCATGCGATTTTTGTTACTGAAAAAAGTAAAAAGCAGGCTCCCTTTTCTAGGTTTCCTGCTTGGAAATGCTGTCGGTATACAGTGACGATAACTGAACATATATCGACCCTCTATGATTTTCCTCTATGCATCCATGTGCCCTTTTGTTAAGACTACATTGGGAAAAAACTCATTCCTCATCATGCCCAAGGAATGTTTCTCATATGTCAAACTGATTTTCAAGGCGTTTATATCACCCTAGGATAGAGGATTCACAGGTCACTTCGCCATTTCCAGATTTACAACATCAAATAACTTGATCAATAAACAACCAGTTCCTCTGAACAATCGCCCTTGAAAACTTATTTTGTGTTATCTTGTTAAACTAATCACTCTCTGCACCTATGTAACTGTTTTTGCATATATTATGTAAAAAGATAAGCAATAGAAAAACCCGGCTTATCAGCCGGGTTTTTCTCACTAGCTGCGTATTTAAATCAAACGCAACCGGTTGGTTTTGGCAGACCAGCAACTTTGCAAGCGCCTTTTGCTGGGCCAGATGGGAACAGATCATAAATTTCTTTTAAAGAATAACCGGATTCTTTAGTCATTTTACGAACCATTGGAGCGATACCGTATTCAGCGAAGTAACCTTTCAGGTAGTTGATGATTTTCCAGTGATCTTCGTTCAGTTCATCAACGCCTTCTTCTTTTGCTAAATATCTAGCAACGTCTTCATTCCACTGATCTAATTTTACTAAGAAACCATCTTCGTCCAGTTCTACAGTCTGACCATTAACTTCAATGTTTGCCATAGTAATCGTTCTCCTCTACATTTTAAATTTATCATATTTATGTCTGGGGTCAATGAAATCAGGATATTCCTCCAGATAGTCATACAACATTGTGAGCATTTGCTCCATGCCGTCTGCAATTCCCATCTTATATTCACTGGATTTTGTATTTTTCATTTCCACCATAAGATCATAACAGAAATCAACATATCCGTTCAAATCATCCATCAAGCTCATTGCAATTCCCCCAGTCTTTTACCGGCCGCCAGAGAAATCCACTCTCTGGCAGCACAGATAAAAAGCTTACGCTTTTGGTAAGGTAACATAAGAAGTTCCCAGATACAGGAATTCTACTTTACCTTCTTTAGCTAAATCATTAACAGCTAAGTCTACTTCTTTTTTCTTAACGTCCAAGATTGTAGCGATTTCTTTGTTTTTCATTTTGTCTTTTGTAGCCAAAACTTCCAACACTTTAGCCATTAATTCTTCATGTGTGTATTCAGCCATAGTTGGCACACCACCCAATCAAAAAATATTTACAAAGCCACAAAAGCTGATTTCTTATTTTGTAAATTTGAAACCATTGCCAGTATGGAATGTTTTTACAGAGAATGTGAAATCATCGATGTGTTTATCGGTGAATTCCAAACCGGTCAGTTCAAAGAATTTCTCCCAGCCGATTCTTTCAATCCATTCGCCGTATCTTTCGCCCTTGCGAGCGTTTTCAACCCAAACTTCTACCAGATGTCTGATGGTTTTTACTAAGGTATCCCATCTTGGTGGTTCGTTTGGAATGTATGGAACAGCTAATTTACTGAATGTTGGAGCGGTACGAGCATTGGATACTTTACCACCAACGAAAATAGCGATACCATCGTTTTCTGGGTCTGCGATTGGCAGAGCCGGACATACGGAGAAGCAGTTACCGCAATACATACATTTTTCTTCGTTGATTGTTACGGATTTTGCTTTTGGATTTGGTTTGATAGCAGCTTTTGGACAAGAAGCAATGATGTTTGGAATTTCGCAGCTATGCGCTACTTCCGCGTCATTGACTCTTGGAATTTTTCTGTGGATACCAACCCAAGCAATGTCGGAGCAGTGTACCGCACCGCACATGTTCAGGCAGCAAGCCATGGAAATTTTTAATTTAGCTGGCAGATCATCTTTTTTGAAATATTCAAACAGATCATCCATTACAGCTTTTACAGTACCGGAAGCGTCGGTAGCTGCACTGTGGCAGTGCACCCAACCCTGGGTATGCAACATGTTTTTCAGGGATTTACCGGTACCACCTACTGGCCAACCAGCAGCTTCTACTTCTTCAACTAAAGCATCAATTTTGCTTTCGTCTTCCAGCAAGAATTCTACATTGTGGCGAGAAGTGAAACGCAACTTGCCATCGCAGTATTTATCAGCGATATCAGCAAACCATCTCAGGGTTTCGATAGACAGCAAACGTGGAGAACCTACGCGAACTGTGTACAAAGCACCTGCAGGACCAACGTGTTTCATAACACCTGGTTTCAGATATTCATGATACTGCCACTGGCCATAGTTTTTCTTACTCATTTCAGGCATTTTGTCCCAATAATGAGGTGGTCCAATATCTGTAGGAGCGAATTGAGAAATCATTAGTTAGCACCTCCGTCTTCATTTTCAAAATCTTCTGGATACCAGAAGTAATATGGGTTTTCACGAGGATGTTTAACCATCTGTGGAATTGGATCTAATTCTACAGCTTTCAGGAATTCAGCCATACCTTTTCTGTAGATTAATTCGCCCAGTCTTTCACGAACCTTGGCGTTTTCATCCCACCATTCCCAGGTCTTTTCTACTAAGTCTTTGAATTCTTCGTAGTCGTTTTCTTTATCCATTGGCATGAATGGAACTACAACCCAAGACAGGAATGCAGACTGTACGATAGTAGCTTTACCACCCATCAGGATAGTAGCGCCTCTTTCTTTACCAACATGCAATGCTTTTGGCATTTCGTTGATGCAGTGCATGCAGCGGGTGCAGTTTTCATTGTCAACGGTGATTTCTTTTTTGTCTGCATCATAAGAGATACATTTGGTTGGGCAATATCCGCAAACCAAGTTTTCAATATCAAAACCAGCGTCAGCATATTTCGCTACTTCAGCCTGATCAATCTGGATTGCATCTCTCCAGGTACCTAAAACGGAAATATCAGCACGAGCCTGTGCGGAAATGCAGTCGTTCGGGCAACCAGATACTTTAATTTTAGATTTGTAAGGCCACATTGGTCTGTGCAGCTCGGTCTGATATGCCTGTGTAATATTGTACAGGAAATCCAAAGTATCAAAGCATGCATATTCGCAACGGCCAGGACCTACGCAGCAGCTTGGTGTTCTGAAGTTAGAACCGGAACCACCTAAATCCCAACCAGCATAAGACAAATCGTTAAAGCATGGCTGTAAATGGTCTGTTGTGGTACCCAGGAATACGATATCGCCTGTAGCACCGTGCATATTTGTCAAACCGGAACCGTGTTTTTCCCAGATATCGCACAGAGTACGAATATCTTCGGAATTGTAGAACCAACCAGAGGTCTGGTTAACACGGATTGTGTGGAATTCGGTAACGGCCGGATATTTTTCAGGGCTGTCGGTATAACGACCGATAACGCCGCCGCCGTAACCTCTAACACCTACGATACCACCATGTTTCCAGTGTACGCGTTTTTCTTCATAGGAATCTTCTAATAAATCTAACAAAGTAGCAGCCTGTTCATTTTTAGCGGCACTTTTTTCGATTTCTTTGACGAAGGAAGGCCATGGGCCTTTTTTCAGTTCGTCCAGCATTGGTCTAGCTTTTGCCAAATCCATACACCTCCATAATTATTTCTAGCAATTGATTTGCTAAATACATACCTTTTCTAAGGCAAATTAGAATTCATTTAATGTGATGGCCCCAACTGGGCAAATCAGCACACAGCTCTGGCATCCCAAGCATTCGTTCTCAGTAACTTCAGCGTGTTCGTTTACAACGAATACGGAACCTGGGCAAGCGCCTGCACATTCACCACATGCAACACATTTTTCTGCATCTACGCTTGGCATAAACATTTCTAAACAACTCCTTTCAGTTTTGAATTAACCAACTTCGCTAATTGATACTCTATCGACTAATACAAAACCCCGACGAAACATCTGAGTTCATCAAACACACATTAATCATTACATATTCCTCGAATTTTTGCAATATTTTTTTCAAAAAATCCGGGGAAATTGCATTGCAAAATCAATAACGTTTAACCTATCAAGTAATAAAAAATTTCTATCGCTCATTTTTTATTCATTTTTTGTATTTTTCTGCCAGCTGCACCATTTGTCCTGCCCATAACGGAGCAGCTGCAACATGCAGATGATGATATCCTGCCAGGGTATGTTTATATACCAGCCCATCTGCACCAGCTATGATCCCCTGTCCTCGCTCTGTGCGGAATCCATAATGAAGCGCTTCAGACAAATTGACCAGCCGTGAATTATGGAATTCATGCCCACGCACCATTGTTCCTTCCGGGAAAAACGGATTGCCTGGCAATGCTTGCTGTATTGTATAACCAATCCCTTGAGGTTTTTTCGTCATCTCTACATCACAGTCAAATACACCTATCATGGGATAGTGTTTTTCACCTTGAATAATGCTTTTTGCCAAGTACATCAGCCCGCCGCACTCTGCATATACAGGCATATTTTCCTCTATCGCTGCTTTGATCTCTGTCATCAGAGATACATTTGCACTGATTTCCTCAGCCATAACTTCCGGGAAACCACCGCCAATGTACAAGCCATCTATTTCAGGCAGCTTCTTGTCTTCCATCGAATTGATGAAAACCAGCTTTGCTCCTGCTTCCTCAAGGGCTTCCAGGTTCTCAGGATAATAAAAGCTGAAGGCTCTGTCACGCAGTACGCCGATTTTTACTTTTTCTTCGGCCTTGTGAATCTCCAAAACTTTTTCTTCAGACAAAGGAACCCCATTAGATGACAATTGCAGCAATTTAGATAAATCTACATTTTCCTGCACCAACTTTCCCAACAAGGAAATACGGTTTTGCAGCATATCCTGTTCGCCTGCAGGAATCAACCCTAAATGACGGTCAGGAATCTCCACCTCCTTTGATTTGGGCAATGACCCCAACACTGGCACATCACAATAACGCTCTATGCTTTGCAACATAATCTTTTCGTGACGGGCTCTGGCCACCTGATTCAAAATCACACCACCAATCTGAATACGCCGGTCAAAATTTACAACGCCATTGATCAACGCTGCCACGCTACGGGTGATACGCGTACAGTTCACCACTAAAATCACTGGCGCGCCAATGACATAGGCTAACTCAGCGCTACTGTTGGAGCCTTCCACATCCAGTCCGTCAAAGAGTCCCATAGCACCCTCCACCACGCTGATATCAGATTTCTGGGAATGACGGATAAAGGATTGCTTTACCCCTTCGGCGCCCATCATGACCAAATCCAGATTGCGACATTGCTGTCCGCTGGCATAGCTCATCCAGCTAGGGTCAATATAATCGGGACCCTTTTTGAAAGGCTGTACTGTGATACCTCTGTCAGTCAACGCCTTTAAAAGCCCCAAAGTAAAGGTTGTTTTTCCAGAGCGGCCCTGAACCGCTCCAATAAGCACACGTGAAATATCGTTATTCAATCTATCACCACATATCATCTGGAATTTATTGTTTCATCTCGTTCTCTGCTTTCATTGTACGATAAAAATGCCCATCACGCAATTCTTTCTTTTTTCCAACTGCGCTGCAGGTTTTTCCATAAAAAATTTTCCTGCTTGCCCTCTACGGGCCGCCGATGTGATTCCTTTATACAAAAGATATATTTCTCAAAGTGCGACACTTTTCGTGGCAATAGTATCCCGAAAAGTTCTGTCATGTTCAACAAAAATCATTGTCGGCAAAAAAGTCTTAATCAGATTTTCAATCTGTATGCGCGAATACGTATCAATATAGTTCAGCGGTTCGTCCCAAACATACAAGTGTGCCTGCTCGCAAAGGCTTTTTGCCAGCAGCACCTTTTTCTTTTGTCCGCTGGAAAATTCCTTCATATCTTTTGCAAATTGAATCTGCATGAAATCCATCTTATGCAGAATCGCCTTAAACAGGCTCTCATCCAGACAATGCATTTTCGCAAAATCGGACAGTCCTCCGCTCAAATGAGATGTATCCTGCGGCACATAAGAAATGAGCAGGCCCGAACCGATTTTCACTGTGCCCACATGCTCTGACAGTTCTCCTACTAAGAACTTCAACAGACTGGATTTTCCGCTTCCGTTTTTGCCTTCAAGCACAATGCGTTCACCTTGCTGGACTGTAAACGAGACAGGCGCACAGGCAAGTTTGTCAGCATAAACAGGAGCAACCTCGGAAAAGGTGACCAGCGTATCCGTGTGATACCGTAACGGAAATAATTTTAAGTTTTCCGCCCTTTCGACATTTTTCAAAAGGCTGGATTTCTGCTCAATGGCTTGTTGCTGCCTCGCTTCAATCGTTTTTGAGCGTTTCATCATTTTTGCCGCCTTGTGTCCCACGTAGCCCCTGTCCGCTTTTAATCCAGAGGATTGCACACCAAACTTACTGGCTTCTACTTTATCCGACCACACAGAAGTACGTTTGGCAGACTGCTGCAATCGTTTGATATCCTTTTGCAGACGCCAATTTTCTGCCCGTTCAAAATTTTGCTGCCGCTCAAAATTCGTCAGCCATGAGCTGAAATTTCCACTTTGCACCTCAATATTCGTCCGATTTAACGATAAAATATGATCTACACAGTGATCCAAAAACCACCGGTCATGGGAAACTAAAATAAATCCTTTTTTCTTTTTGAGATAAGCCGCCACTTGTTCTCTGGCTTTCATATCCAAATGATTTGTCGGCTCATCTATTAACAAAAAATGGCCTTCATTCAGAAAAAGCGCAGCAAGCAGGACCTTGGTCTGTTCCCCATTAGAAAGCGTATCAAAGGGACGCCAAAGCACATCATCTTCCAAATCAAGATAAGATAATTCCCGCATGATTTCCCATTCCTCCGAAAGAGGACAGATCTCCTGCAAAAGTTCCGTTGTCATTTTGTTTTTATCTGCAATAGTATAAGGAAAATACTCGAACTGTACCGGCGCGTGAATTTTCCCTTGATACGTGTATTTTCCCTGCAATAAATTTAAAAAGGTGGTTTTTCCTCTGCCGTTTCTCCCAATAAAACCAAGCTTCCAATCGGTATCAATCTGAAAATTCACATTTTCAAAAATCATATCATAGCTGGATGGATAGGAAAACGTAAGATTCTCCACTTTAATCATAGTCATGAAGTATTCCCCCCTTGTCCTTTCAAACATAAAAATAAGAGCTGCAAGAAAGTTTCTTCTCACAGCTCACCTAATCATAATCCCATCTTATCAACTTTATATGACAAATTTGCAAAGGGTAGAATCATCCGCTGGGTGAATAGATATATAACTTTCTTGCAAAAGAGCGCAACAATACAACTGTATCATCGCATATCCAATTTTATTTGCAAGAAAAGTTAAACATCCTCCCACCCCATTCTTTTTATTTCGCTATCAGCATAGCATGAATCTCCAAAATCGTCAAGCCCTGTCCTTTATTTATTGCATTGCATCAATTTTATGATTCAACCATTGTAGTAGATCATCCATCACGATATCATAATTTAACTCATTCAACATTTCATGACGCCCACCGGCATAAAGCTCCATAGTCACATCCTGCAAACCCGCATCTAAAAATAAATTACGCACATGCTGCACACCTTTTCCCATACTACCCACCGGATCGCAATCTCCTGAAAAAAGATAAACCGGCATGTCTTTTCTCATTCCAGCAATATTATGGGGAGTATTGGCTAATTGAATGCCCTGCAGTAGCTCATGATAAAAACCATTGCTGCAAAGGAACCCGCACCAATCATCTTCCAGATAACGGCTTACCACTTCTCTGTCCCGTGTCAGCCAGTCAAACTCAGATTGAGGATTTGCAATACCTCTGTTAAACCCGCCAAAAAGCATTTTCTTAATTTTTGGAGAATAATGCTCCTGCCCCATAAAGAAACATGCTGCCGTGACGATCTGCAAGGCCAGCCTTCCTGCCGCTCCCTGACCATCCCCAGTTCCCGACAAAATCAGTCCATCAAACATCGACGGTCGCAGTTGTACTGTACGTCGTACCAGAAAAGAGCCCATACTGTGCCCCATCAAAAATATCGGACAATCCACTTCTTCATCAATGACCTTCTTGCGGATGGTAAATAAATCATTGATCATCATATTCCAATCCACGCCTTTGCGCAAATAGCCCAACCGCCCAGCGGCGGTCTTGCCATGTCCTCTTTGATCATGACAATACAAAGAAATACCCTGCTGTGCCAAAAATCGACCCAATTTATCATAGCGCATACTGTGCTCTGTCATCCCATGAGCTAAAAGTACCACAGCCCGCGGATTTTCTGCCCGCCAGCAATACATATATAATACCGTGCGATCCGATGCTGGCACGATTATTTCCTCCAACATGTCCATCAACCCCTTATTGCCCAGACTTTTTTAAGTCTCTTTTCATGCTCCATTATAAAGCTATAAAGCAAACTTTTATACCTGCTTAGAAATTTCTACATAAATCATCTAGATACCTGCTTCTATTTCATTCTTGAAATAGAAAACAGGTCGTCCCACAATGGAACGACCTCAATATTTTATCACACATATCCTGCAGGATTTACTGTAGAGCCGTTGATACGCACTTCGAAATGCAAATGATTCCCAGTAGAATTTCCAGTAGAACCTACTTTGCCGATGGTTTCTCCTGCCGCCACTGTCTGACCGTTTTTGGCTACCAATGAAGACATGTGCCCATACAAAGTCGCCACGCCACCGCCATGATCAATAATTATACAATTTCCGTAACCACCATAATATTTGGACATAATGACAGTGCCGCCTGCCGCAGCTACAACATTGGCCCCATAACTGGCACCGATATCCATTCCGGTGTGCAGCTTTTTCACGCCGCTAATCGGATGCGTGCGATAGCCATAAGACGATGTAATGGTATGACTGCTTGGGCAAGGCCATAAATATGCCCCAGGCGCTTTTGTACCTCCATTCTTAGCCGCCTGCTGCGCTTGCAACGCCTTAATTTCGCTATTTAATTTTTTTGACTCTGCTTCCAAATCTTCCAAAATATCAAACAATGCATTCTGATCCGCATTAATCTGATCCACTACTGCCTGCTTTTGTGCTGTGGCGGTTTCCAATTCCTTGGTACGGGCCACCTGACTCTGTTTTTTAGTCTCTAAGCTTACTTTCATGCTGTCCAGACTTTGCTTTTCGCTTTCCAAACTGTTTTTTAGAGCTGTCACTTCATCTAGCAATTTCTGGTCATTATTGGCAATATATTTCAAATATTCAAAACGTGTTAAAAAATCAGTAATACTGTTAGACTGTAACAGTACTTCCAAAAAGCTCACATCTCCATACTGGTACATCTCTTTCAACCTGCGGTTGAAAATCGCCATCCGTCCGTCATAATCGCGCTGTTTATTTTCAATCTCCATTTTTGTAAAAGAAATTTTATCTTCCGTCTCCGCAATCTCTGTATTTAATCCATCAATGGTCTGCTGTACCGCATTCATTTCCGCATTAATTTCTTTTAACTGCTGCGTCAATGATTTTTTTTCATTATTTTTCGCTGTAATCTGTCCTTTTATATCCTTTTGCTGTTCTTTCAATTCATTTTGCTGTTGCTGTAAGTCACCAATACTATTCGCCCCAAAACTTGTCATCGGTGCAGCGCAGGTAACCGAAAACGCTGACAATATCAAAATTGCCATAGCTTTTTTGACACGTTTCTGCAAAAAAAACACTCCTTTGTGTATATTAGCTCTCTTTCTACTATTTTAACGTTTATTTCATGAATTGCAAGATTTTTTTCGTATTTTATCATTATTGTAACTTTTTTTGCACAAATTACCGTTGCAAATTTGATTGTCATAGCACCTTATTTAAGGCATATATTGTACAAGAATCTATTTTTCGGAGGTGTCCAATATGCGTTTCGATTTATTGTATATTTGTTTCCTATGCGCTATCATTTTAGTAACCTTTTTTTCTGTACTTCTCCCACAACCTGCTCTTTTAGCTTCTCTCGATTTACATTCCATGCAATTTTTAAGTCACGTCAGTACAGAAGGGCCTTCTCCCCAAGCAGCAATTCTACTCAGTATCTTGGGACTTATTTATTTAAAAATTATCTGGCAGCTTATCAATCCTCCCCGCAACCTTTAAGCATCACAGGCTAGGGAAACAGATTTCACTGTATTTGCAAACTTTCTGAAAAGAATGCAAATGCAACAACAAAGGGACATTCCCGCCAAAAACAGCCAATCACTTATATTCCTATCTATCTCTTTCTTGTAAAAAATGCAGTTTTTCTCAAATAAAAATAAAGAAGCCTTGTGACGGAACGCATGCAACTTTCTATGTGTTCCGTCATCTACACAACTCTGCCACACAAAAAATTTATTTTCGTGCAAAAACATCGTAAATTTCAAAAATAATGCTTGCAATTTTTCCCCCAATCAATTATAATTATAAACCGTAGTTAAGAAATACATGGGCGCTTAGCTCAGTTGGTAGAGCATCCGACTCTTAATCGGCAGGTCCAGGGTTCGAGTCCCTGATCGCCCACCATTATATGCTAATTCGAATATTTACATTGCAAAGATTTTGTAATGTTGGTGCATGGATTGGCAACAAAATAGACCACTCAACGAGTGGTCTATTTTCGTATGATATGCTGTTAAAATATAAAATAGTATAAGCCGTACAATTATTCAAGAAAAGCCTTTCCGCAGGATACCTGCATACATTAAATCCAATCATTCTATTATCAAACAAATTCACAGCCATTGTAATTCTATCATTATGTAACAACTTCTTCACTAGAAGTCATCATCTCCCTTTTGCTCATCCCCCGTTATTCTTTATTCTTTGTATCCGTCAACTCATCTATGCGGTGAAAATAATCAATCAGCTCTATCTGTTCCCAATTGCGAGCATCCTGTTCCAATGCTTGATTTCTATAATTTAAATACGCAATCATGTTGCTGTCATCATTTACGGTATTATAATCTCCAAAGTTTTCAATCCATGCCGAAACACCTTCACTGGTAAAAGCATAAAGATTTCTCTGCTCAGGGGATGCATTCACATATAATTCTGCCAAGAGCTCCTGATAACAATGTCTGCACTCGTGTACTACAGTTTTTAATACATCCACGTTTGTTCCTCCAGACATTGTTCCGTCCTTTAAAGGTTTTGAATTAATTGTAATGGTTTTTGTCTGATGGTTATACTGTCCTAATGTGGAGTCTTTTAAGTCTTTGAAATCTAAGTTGACCTCACATAACCCCAGATATCTTGCTTCACAATATAAGATAGCCTGTACAACCTCACACTTTTTTTCGTAATCCAGAGCCTGAAATGTATCGTTGTCGCGAATAAGCTTTATGATATCAATATTCTCAGACAGCTGATATCTGTCATCATATACTTCAATCACACTATACCTACTTGACGCTGAAGAGACTGTCGTTTCATAACCCAAGACCTGATAAAAAGTATTCATAATATCTTTTTCCGACGTAAAATGCACTGCGGCAGGAATTACGATTAAAGCGATTCCACAAATCAATGCTGTATTTCTTTTTACAAGCAAAAGACATCTGTACATTCTCCAGCGAATAATTTGTTTGAAAACTTCTTTGTTTTTGATTTGGGGCTTAAATATTAGGAGAATGTCAATGACTGTAAGTATTAGCCATATGCCAAGCATCCATTTCACAAGAATAGCTTTATAAACACCAAGCGTAAGCATCGTATACACACCAAGTCCGGCACAGATATCACCGATTATTCCACAATAGGTTCTATTATATTGATATATAAGAATCATACCAAGCATACTCGTTACTGTCATGCAAAGAACGAGCCTTAATACACTTTGGTGATAATGAGCAATTGGACATAGCACAGGAAGCCACAGCAAAAGATTGTATCCCAAAAGGCCGCCAAAAATAATATGATCTCTGATGTATTCACTCTTATCAACAGTTGATGCATCCTTTCTTCCAATTCTCTTATCATTGTGCACGATGCCCTTCTCCCCTCTTTGCCATATTCTTGCAAAATGTGAAACAGCTATGTCACTCGTATGTTCTTTTTGTTGTTAATAAACGCAGACTGTTCGTTATTTCTAATTCGTTCCACTCTATTACCTACAAGTGCTCTTTCTATATTAAAATCTGCTTCTTTATTCTGCTTCCTTTTCTTGTTCGTCCTCTTTTTCCAATTCTTCAATTTTCGCATCAATTTCCTTAATCAAATCATCAATATTAAATTCATTTTCCCCTAAATTTCTCTCATCACCGTCATGCAAAAAAGGGAATGATATTTTGTCAGGGCTACTCTCACTTCTGCTGCTCATCATTTCTTCAAGTTTCTGCCTTTTTTTGTTCTTCACATAGGATTGAATATCGAATACTTGCGTACTCCTATTATGGGAAGCGCCGTGCATCAACCTACGGGTTCTTTCTATTTTCTGACAGCCGAAAATCTCAGTATAATCTGGAAGCCATGTGATAAACTTCGTCCTTCCAGAAATCATTACTAACGCTTGTCCTACTTCCATGGCCGCAAGTTGACTAGGCATTATCAATGGCTCCTGTTTGACTTTTCCATCAAACAGCGTTTCCCGTTCTCCACATAATTTAGAAAACTCCGATAATGTTTCCCAATGACTCACTCTAAAAAGAATTTTTACCGACGCGTTGTCACGAATTGTTGTAGCTTTGCTTTTTCCATAAATACTGTCCAATTGCGAAATGCTCTGCAGCACCAGCGCCACCCTGATATTTCTGCTTCTTCCAGCACTCAACATGTGATCCAAATTACCGATTGCTTTTCCAATATTTCCAAGCTCATCTAAGCAAAAGTTCATTCTTATGGGAAGTTTTCCTCCCCACCTGTTTTCCGCAATATAAATATAGTGATTCATAAGTTGTGAGATTAGCACTCCTGCTAAATCCTCATAAATTGGAGTTTCATCTGGTAAAATAACATAAATTATAACCGGCTTATCACCTTGCAATTCATTAATATATATGTCATCATTACTCAAAAATTTTCTGACGCTTTCACTTTTTGTTGCCATGGATAAGCGATTTAGGAAGGAACTTCTGATTCCACCTCTGGTATCATTTGCAGTTGTTACATAACCGTGTAGTTGCATTGCTACATTTTCATTGTTTTCTTCCATTTCAACAAATTCTTTTAAGAATGTCGAGCCACCAAATCTTTCTTCACCCTTTGAAATGAGGTAATATACACTAGATAAATTCACTTCTTCTGGCCTCGCATAGCTAAACAATGCAAATACCGCGCCTGCAAAAACATTTCTGGCTTCTGTCATCCAAAACGGATCTGTATCAGGTGCAACTGGATACATGACATGAGCCAAATCGTCTACCATCTGCTCAGCCCTGAAAACATTTTCTGCTGTTCCAGATCTCCACAATTCATATGGTGCCGTGAGAGGATTCCAACATGTAATATTGTCACTCTGATACAATCTGCGGAAATCAAACTTATACACATCATAATCATCTGGCACATAGCCAATTGTATTGGTGTATATTTCTCCTTTAGGATCTGCAATCACCATACTTTCTCTATGTTTCATATTTGCTAAAATCAGTGAAATGATTCCGCGTCTTGTCTTTCCTGTTCCGCTGTCTCCCAAATAAATCTGATGTCCTTCACCATCATGCGTATAATACCTTTTTCCCTCACAATACAAAACCGGACCGGAACTTCCCTCTCGAAGAATCTTCTTTTTCTCTCTAATTGTTGCCCAACGTTCACTTCTGCTCATATTGAGCCTCCTTACAAAATTCAAATTTAAAATCCTTTGTCTTTCCAAAACTGAGTACCGGAATCTTTTTAGAATAATCTGCATAGAATACGAGCTGTTCAGCCAAATGGATTGCATCCTTTGCACGGCTTACCTCCTTATTGGAAACAACCTCCCCTAAAACTTTAATGATCTTTTCCTCATCCTTTACTTCTATTCCTCTATCAAGTACATTCTGAATGATCATTTCAGCATAATCCCTGGATGTAAAGTTGTAACAGTCTATTACCTTTACCTTATCAAGTACTTTTCTGAGCCGATTGACCAGTTTTTCTCCTTTGACGCCTAAGCCAGTTGCACAATAGGTAATTACTGTAGAATATTCGGCAACGCTTCTGATATTTTCCTCGAAGCACTTCATCTGATACTGATTCAGTACATTTACTAACTTAGAAACATCTACAGATACAACTCCTTTGTATCTGTTATCATAAATTGCATTATCTTCAATATCCGAAAACATCCAATCAATACTTGCTTTGGAGCCGTCCGGTTTATATTCCAAGTATTCATCAAGACCGTGAAATTCCCTCAATTTGTATTCTGCCAGGATATCTGTAATGGCTTCTGTAGTATAGGTCTGACCATTTCCGGGATTCATCATAATAATCATGTTAGGAATGCTCGCTCTGCCTCTTCTGTATGCCTCCTGATCTCGCACAATATCTGAGAGCAACGCTTTTACACCGTCCATTCCAATCCATTTCATATCCGCCATATTTAAACCTCCTTCAGTTCTTCAGGGAACCCAACGCAATCAATAATTCCATACTCCTTCGCCTCTTTCGTATTCATCCAATAATCTCTCTCCATATCTTCTGATACCGTATCAAAATCTTTTCCACATGCTTCAGCCAATGTTTTTGTCAGTTTTTTCTTTATCTTTAAAATACGATTAACAGCAATAATCATTTCTGTTGCCTGTCCCTGCGTTCCGCTAAGCGGCTGATGAATCATAATTTCTGAATTTTGTGTTGCATATCGTTTTCCCTTAGTTCCTGCTGCTAACAGAAATGCTCCCATAGATGCCGCCATCCCGTTGGCAACCGTGACCACATCACATCTGCAGGCATACTTAATATAATCATAAATTCTGTATCCTGCACTCACTGCCCCGCCAGGACTGTCAATTATCAAATAGATATCATCCGATGATTGTTCATTCAAAAACATCATCTGTGAGACAATCGTTGTCGCCAAATCACTGTTAATCTCATTGTCAATAAAGATTACTCTCTTTTTACAGAATAATTCACTTCGAAGATCAGAATTATGCTCTGTTCCATTTGTATTTGTCATAATATACGGATTATAAATTGCCATTTTCTTACCTTCATCTCCTTTGTGCTATTAGTAACGGAAAAAACGCATCTAATTCTAACAGAATTTAAAATTTTTCCATAAAATGCAGATACATCTTGTAATTGACCAAGACTATACTCACCGAATCATCCCAATACTTCACCTTCAATGTATATAAAGTATGATTCCTTGCACTTTGAAGTGCCGCCAGCCAAGCATTGTTTCCCAATAACCGTCCAAAATATCCTCGCAACAAACCACTTACAAAACTTTTACTCTCCTCAGTGGCTATGCATTTAACAGATTGCGCTAAAGTATCATCGACTACTATATACTGATAGTTTGCTTTATACAACAGATCGCCATTCTTATATTTGACTTTCGCGCCCGCCAATTGACCCGAAATAATATAATTTTTCATAAGTCACCATCTCGCTTTATAGTATGATAGCATGAACGTTCGCTTTATGATTTTTTAACAGTTGTCGTTCAGGACAGCTGTTTTTGCAAATGTCAGTATCAATTTGTTCTTATATTTTACATTTCTTATTCCGCAAATATCTAAAATGCTCCTGTCAAATGCGGCAATATCAGGATTTAACAAGGATAGCGCATCATTCACTGTCATAATTCTGCCTCCAACACAAATTCTCATAGTATCAGTTGATGGATTTAATTCACATGCTCCTCCCAGGTACCGAACCATATCTCCAACGGAAATATATTCTTTATCTCCCGTATTCATATAAATAGGTATTTCGGTAAAAATTTTGACTCCATGTATCATAAAATATTTTTCATTCTCTATTAATAAAATTTCACTTTTTTCTATTTCATGAAATAGAGCAGATCTGGCAGCTATTGCCTCCTCAGACAATAAATCAGAATTCCATTGATGCGTTTTTTCAAACATCTTCAAATTAAAATTATTATCGGTCATCGGAACCAATAAAGAATTTAATGCAAACGTAAAATCAACATGAATCCATCTGCCATCTGTTTTTACAATATTCCAGGCATGCTTTCCCCAACCAGATGTTCCATACCCCTGCCCTGAGATATATTGTGTTTCGATTCCCATATAAGGCAGAACCTTCACAGCCAATGCCGCAATCGCCTGACAAACCCCCGTTCTATTTCGCAACAATTCAACTGCCGAGTAATCCTTATAGGTATTTGTGATTTTATAATCAAAGTTCTTTTTCACCCAAGAGGAGAACTTTGCTATTTTTTGAAAGTCATTTGCCCATAATCCGCACTCTGTCAACAACAGCTCGCTTATTTCAGCTGCAATGCAAGTAAAATCATTACGCTCCTTTTCTGAACTCATGTAATCTGTTTTTAAATATATTTTGGCAAAGGAACCCGACGCATCAAACAAAATTTTAAATGCATACGATTTTGTCTGCGCTGTTGAAAAATATCCGCACTCCAGAGAATACATCCCAATAATTGCGTCCTGTATATCCTCATTTATAGTTTTGTTAAAATTTCCCGCGGTATTGTCTACGCAAATCTTTACACTTTTTAAAAAAGCGTTTTTCGCAAAACATATTGCTAAGACCAATTCTTTCGGAGTGGAAACTTCCATTACTACGTCATTCACCTCTCCTCCTCCTCTCTTAAATCTTTTAAAACTGTCAATTTAGCCAAAATATATTCATCTGCTTTTTTATAATCAATAAATTCATTTTCAGATGTTTTCCAACCATTCATTAACCAATCATTGTATGAACAAGTCATACACCAATGCACAAAATCAGCGTGACCAATACCCAAATCTTCAAAACAGAGTGCACTATATGGCAAAAACATAACATTTCCAACGTTTACCTTTTTCACAAATCCATTGTTAATTGCAAATATTCCCCCACAAATATCATCAGCGATTACTAACATATCAGGAATTTTTGTTTTTTTTCCATCAATTAGCCCATTTATTTCATCCAGCGAGCTTCTGATTTTATGATCTCCTCCAAAGAACCGAATCCTTTTTTCAGTTGTGGTTACCATACTATATTTTGCAAGCATTACACCTAATACCGATTTACTTGTGAGATGCAAAAAGGAATCATACTTTTTTTCAAGCCTTGAATAGATCTCGTTTTTACCGCTAAGAATCCAATCATCCAATAATTTTTCTGACGAAACATCATTCATTATGTGCGACCTTCCTTTATCAAATAAGTCTTAACCTAACCGTCGAGCCATCTGGAATTCCTCTCATTTGCCACCCGATACTAGAGCCCGCTCCTCTGTTATCTCTTCTATCGATATACCACACGTCCGCACCATCTCCACCTTCTACAAAGCATGCCATTGGCCATTCGTCTCTATCATATTCCGGACGTGTTTTTATCCCTCTTAAGGAAGCCTTTCTTCTGTCTGCTGCGTCTTCTCTTCCCAATGTGACAAAATCCGGCATTCCCTTTTTTATAGCAAACCGTATATGTTCTGCTGTTTGTGGATATCTCTTAGAGTCTACAACAATCACATAATACCCAGGCTTTGCATGAATACTTTCATATGTGCGCCCTTCTCCGATGATGATTTTGTTCAGCTGAAAAATGTACTCCCCCATAATTCTTTTTCCACTCTCTATAAATTCCAAATAATATCTATGCGTTTTGTTCCAATTTTCCAGCTTTATATCACATTGAGCCGTTACCCTTTCAAGCAGCGCACTATAATTTTCTTGCTGTGTTTGAAGTTTCTGCAGCAATGCTGCCTGTTCATTCATATCTGAAACAGTATGTTCTTCGTCATAGGATTCACAATTCATCTCTGCGCATAATTCTTCAATCTTTGTTTGATTTTCATATTTTTTTGATGCAACCAACTGTGCTATTGAAGTTATCTCAAAACACCCGCGAGCGTGAATGTCTGATAATTCTGTACTATATTTTGTTAATAGATCAATTGCGTCATCAACTGCCGTCACACTTGCATTCACATCACTCATAGTGCTTCTCCAATCTTACATATCTCTAAGCTTCGCCACCAAACTGCTAATATATGAGATTGCGTCATCCAGCTCGTTTAATTGTCCCTTACAAATCTCGCAGTAACTTGTAACTTGTTCCTTCAAATACGCATACTGCGGATCTTGCCAATTTGTTTCCTGCTGCAATGTTTCTGCTGAGAGAGAAACGTATAAATTTTCAAGCTCATCGCGCTTTTCCTGCAGCGCACCTCCAAATGTCTCCAACATATTCACATCATGAACCACAACTGCGTTACCAGCCATACATTTCACCTGTCCTTTCTATATTTTCAATTTCATTTTCTACACTTCGATTTAAATTTTTGATATTTTCCAACTGTTCTTCCAATACTCTAATTGCATTTTCGAGGGGAAACATAATCTCATCTTCAACACTTCGCGATTTTTTATCATTCCAAGCTGAACTGATACTTGTCCAGCCTGAAATGATATGTTTTAACTCATTCAACATCTCGCATCATCCAACCCCTTCAAAATAATATGATTACTGATATACAGCGGACTGGGAAACATCTCCGCATTTTCTCCTCCGATACAGGCTTTGTTGGTATTACAGACAAGTGTGTAATTTTTCAAATAATCCAGTACTCTAGGTGTATATTCATCGTTACCTGCATTAAGCAAATCGTAAATTAATTTGACCGCAATAAGTGTCACGAACTCAATATCACTGGATACTCCCGGTTCAAAATTCAAGGCGCGTTCATCGCCCTCATCAGCAAAGTAGTTTGCATGTGATACAGAACGTTCTTCCGAAATCAGATTTGAAAATGCCTCTCTGTATGTCGGTGAACTGCTGTTTGGAGCCCAATAGAACACTTCGCCTGCATGTGCTCTCTGCCAACAGCCTGTATTCACAAAAGGAACATTGCAGGCTGCTGCTAAATCATTTCCAAATGCATTGGCTTCTCTGTTGTCCCCAGTGCCCACAATCATATCGACATTTTCCACGAAGGCTTCCGGCAGTTCCTGCAGATATCCATGAAACACTTCCACAATTGCATTCGGATTAATATTCAAAATTGCATCCTTTACCGCATCCACTTTATATCTGCCAAGATCCTTCCATCCAAGCTGATGGCGGCAAATATTATGAATTTCCAAAATGTCACTGTCGCACAAAACGAAATACCCTACACCGGCACGTGCAAGCTCTAATGCAATAAATGAGCCTACAGAACCGGCTCCGGCAATCAAAACCTTCTTTTTCAGCATAACCTTCGACTCAAGCAATCCTGTATTTCTAGAATAGAGATTTGTTACCAGGTCAAATGGCAGTAAGGTCATGAAGGAACGATTGGTATCTGTTTTATAAAATAGCCACTCCCCGTTAAGATAAGTTCCAAAAAATTCATAACCGTTAATTCTTACTGATTTATTAAGTAATTTTGCAAAATTTTCATTCGATACAATCAACCCAACACAATTACATATCTCTTTTTCTGTTATAAGATTATATTCATTCATAGCCAAGGCATAATACCTTGCAGTATCTTCCCTTCCGATTGCGAATACTTCGCCCTCGTTTTCAGTATTAGCAAGAATTTCACTGGACATATGCATGATATAATTCTTTTTATGCTTTTCTTTAGAGAAAAATTTTTCTGCCATCGTTCGGTCGACAGATTCTTCTACCGCCTCACAAGCAGATTTTCCAAACCCGCCGCTCATCAGGTTGTTTCTTTCCACAGACAATCTTTCTTTGTCTACCTGATTTTCATCCATCTGTACAATCACTTCTTCTTTCACTTCGGCCAGCTGATTCTTTAAAATCTGATTAATATTTGCGCCGGTCCGGCTGCATGCATTCAAAATATCTGTTCTGTTTATTATCATGATATTTTCCTCCTTTGACTATCCGATATAATTATTAACGTATTATTTTTTATAATTTCCATTGAAAAATGCGAATCACCTGAAATATTAGTGATTCGCATTCATTTCAAATAACACTGTCCATCAATTCTGTCTTCATTTGTTTTCTGCGCTTAAACAAAGTGTCCATTGAAGCAATTTTTAGGAAATCTGTCCCTTCAAAATATTTATCACCAATCTCAACTTTAGGCTGGAAATAGGCTCTCGTGTCACAATAATCTAAATAATAACAGGTTAACTGTGTTTCAGAAGCTAAATTAATCAAGAATGAAAGCGCGCCATTTTCAATCACTTTGGCATATTCGGAATTTGTTTTATTGTCATCTGCAGAGAATTTATTAAAACTGCCGGGATGTCTATGCCATAAGCCTAGCAGCAAAAGGTCTTTTTCATATACTCTCGAAATCACCGGGTAAATATGATTGTGATACTGCTGATCCATTTCATGATGAACCGTTGTATGGCTTGTATTAAGCCCCGGATCAGTACTTTCCACTACATACCAGATACCGTTTTCATAATGACCAAGCAGAATTCCTCCTGTTTCGAGAGGATCGCGAGATAACGACTCTGCAGCAATAGAAGCATATGCTCTATCGCTAATGACAACCTTTTTGCAGCGTTTGTTCACACCATTTGCATAATCATATTCACGTGAACGCTTCTGTGATTCTTCCATTTGGATTTTTTTGATTGCCCGCTCTCGATAACAAGTCATTTTCGTGGTCCAATCAGCAATTTCCTGGATATAATCTCTGATCTCAGCCGTTGTCAGCAAATCCCCTTGTCTGTATTTATCCACAATTCGGTTCATGCGTAACGTAGAAAGGTATATTTCGCCAGGATTCTCCTTATCATTCGAAACACCATATAGCTTTGCACAGAAAGCATTTATCTCGTCTTTGTATCTCAGAATCTGGCGTCCTGATGGTATCAACGGAATTACCTTAATAGGCATGTCCGCTTTTTTATTTTTATCTATAAGAATGATATATTTCTGTTCAACTCCTTCTGCCGTTATACCTACATTAGAATAGTAATTTGCTTCATTCTCTCTAAATTCTGTATCAAGTTCATCTTCCAATGTTAAAACTATTTCCGGTTTTGGCACTTCTTTGCAAGCTATTACTGAATTTGAAATACTGACTTCTTTTTTAACAGTTTCTTCAGCAGAAACATCTTCATTCTCTTTTTCTTCGCAGACATGCGTTGCTTCTTGCAAAATTGTTCCCTGCAAATTCTTTTCTATTTCCATAACGCGTCCCTCTCCCATTAAATTTCACCATGTCTCTGAAATTTAGCCCATGTCTCCGGGTCAATCAATCCCAATTCAAAAATATTAATCCATCTCATAGCGAATCTAAGACTGGTTGCAGCACTTGTGACACCTCCATTTTTCATATCTGTCTTGATATTACTGGTATCTGCACTGCACAAATAGCGTTCTCCTCTGGAGTCAACCAAAGTATGTGGAATATTTTTGGGACTTACATTTGGCATTCTGTTTATCATTTGCTGCAACTCGTCAATTGTTGGGCTAAGAGGATATGCCTTTACACTGCTTCCATATCTCAGCTTAGGATGATCCTCATCATAGACTAACGCCAATGTATACGTTCTGGTTTTCCTTCCTGCAACAACAGGGCAGAATCTTACAAGCCAGTACATTCTTCCGTCATCCATGAAGTAAAATCTGGCATCTGGCTTAAAGTCGTTCATGGCAACGATCTCTGCTTCAAGCAAATCTCTATTGTTCTCATACCACTGCTTATTCGCTGAAACGTTTGTCTTGGGAACTACTTTTTTCATTTTTATCACTCCTCCATATTACTCAGATACAGTTCCCTGTGGCACTAAGCCCTTCTTTTTAGGAAATTCCTCTGTCTTTCTTCCTTTTGAAGTTGAGTCAAGGCTGTCTGGGCTTTTGTTTGAATCATTCGCACATCCTCTCATCTCGTCAATGATTGATTGTACATTTCTATTGTCTGTCTCTATACTTACAATGGCTTTTGGCACTGTCTTTGCCTTTGTAGTTGAAGTCTGCCTATCATCTCCAGCCTCCGAAATTGTTCCGTCCGAATCAATCACAGCTTCTCTTCCAGAACTCAATAATTCCCTCATTTTCTGGATTTCAGGATCGACAGATACGATAGCTTTTGGAATTACCCCTTTTTTTGTGGGTTCAGTTGGTGCTGCAGAATTTGATGTTTCCGATGCTTCTGTTATGTTATGGTTTTCTGAAGAAGCCGTTGTTCCACGCATCTGATTAATAAGATCCTGCACACTTCCTGTCGATACCTTTGTCTCTGGAACTACATTTTTCTTTACTGTCATAACTATTTTCCTCCTCGATTTGTATATGATATTTCAGGTTTCCCTGTGTTTAATTTTAATAACGGAATTTCTTCCCAAAATTCTTTATTTTTCAGCACTTTTTTTACAGGCAATCTCTTTGACAGGTCATCAATATCTCAAAAATACATCTGATGAATTCGAATCAGTCCCTTTATAAACGAATATTTTTATTTTTCTAAGCTGTAACTACAAAAGAGCTTCATACGATTTAGCACTCAATTCTCTGCGATACATAATCATTTTTCCATACTTCTCTGTATCCTTATTATAATAATATGCTTTAATCGAATCTTTTCTAGGCACATCAAAATCGCCTGTAGCGAGGTGGATATTCTCTGACACCGACATTCTTACGTTCTCATGGTCACCTACCGAAGCAATATGCACTGGAGCTTCGCTAATAACATATTGCATAGAATTTCTCAAATTTTTGAAACTCTTGCTGTACAAAACAGAAAACATTTTTTGGTTCTTACTCAATACGCTTTTCAGTACTTCTACGCCGCTGCTCTTTCGCAGTCCACCGAGGCTTTGTGCATATTCTTCATATAAATCTGGTTCGACTAGTAAGTTCACAACATAACGCTCTCCATCAAGAGTGGCACATTCCTCCAGCGCCTTCATCTGAGAACCAATATCTGAGTATACTTTAACTTTAAAATATGAAGATTCTTTAACTTCTTCAAGTTTTTCTGTTGATCCCAAAATATTCAATAAAACATACTCTGTATTTGTATCTGAAAAGTATTTAATAGCACCGATTATTGAATCTACTACACGTACATCATTACCTGTTACAATCATGTTCTTCAAAATGGACTCCATTGAAAAAGATACTGTCATATCATCTCTAATATAATCATTACTGCCGGTCGCAAGATCATGATGAAGTCTTACAGAGTTTCCAATATGCACGCTTCCATCTGCAGGCAAACTGTTATAAATTGATTTTGCGTTTTTTTTGAGCAAAATCTTGGGGGCTCCACCCTTCATCTTCTCTAGCACCTGAACAAACCGGGCGACAAGCTCCGTTGATGGATAGAAACATTGTACATCCACATTATCTGTTTCCGTTTGTCCCATGTATGAGTTGTAAATAACATGTCCTTTGCCTAACAATGCAGCCTTATGAATCCCGCTATTTTCTCTTCCAGTATCAGCACATCTGTCAGACAATACTGTTTTTGCTGCAGATTGGGGACATTTAAAGACAAATCTGCTTGTAAAATAATCTTTCAAATCTGCTGTAAATCCATTTCTCGGATTGGAACTAAGCGCTCTTTGTGAAGATAAAACTACGTGGATGCCATATGTCGCCCCTTTTCTCACTAATTCACTCATAAGCAGCGAAGAAGACGCTCCATCAAACAATGTCTGAAATTCATCAATCAGTAAAATGAGTCTTGGCATTTCAGGCATCACATCACCGAAATTGGAATTCGTTTCTCTGTAATCTTCGTATTTTTGAATGATAACGCCTGTCGCTTCTTCCATTCTTTCAAACAATTCCTGTCTGCTATGCATTTGCGCAACATAATATTTTAAAAATGACAACATCGCATCCGGATCTTCATCATTCACAACACACTCCACTGACCGAAGACCTGCCTTGGCATATACATTGAATTCTGCACCATCTTTCAAATCCATGACAGCTATTTTGACTTCATCCTCTGAATATCTTGAAGTTGCCATCATAATAATTGTGTGCATGAGTTTGCTTTTACCATGGCGTGGGTCCCCAATGATCATCGTATAAGGTTTTTCAGATGAAATTTTTAACACAGCAATCTTTCCATTAGAATCAATTCCAAATGGAATAACGATTTCTTTGTCTGCACGCAGTTTATGCCAGTCATTACTTTGCGGAAGATACCTTTCTAACGGAATTATTTCTTTTTGTTCTTTCTTTCCCCGTAACAGAGAAAATACAGTGTCTAATTTATTACGTTCAATACTTGTATTCAGTCTGATTAAGGCATTTTCTTTTAATTTCACCGACATGTTTTCCACCGCAATGATCTGCATCTCAAGCTGTATTTCGCCAAACACCTCACTAAAGTGTCTATCTGAAATATCATCCAATGTTGAAGAAGCAAGGACATAAACGCCTGCTTTTCTTCCATTTTTTACAATACGGATAAATCTTTCAAAATCCTTCATCTCAATGTTTGATTTTAAATCGTTAATGAAAATATATTTCTCTGGCTTTTTTCTTTCATGTGATGCATTGTATTCCGATAGTGAACCATACCGATCCGCTAAATTTTCACTGTAAACAGACGAAATCCAGGATTCAAGTTCATCCAATCCTGATGATACTTGAGGAGTTGTGCTCCAGATAGATACATGTTCCGTCGAGGTCAATTTATTGAATACCGCGTACTCACTGCCAAGCCCTTTTACATCAATGAATATTACCTCATTGTCGTCGTTTGCTATTAACATATCCAATGAAACAGAACTGAAGTGTCGATTCATCTGGTGATTCCCTGAGCACAAATATAAATAATTATCTTGTAACGAATCTAACATTACTGGCATGTTCAAAGTGGTATCCTCCATTACATTTATTGCACTTTTACCCAAGTCAGTCTCCGCAAATAAAAACATATAATTTGTGTTATAGGTGTAAATACCGTATAAGATGTTATATTCATCATAATCAAATAGCCCTGCCTGTTCCCCAAACAGTACAAGACCATGATTGTAGTAATCTAAAACCATTTGTTTTTTCTGAAGGCCTAGTTCTGGAAGGATTGCAAGCCTTTGCTCCAGATAGGTATGTTCCTCTGCTATACGATTCTCACATACCTCGTTCACTTCTGCTATGAAAGATTCAAACTCTGAAATATCAAGCAAAGGTTCAACATAATCCAAAACTTTGTTTCTTGATTCTACAATCTGTTTAAACTTGTGCTTCCTATGTGCAGGAATCACTGCACCAATTGCATTACTTATCCCCGCTGGAAGGAAAGCCTGATTTAATTTACCAATACATGTTCTCAAAAATAGGAGTTCCTCACGTGCTTTCTGCATCAGATCATCTGCTTGAAAATCAGACACATTTATATGACGGTTTCTGGCATCAAATGTATATTTTTTTTCCATCCTATAGAAATGAGGATCCTTTATCTCTGACATAATACGCTGCAGATCATTTACCACGTTTTGGACAAATCTCTCCCTCCTATTTTTTTCCGTATTGCACTGATTTTTTGCGTTACTTGCAAGATTTCTTACAGAAGCTACGTTGCTTTCAAATTCTTCACGATACTGTTCTCGAATCTGAGCAAGTGCATCCACTTCTTTCACAAATCTAGCAATAGCCGCATCGTTTAAATCGGTAAAAAGATTCAATTCACCCACAATATCCTCATATTTTTTCATAAGCTCTTCTACCCCTCAAACAGACTAATTATTACGGCCACAGCTATGATAATCACAAAAAATGCACTTAAAATACTAATAATTAGTGCGACAACAAAACATACAATTGCTAGGGCAAGTGCTAATACAGCAACTCCGCCCATTGCAGATAACATTGCTAAAATAATTGCACCTAAATCATACGACCTGTCCTTTGCAAAGGAAACACCATACCAGATACTTCCTACACATCCGCCAATTGCAAATATATAAGGTGCTAAACTGTAAAACCAATTTTCAATACTTTCCGTTGTCGTCGTTGCCTCAGACGATGCAAATATACTTTGTCCAATCAATTCGTATACACCAATTCCAATCAGTAGACCAGCGGTAATTGTAAACAACCAATAAAACACCTTTCTTACCGTACTAACATAATACGCATTATTATAATTACCCGTACTGTAAGTAGAATGGGAGCCATCCGCATTTGTTCTTCCAGTTGTTGAAGTAGTAACAGCCACTGCTCCCTGAACACCGTTTCCATTTCCGCTGTGTATCACACCATCTGAGCCTACATATAAATTAGCCATTCCGGCACCCCCTTTATAGTTTATAAACGCAAAAAAAATGAGAATTTCTATTTCTTAATAGAAATTCTCTAATCTTTTATTGGTCAACATCAGGCA